>CACHRU010000002.1 GCA_902582345.1 uncultured Pelagibacteraceae bacterium | reverse complement strand
TAATGTCAGATAAAATTGTAGTTCCAACTTTAGGTGAGTCAGTTACAGAGGCAACTGTTTCAAAATGGTTAAAAAGTCAGGGAGAGAAAGTATCTTCAGACGAACCACTTGTAGAGTTGGAGACAGACAAAGTAAATGTCGAAGTTCCATCTCCTTCATCAGGAATTTTAGAAAAGATAAGTGTTAAAGAAGGTGAAACTGTAAACGTAGGATCTTTGTTAGGAACAATATCAAAAAAAGATACTGTAGCTAAGCCAAAAGAATCAAGCGCAGAAAAAAAGTATACTCCACCAAAAAATATAAAAGAACACAGTCAAAAAGAAGTTATAAAGGAAGCCCCTTTAGTTCTTAACAATATTGAGGAAAAAAATGAGAAAATTATTCACGAAGCAAAACCTCTTGTACTTGATCAAATCCATAAAGAAAAAAAGATTCCAAGTAATCAAAAAGGTGCAACACCATCTGCAAGGAAGATGGCCTCCGAGTCGAATATAAATTTAGAAGAAGTAGAAGGAACTGGAAAAAATGGATTAGTGCTCAAGGAAGATATAATGAATCTTATGGGAACCAAACCTCAAACCTCAGAAAGACGAAGACTTCATGGTCCAGAGGAAAGAATTAAAATGACAAGGTTGAGAGCGACTATTGCAAAAAGATTAAAAGAAGCTCAACAAACAGCTGCAATGCTTACGACTTTTAATGAAGTTGATATGAATGAAGTAATTTTAATGAGAAACAATTATAAGGAAGAGTTTCAAAAAAAATATGGAGTAAAACTTGGTTTCATGTCATTTTTTGTAAAAGCTTGCGTATTAGGTCTTAAAAATTATCCAGCGATAAACGCAGAAATTCAAGGGGAAGAAATAGTCTATAAAAATTATTACAATATAAGTATTGCAGTTGGCACCGAGAGAGGTTTGGTCGTTCCAGTCTTGAGAAATTCGGATGAAATGTCGTTCGCAGAAATTGAGAAAAATATTGGAGATCTGAGCCAAAAAGCTAGAGACGGAAAAATTACAATAGACGATTTGCAAGGTGGAACATTTACGATAACAAACGGGGGGATTTACGGTTCGATGTTATCAACTCCTATTTTAAATCCACCCCAATCTGCAGTTCTAGGTATGCACAACATTGTAGAGAGACCAATTGTAAAGGATGGTAACGTTATTGTTAGGCCAATAATGTATTTAGCTTTGTCTTATGACCATAGAATTATTGATGGCAAAGAGGCAGTTTCCTTTTTAAAAATTATTAAAGACTCTCTTGAACAACCAAAAAGATTATTTTTAAACCTATAAAAATGGAAAATGAATTTGATTTAATAGTTATTGGTGGAGGCCCAGGTGGATATGTATGCGCTATTAGAGCCGCACAACTTGGTCTTAAAACTGCCTGCGTAGAAAGTAGAGGAACTTTAGGTGGAACGTGTCTCAATGTAGGTTGTATACCATCTAAAAGTCTCCTTAATCTTTCTGAAAATTATGCTAAAGCAAAAAACGATTTTAACTTACAGGGAATCGAAATAAGTGATTTGAAATTAAATGTAAAAAAAATGATGTCTAACAAAGATAAATCAGTTCAAATACTTACTAAAGGAGTAGAATTTCTTTTTAAAAAAAATAAAGTTACATATTTGAAAGGAAAAGGTGAGTTTAAAAATAAAAATGAGATACAAGTTTCAAATGAAAAAGAAAAAAAAACTTACAAATCCAAAAATATTGTTATAGCAACGGGTTCAATGCACACAAATATTCCTGGCGTGAATATTGATGAAAAAAACATTATTTCATCAACAGGCGCTCTTTCTCTTGAAAAAGTTCCAAAGTCCATGATTGTTATAGGCGGAGGCTACATTGGTTTGGAAATGGGCTCAGTTTGGTCAAGACTAGGATCAAAAGTTACAGTTTTAGAATATCTTGACCATATCACTCCTGGTATGGATAGAGAAATTTCTAATGAATTTAAAAAGATATTATCGAAACAAGGAATAGAGTTTAAACTTAATTCAAAGGTGTTAAGTGTTAAAAAAAGTGGAACAAACGTTAATGTAAATTATGAAGATATTTTAAGTAAAGCAAAAAAAGAAATTATTTCAGAAAAGGTTTTGATTTCAGTCGGTAGAAAACCTTTTACCAGTGGATTACACTTAGATAAAGCTGGAGTTAAAACAGACTTAAAAGGCAGGGTAGAAGTTAATACTAAATTACAAACAAATGTAAAAAATATTTTTGCAATTGGAGATGTAATAAAAGGACCGATGTTAGCTCACAAAGCAGAGGAAGAGGGAATAGCTGTAGCTGAAATTTTGGCTGGACAAGCAGGCCATGTTAATTACGATGTGATACCTGGAGTGATATATACTTCACCAGAAGTTGCAGCTGTAGGCAAAACTGAGGAAGAATTAAAAAAGGAAAATATTAATTACAAAATTGGTAAATTTCCTTTTTTAGCCAACTCCAGAGCAAAAGTGAATAATGAAACTGAGGGTTTTGTTAAAATATTAGCAAACTCTGAAACGGACAAAGTTTTAGGTGTTCATATTATTGGTCCTCATAGTGGGGATATGATAGCTGAAATGGCTATAGCTATGGAGTTTGGAGCAAGTTCAGAAGATATAGCTAGAACATGTCATGCTCATCCAACACACACAGAGGCAATTAAAGAGGCGGCGTTAGCTGTTGATAAAAGACCAATTCATTTTTAATTATAATAAATATATTTAAAATCGTATCTTATGGATATACCGGTCCTATTACCTAAAATATTCAATTATCCGTTAACTTATGGAAAAGGAAACATTAAATCTTTGTCAATCGGGGATATCGTTGAAGTTCCGTTCGGAAATAAAACAGAAATAGGTGTGGTTTGGAACAAACAACAAACAACATCAAAAAAATTTAAGATCAAGCTAGTAAAAAAAAGATTTGAAAATTTATCAATTAATGAAAACTTGGTTCATTTTATCAACTGGTTTTCGAGTTATAATCTTGTTTCAAAAGGCCTTGTTTTAAAAATGTGTATTAGTAATAAAAAAAGTCTTTTTAAAGAAGAAAGTTCTTATAAAGAGTCAAAAATTTTAAATAAGGGAAAACTGTTTGAGTTGAATCACGATCAGAAAAAATCACTAAGTGATCTAGAAAGATTTGGAAACAATTTTAGTGTTTCTGTTCTTCAAGGTGTAACAGGGTCAGGGAAAACATTAGTTTATTTTGAAAAAATAAAAAAAGTTCTTAAAACTAACAAACAAGTTCTTGTTATGCTCCCAGAAATATTTTTGACCAACCAATTTAGGGAAAGATTTAGCGATTTTTTCGGATTTGAACCGTGCATTTGGCATTCAAAAGTTACTCCAAAAACTAAAAGAAAAATTTGGCAAGGGGTTATAAAAAATAAAATTAAACTCGTAATAGGAGCAAGATCTTCTTTACTTTTACCTTTTTCTAAACTTGGATTAATAATTATTGATGAAGAGCATGATACTTCTTACAAGCAAGAGGAAAGCTTAATTTATAATGCTAGAGATATGGGTATCGTGCGAGCTTCTTTTGAAAATATTCCAATTTACCTAGTTACTTCAATACCATCACTTGAAACTTTTTATAATATCAAAAGGAAAAAATATAACATTACATCTTTAAAAAAAAGATATAAAAATTTCCCATTCCCTAAATCAAAAATTATTAATCTTAATTTAAATAAAATTAAAAACAATTTTATTGCAGAGGAAACACAAAAAATAGTTGAGGAATATTTAAAAAAAAAAAATCAAGTGTTATTTTTTTTAAATAGACGAGGATATTCAACTTTTTTAATTTGTAAAAATTGTGGTTTTAAACATACTTGTCCAAACTGTTCAATTTATTTAACTTATCATAAATATTCAGAAAAAATTTTTTGTCATTACTGTGGTCATTCCGCTCAAATAAAAAGACATTGTAGAAATAAAAAAAATTCGTGTGATTTTAAAATGTTTAACCCAGGAGTAGAAAAAATATTTGAAGAAGTTAAAAAAAAATTTCCCAATAAAAAAATAAAGATTATTTCCAGCGATTATTTAACTCAGAATAAAACTAATATTGAAATGTTAAGAGAAATTGAAAAAAATAAAATTAATATTTTAGTTGCGACTCAAATGATTTCAAAAGGTTTTAATTTTCCAAAATTAAACTGCATCGTAGTTGTAGATGCAGATTTCTCTGGAAGAGGTTTTGATTTAAGATCAACAGAAAAAATATACAATTATATAATCAATTAAGTGGTAGAGCAGGAAGATTTGAATCAGACTCGCAAATAATTTATCAAACAATTACTCCTACAAATGAAATACTTCAAGATTTAGTTAAAAATAATCCAACTGATTTCTTAGAAAATGAACTTAAGATTAGAAAAAAAAATAATTTACCTCCATTTAAAAAACTTATATCGATTATTGTATCGTCAAAAATTAAAGAGAATAGTTTCAGGGGAGCTCAAGAAATAAAAAATGAAATTTTGAAAAAAACCAATTTAGAAATTTTAGGACCAGTCGACTCTCCATTACATAAAGTGAGAAAAAATTTTAGAACCAGATTGTTAATAAAAACCGACCAAAGAAAAGAAAATAAAGAGCTTCTTGAGAAATGCTTGGATAGCCTCAAAATCTCCCCTAAAATTAAACTCACGGTTGATGTTGACCCAGTTAATTTTGTTTAAATTACAGTAAAGCACCTTGAAGACGATTATTTCATATGGTACGAAACAATTTTTAATCTAGAACTCTTATAGGTATTAAATTGACTACAAATAAATCATTCTCATCTGAGACCGCTGGCAGATACGCGCTTGCTTTGTTTGAAGTATCAAAAGAGAATTCTGAATTAAAAGTCGTTAATGAGAAGTTAATAACACTTTTAAAAATATATAGAGAAAATAAGGATTTCAAAAATTTCATTCAAAATCCTACTAAAAATATTCAAGAACAATCTTTGGTTTTAAAAAAAATATCTGGAATGTTACAGGCCCCAAAAAATTTAGAAAACTTTTTGAATTTATTAGTTAAGAAAAGAAGAATATTTTTTTTAGAAAGAATTATTGATAATTTTATCAAATTAGTATCAATTGAAAATAAAGAAGTTTCTGCTTCAATAATATCATCAAAAAAGCTATCAGAAAATGAAATAAAAAAATTGAATGGAGAGCTTTCATCGGTTTTAAACTCCTCAATCAATTTGAATTATAAAATAGATGAAAGTTTGATTGGTGGTTTTAAAATTCAAATTGGTAGTTTAATGATAGATTCTTCGATTAAGAATAAATTAAGAAAATACGAAAAATTGATGCTGGAAAATTAAAATGGAAATAAATCCCTCAGAAGTAACTAAATTACTAAAAGAACAAATTAAAAATTTCAGTGAAAAAGCTGAAATTTCAGAGGTTGGCAAGGTACTATCTGTTGGTGACGGTATAGCAAGAGTATACGGACTAGATAATGTTCAGGCAGGAGAAATGGTTGAGTTTAAAGATGGCTCAAAAGGAATGGCACTAAATTTAGAAAGTGATAATGTTGGAATAGTAATATTCGGTGACGATAGAGAAATTAAAGAAGGTGACATAGTTAAAAGAACTAAATCTATTGTTGATGTTCCAGTTGGAAAAGAACTTTTAGGAAGAGTTGTTGATGGATTAGGCAATCCTATAGATGGAAAAGGATCACTACCTACTAAAGTAAAAAGACAAAGAGTCGAAGTTAAAGCCCCAGGAATAATTCCAAGAAAGTCAGTCAATGAGCCAATGCAAACAGGTCTGAAGGCTATAGATAGCCTTATTCCAATCGGACGAGGTCAAAGAGAATTGATAATCGGAGATAGACAAACAGGTAAAACAGCGGTCGCTGTTGACACAATAATTAATCAAAAAGCTGTTAATGAATCGAATGACGAGTCTAAAAAATTATATTGTGTTTATGTCGCTATAGGTCAAAAAGATCTACCGTTGCTCAAATAGTAAAAACATTAGAAGATGCAGGTGCGATGAAATATACAACAGTCGTTTCTGCGACGGCATCCGACTCCGCACCTTTACAATTTTTAGCTCCCTATACAGGTTGCACTATTGGTGAATACTTCCGAGACAATGGTATGCATGCTTTAATAATATATGATGATCTTTCGAAACAAGCAGTTGCATATAGACAAATGTCTTTATTATTGAGAAGACCACCAGGCAGAGAAGCATATCCTGGTGATGTCTTTTATTTACATAGTAGATTACTTGAAAGGGCTGCAAAATTAAATGATGATAAAGGTGGTGGTTCACTAACAGCACTTCCAATAATTGAAACACAAGCTGGCGATGTTTCCGCTTATATTCCTACAAACGTGATTTCAATTACAGATGGCCAAATTTTTCTTGAAACAGAGTTATTTAACCAAGGTATAAGACCTGCTGTAAACGTTGGTTTATCTGTTTCTAGAGTAGGATCTGCAGCACAGACAAAAGCAATGAAGAAAGTGGCGGGATCGATAAAGCTAGAATTAGCCCAATACCGAGAAATGGCTGCTTTTGCACAATTTGGATCAGATTTGGATGCATCAACACAAAAATTATTAAATAGAGGTTCAAAATTAACAGAGCTTTTAAAACAAAACCAATACTCCCCACTTACTGTAGCTGAACAAGTGGTAACAATTTTTTCAGGAGTAAATGGATATCTAGATAATTTAGATTTAAGTATGATAAATTCATTTGAAAAAAAACTAATCGAAGAAATAAAAAATAATAAACCTGAAATTTTTGAAAACATTCACACAAGCGGTAAATTAGATGAGAAGATCGAAAAAGATCTTATCAATATCATTGAAAAAATTAAAAAAGATTTAAAATAATGCCAAGTTTAGATGATCTAAAAAAAAGAATTAAAAGTGTAAAATCTACACAAAAGATTACAAAAGCTATGAAGATGGTGGCTGCAGCAAAACTAAAAAAGGCTCAAGATGATGCTGAAAAGGGAAGACCTTATAGCGACAAAATACATAATATTATTTTAAATTTAACAAAATCTGTTGCCGATCCTGAAAATTCTTCAAAACTACTTGTTGGTACTGGAAATGATAAAACTTACTTGTGTTTAGTTATGACAGCAGATAGAGGGTTATGTGGTGGTTTTAATACAAATATCTGCAAGTTGGCAAAAAAATTTTTTAAACAATCTTTATCAGAAAAAAAAATCTTAAAAATAGTTACTGTTGGAACAAAAGGTTTTGATCAATTAAAGAAAGAATATGGAAAATTTATAATTGAGAAGCGAAATTTTAAGAATGTGAAAAAAGTTTCGTTCAGTCAAGCGAATGAAATTGGAAAATTTGTATTAGAAAACTTTAAAAAAAATGAGTTTGATAAATGTTTTATCTTTTTTAATAATTTTAAAAATGTTATTACACAAGTTCCTCAAATGCAGCAGATTATTCCTGTAGCAAAATCAGTGACTGAATTAGAAACTCAAAAAGAAAGTAAAACAAGTAATTTATATGAATATGAACCCGAAGAGGAAGAAATTTTAGAGGACTTACTACCAAAAAATATTTCCACTCAAATTTTTAAAGCCCTATTAGAAAATGCTGCTAGCGAACAAGGATCAAGAATGACAGCAATGGATAACGCGACAAGAAATGCTGGGGATCTAGTAGAAAAATTAACGATTACTTATAATAGAAGTCGTCAAGCATCAATAACTAAAGAATTAATCGAGATCATATCGGGAGCAGAAAGTTTATAATGAGTAAACAAGGTGTAATAACACAATTGATAGGAGCGGTAGTCGATGTTAAATTTGATGGAGATCTACCAGAAATTTTCACAGCACTTGAAGCAACCAATAGCGGAAATAAGTTAATTTTAGAAGTTGCTCAACATTTAGGTGAAAATAGCGTTCGAACCATAGCCATGGACTCAACTGAAGGATTAAAACGAGGTGATCAAGTTATAAATACTGGTGCCCCAATAAGCGTTCCTGTAGGTCCCGAAACTCTTGGAAGAATAATAAATGTTATTGGTCAACCAATTGATGAGAAAGGCGAAGTTAAAACAAAAGAGAAATGGCCAATCCATCGCTCAGCTCCGAAATTTACAGATCAATCCACTGAAACTGAGATACTTGTTACAGGTATAAAGGTTATAGACTTATTAGCACCATATGCGAAAGGTGGAAAAATAGGATTATTTGGTGGAGCTGGAGTAGGTAAAACAGTTACAATTATGGAATTAATAAATAATATTGCAAAAGCCCACGGTGGTTTTTCTGTTTTTGCGGGAGTTGGAGAAAGAACTAGGGAGGGCAACGATCTGTACCACGAGATGATAGAGTCAGGGGTTATTAAAACTGAGGGTAATGGATCAAAAGCGGCACTAGTTTATGGTCAAATGAATGAACCACCAGGCGCTAGAGCAAGAGTTGCTTTAACAGGGTTAACAGTTGCAGAGTACTTTAGAGATAAAGAAGGTCAGGATGTTTTATTCTTCGTAGATAATATTTTTAGGTTTACACAAGCAGGATCAGAAGTGTCGGCACTTTTAGGAAGAATACCATCAGCAGTTGGATATCAACCAACTCTAGCTACCGATATGGGAAATTTACAAGAAAGAATTACTTCTACCGGCAAAGGTTCAATAACTTCTGTGCAAGCTATTTATGTGCCAGCGGATGATTTAACAGATCCAGCACCCGCAACATCGTTTTCGCATTTGGATGCCACAACCGTGTTATCAAGACAAATCGCTGAACTTGGGATTTATCCAGCTGTAGATCCTTTAGACTCAACATCAAGAATTTTAGATCCAAGAGTCGTCGGAGAAGAACATTATAGAGTAGCTAGAGAAGTTCAACGTGTTCTTCAGGCATATAAATCTTTACAAGATATTATAGCTATTCTTGGAATGGATGAGCTTTCCGAAGAGGATAAATTAACAGTTGCTAGAGCAAGAAAAATTCAAAGATTTTTGTCTCAACCTTTTTTTGTTGCTGAAGTTTTTACTGGTTCTCCAGGTAAATTAGTAGATTTAGACTCAACGATAAAAGGTTTTGATGCAATATGTAAAGGTGAATATGACCACTTACCCGAAGCAGCTTTTTATATGGTCGGCTCAATAGAAGAAGTTGTAGAAAAAGCAGAAAAATTAAACAAAGAGTCTCAAAAGTAATGCCTGAAGACTTTAAAGTTGAGATAATAAGTCCAGCAAAAATAATTTTTAAAGGTTCAGCAAACCTTGTTACAATACCATCTTTTGAAGGTGAAATGGGAGTATTAAAAAATCATATTCCTATTGTTACTTTTTTACGTCCAGGATTTGTTGAGATAATTGGTTCACAAAAAAAAGAAAAGTTTTTTTTAGAAGAGGGGATTGTAGAGTTTTCAAATGATACCTTGTTGATTTTATCTTCTACAGTGAAAAATTCTAAAGAATTTTCAAAAGATGAAATTCAAGAACAAATTGATAAAGCAACAAAAGATCTTAACCTAGAGGATTGTACCGATAAAGAAAAATATATACTTTCTTATAAAATCGAGGGGTTAAAAAATATTAGCCAATAACTTTTTTTATTTCTGGAACAAGTTCCTCATAAACATGTTTTTTGAAATCAACAATAACTTTTGGTAAATCTTCAACGTTAATCCATTTCCACTCTATGAATTCTGGCTTTTGCGTTTCGATGTTTATTTCTTTATCATCACCTAAAAATTTTACAATAAACCATTTTTGTTTTTGACCTCTGAATTTACCTTTCCATATTATTCCAACTAGGTTTTTAGGTAATTCATATTCGAGCCATTTGTCTATTGTTTTTAATATAGAAATATTTTTTATACTTGTTTCTTCGTCGAGCTCTCTTCTCATTGCTGTTACAAGGTCTTCATTTTGATCTACTCCACCTTGAGGCATTTGCCACTTATCCACTGCATTGTCTTTACGTTTTGCAACAAAAACTTTATTTTTAGAGTTTAACACGACAACACCAACACCCATTCGTAAAGGTAATTTTTTTTTATCCATTTATCAAGATGTGAACAGTTTAATCGCATAATTTAGTTGATTATCAGTTTCTGTATTTATAACAAAATTATCCCCCGACTCTTCTAAAATTATGTCTGGTGTAACACCGACTTCAGAAATAGATTTACCAGATGGTAAATAATATTTTGAAATAGTTAATCTCATACCTCCACCATTTCTCAGGGGAATTATAGATTGTACTGAACCTTTACCATAAGTGTTTTCACCAAGAACAATTGCTCTCTTGTGATCTTGCAAGGCGCCTGCAAAAATTTCAGATGCTGATGCTGATCCATTATTGATCATTACAATTACCGGTTTTCCATTAATACCGTCACCGGCTCTAGCAAAAAACTTTCTGGTTTCTGATGATTTTCTTCCCTTAGTAGAAACAATTTCACCATCTTCAAGAAAAAAATCAGTTATACTAATCGCTTGTGTTAAAAGTCCTCCAGGATTATTTCTTAGATCAATTATATATCCGATTGGTTTTTCTTTCTTTTCAAAAGATTTAATATTCTTTATAAATTGCTTATCACTATTTTCATTGAAAGATTTAAGTCTTATGTACCCTATCTTTTTTTTATCTCCTAGTATTTTTGCATCAACAGATTGAACTTCAATTACCTCTCTTCTTATTTTAAATTCTAAAGCTTTCTTAGTTCCTTTTCTTCTAACTGTTAATTTAATACTAGTTCCAACTTTACCCCTCATCAATTTAACAGCTTCCATTAAAGTTTTACCTTGAACCTGTATTTCATCAATCTTAACAATATAATCTCCTGATTTTATTCCCGCCCTTGAAGCTGGAGTATCATCAATTGGTGAAATCACCTTTACTACACCAGCCTCCATTCCGATTTCAATTCCTAAACCACCAAACTCACCTCTAGTATCCGTTTGCATTTCATTGAAAAGTTCTGGGCTCATATATGCCGAATAAGGATCAAGAGACTGTAGGACACCATTTATTGCTGAGTCCATTACCTCAGCTTGGTCAATTTCATCAACATAATTATCTTTTACTTTTTCAATAACCTCACCAAACAAATCAATTTTTTCGTATAATTTTTCTGAATTACTCGAACTAGAATTCGATGTAATAAAAAAAGATATTCCAATTATTAAAAATATTTTTTTCATATTATTGCTTTTTGTTTAGGTATTGGTTCTGACCACATTTTTTCAATGTCGTAAAATTCTCTTTTATCTGGGTGAAAAATGTGGACAATAATATCTATAGCATCCACTAATTTCCAATCTTTGCTATCTTTACCTTCAATTCTACAATTTTCTACTCCTTTTTTTTTTAATTTTGAGAGAAGAATTTCTGATAATGCCTGTAGATGTCTTGATGAGGTTCCAGAAGCTACAATCATATAATCTGCAATATATGATTTTTTTCTCAAATCTATAGTAGAAATATTTTGTGCTTTATTTTCATCGAGCGTTTTTTCAATAAACTTTTTAATTTCAGATATTTGCATCAAAAATTATCCATAATAATAATTTCTCAATTGTGAAGAAGAGATTTTAACGTTAAAATTTTTAACAAATATAACTTGTTTATCTTGCAAAGAATTTAAAATTTCTTTTTTTTTCAATTTTTTTTTATAACCCTTTCTTGAAAATACAACCAGTTTACATAATTTTAATATTTTTTTCCAGTCTTTCCATTTGTCAAAGTTAATAAGATTATCATAACCAATTATCAGAAAAAAATTAGTTTTTTTATTATTTTTTACAAAGTATTCAAGGGTTTTAATAGTCTTATTAGATTTTATTCTATTTTCTAAAAATTTCACAAAAATTTTTTTTTCATTTTTTGCGATTTTCCTTGATTTTTTTAGCCTATCATTAAGAGAAAAAAAAGTTTTTTCTTTTAAAGGGTTTTTATTTGTCACAAGCCAATAAAGTTTTTTTAACTTTAATCTTTTTATACTGTGTTTAGCAATTAAGAGATGACCTCTATGCGGAGGGTCAAAAGATCCTCCAAAGATACCTATATTTTCTTTGTACTTAATCATATGTTATTTTCTGATAACGCCTTTACCTGTGACAACATATTTATAAGATGTAAGTTGATTTACACCGACAGGACCTCTAGGTGGCATACTACTCGTTGAAATCCCAATTTCACCACCGAATCCGAACTCACCCCCATCTGCGAATTGAGTAGACACATTATGCATTGCAATAGAACTATTTACATTTTCTAAAAAATATTTAGCTATTTTTGAATTCTTAGTAATAATTGAGTCAGTATGCATCGTACCATATTTTAAAATATGATTTACGGCTTCGTTTACATTTTTAACACTTTTTATTGATAAAATGGAGTCTAGATATTCAGTCTTCCAATCACTTTCTTTAGCTAATTTAAATCTATTTCGAAAATACTTATTAATCTTTTTATCTACTCTAACTTCACAACCTGACTCTTCAAGTTTATTTATTATTGATATTAGATATGTCTTTGGCAATTTATCATTTACCAGCAAAGTTTCTAATGCTCCACAAATACTGGTTCTTCTCATTTTAGCATTTATAATAATCTTTTTTGCTATATCCAAACTTGCATTATTATCTAAATAAATGTGACACAAACCTTCCAAATGACCTATCACATGAACATTAGAAATTTTTTGAACTTTTCTTACTAAATTTTTTCCACCCCTTGGTACAATTACATCGATATAATTATTCATTTTTGAAAGGATATAATCGACCACTTTTCGTTCTTTTTTTTCAATAAATTGTAAAGAATTTTTATCTACACGATTTGTGTACAATGAATCTCTAAATAAATTTGCTAAAGTAATGTTAGAATTAAACGCTTCTGTGCCTCCTCTTAAAATTGCACAATTACCAGATTTAAAACATAATGCAGCTACATCAGCTGTTACATTTGGTCTACTTTCATAAATAATACCTATAACTCCAATTGGTATAGAAACTTTTTTGATTAAAAGATTATTTGGTCTTTTCCAAGTCTCAATAACTCTTCCCACAGGATTTGGAAATTTTATTATTTCATGTATAGAGTTCCTTATTCCTTCAATTCTTTTAGTATTTAGTATTAATCTGTCGATTAGATGTTTTCTTTTTACATTTTTAACATCTTTTTGATTTGCATTGATGATTAAATTTTTATTTTTTTTTATATTTTGATCAAAATCATTTAAAACTTTTTTAACGATTTTGTGATCAAGGTTTTTGATTTTTTTAAAGGCCTTTTTTGAATTTTCGCCAATTTTGTTTAAATAATTCATATTATAATTTTACCATATCATCTTTATGCACCACTTCCGATTTAGTTGAATAACCTAAAGTTTTTTCAAGTATTGAACTTTGCATACCTTTAATTTTATTGATTTCTATAGAACTAAATGAAGATAATCCTCTGGCTAAATGATTATCGTCTTGATCTACTATTAATATATTTTCGCCTTTATTAAACTTACCACTAACATTAGTTATTCCTGCAGCCAACAAACTTTTTCCATTTGCTAGAGCCTTGGCAGCACCCATATCAATATAAATTTTTCCTGATGAATTTAAAGAGCTTATGATCCATTTTTTTCTAGCATCTAAAGTTGACAGCTTTGGAATAAAACAAGTGAAAATTTTATTTTTAATCATATTCTTAATTGGATTTTTCACTTTTCCATTAGCCAAGTACATTTTACATCCTGAATTTATACAAATTTTAGCTGCGTCCAGTTTAGTTTCAATACCTCCTGATCCATAACTATTAATTTTTTTATCTGACAATGAATAAATATTTTTATCAATAATTTTAACTTCTTTAATCAATTTTTTCTTTTTTGTATTATCATATAAGCCATCAACATCTGATAATATTATTAATGTATCCGCACCTATTATTTGAGCCACTCTTGCAGCTAATCTGTCATTGTCTCCATACTTGATTTCAGATGTAGCAGTAGTATCGTTTTCATTTACTATTGGGATTGCATTAAGTTTAAATAAATTTTCGAAGGTTCTCTTCACATTTAAAGCTCTTCTTCTTTGCTCAGTATCATCAAGAGAAATTAGTATTTGTCCAGTTTTAAAAGAGTTTTTCTCAAATACTTTTTGAAATTCTCCAGCAAGATGTATTTGGCCTACAGCTGCAATTGCTTGGCTCATTTCAATTTTTAATTTTTTCTTTTTTATTCGTAAGTATTTTTGCCCAAGAGCAATAGCTCCAGATGATACGATAACAAAGTTTTTATTTTTTTTGTAAGTTTTTATATCTTTAATAAGACTTTTGATCCATTCATTCTTAAAATGTCCTTTGCTATCAACAATAGTTGATGATCCTAATTTTATTACTATCTTTTTAGAATTTTCAAGCATATTTTATTAGAGTTTCTTTTATTCTTTTTATATCTTCATTTTTAAAGACAGAAATAACCTCGTATTTTTTCCCAATCTTATTCTTGAAAATCTTTAGTTTATTATTTATATCAATTTTACTTAACAAATCTGACTTATTAAAAAAAATTATCTCTCTTTTTTTATTCATTTTTTCATCATAAGCACTTAATTCTTGTTTTATTTTTCTATAACTATTAACTAAATCATTTTCAGTAAGATCAATCAAATGTAATAAGACTTTGCATCTTTCAATATGTCTTAAAAACTTATCTCCTAATCCAATGCCTTTATGAGCTCCTTCTACTAAACCAGGTATGTCAGCTAGAGTCATTTCTTTATTTTTATGATAAGTAACTCCTAAATTAGGATTTATCGTAGTAAAAGGATAGCTAGCAATTTTAGGTTTTGCTCTCGTCAAAGCAGCTAATAAACTCGATTTTCCAGCGTTTGGCATTCCAATTATACCAATGTCAGCAATAACTTTAAGCTGTAACCAAATCCAAAATTCTTCGCCATTTTTTCCTTCAGTCTTCTTTTTTGGAGCACGGTTCGTTGAACTCTTAAATCTTACATTTCCCAAACCACCTTTACCACCATTCGCTACAAGAAATCTCTCTTTATTTTTTGTAAAATCATAAATTAACGAAATATTGTCCTCTTCATAAATTTGGGTTCCAACAGGAACTTTTAAAACTAAATCCTTACCTCCTGAACCAGTTTTATTTCTTTTGCTTCCGTGTCCACCCTTTTGTGCTTTAAAATGTTGAGCATATCTATAGTCGATGAGAGTATTTAAATTTCTATCTGATTGAAAAATAATGGAACCTCCGTTACCACCATCTCCACCATCAGGTCCACCAAACTCAATAAATTTTTCTCTCCTAAAGCTTGCAGAGCCTGATCCTCCATCCCCAGCTTTAATATAAATTTTTGCTTGATCTAAAAATTTCATTTTGGAATTAATTTAATTTAATTAAGTTTAATACTTAACTGGGAATTACTGAAACAAAAGTTCTATTAAGTTTTGATTTTTTGAACTTAACTTTTCCTTTAACTAAAGAGAATATTGAATGGTCTTTACCCATGCTTACATTGTTACCAGGGTGAATTTTGGTTCCTCTCTGTCTAACAATAATATTTCCAGGCACAACAATTTGATCCCCGTATCTTTTGACGCCTAGCCTTCGCCCTTTACTATCTCGTCCATTCCTAGATGATCCACCTGCTTTTTTTGTTGCCATTTAATTCCTATTTTTTTTTTGCACTTTTTACTACTGGTTTAACTTTAATTTTTTTTTGGACTTTTTCTTTATCTATTTGTCTTGTAGTAGATTGCTTAGTCTCAGCTTGTGCTATTATTTTTCCGTCTTTAGAGAAAATTTTTGTTATTTGAATTTTTGAATGTCTCTGTCTATGTCCATTTTTTTTTCTTGAGTGCTTTCTTCTTCTTTTGTGAAAAACTAAAATTGTTCTATCTTTTACATTACTTAAAAGTTTAGCTTCAACCATTGCACCGTTAATATTAGGATTTCCTACTTCAGTGCCTTTGTCATCTTTTAAAAGTAAAACTTTCTTAAATTGAATTGTTTTCCCAGCTTCAGCATTAAGTTTTTCCACCTCAATGATTTTACTTGCAGAGACTTTATATTGTTTTCCACCGGTTTCAATAATTGCAAATGACATAAAATTTATTTGTTAGTTTCCACGCAATATATCCCCCATAAAAAACAAGTCAAGATTATTGAGCTTAAAAAGTGTCTTTTAAATCACGTAATTTATGAAATATTTCATGATCTGGTTGATCTTTCATATTTAAAGCCTTTTTAACCTCTGCCAAATTGCATCTTAAAAATATATTTGTTTCTTTTTCTTCTTGAATAGTTGTCGGTATCGTAGGGAGATTCTTATTACGCTGTGAGCTAATTAAATTAATTTTTTCGATAAGCTTTAAATTTTTAGGATCATATTTTAAACAAAATTCTGAATTTTTTTTGGTATACTCGTGTCCGCAATAAACTTTAGTTTCAGGAGGTAAATTTTTGAGTTTATTAATAGAGTTAAACATTTGATCACAAGTACCTTCAAAAACCCTACCGCATCCTAAAGAAAATAAAGTGTCGCCGGTAAAAACAATTTTTGACTCCTCAAAAAAAAATGCAATATGCCCACTAGTATGTCCTGGAGTAAATATTACTTTAAAATCTAAACTCCCGATTTTAAACTTTTGATTTTCATTTAATAAGATACTTATACCAGGAATACGATCTTTATCTCCAGTAAAACCTAATATTTTTGAATTATATTTTTTTTTAAGCTGCAGGTTCCCATCAACATGATCAGCATGATGGTGTGTATTTAAAATATAATCTAATTTTTTATATTTTTTAACTATTTTATCACATGCATTAAAATCTGACGGATCGATTATTGATATAATATTCGTATTTTTATCTTCTATCAAATAACTATAATTATCATTTAAACACGCTATAATTTCTATCTTCATATTATCCTATAAGAAAAATTCCTAGTTTTGAAAAAAGGTTTTTTATTTCTAGATTTCTTCTTTTAATTAATGAAGTTTTATCTTCATTTACACCTACAACTTTTTTAATTTTGATATCTTTTTCATCACAAAAATAAAATAAATCTTTAATGGTGCACATATGTAGATTGGGAGTATTGTACCACGTATTTGGCAAAGTCTTTGTCACAGGCATTGTTCCAAAAAATAAAAGTTTAGTCCTTACTTTCCAATATCCAAAATTCGGAATAGATATGATTACTGATTTTCCTATTCTCAACAATTCTCTTAATACTCTTTCAGGATTATAAAAAGCTTGAAGTGTTTGACTAAGCACAACATAGTCAAAAGATTGATTGGGAAATTGATGAAGTTCTGTTTCAGCATTTCCTTGAATAACTGGTAAACCTTTGTGAATACATGCTTGAACATTTTCTTGACTTAGCTCTAATCCCCGGACTTCAATATTTTTTTCTGTTTGAAGCAGATTCATTAAAGAACCATCTCCACAACCTACATCTAGTACTCTTGTGTTTTTAGGTATTAATTCTGCAATTACTTTAAATTCTTTTTTCATTCTTAAATTTCTCATACATTGTGTCGATAAAATTTTTTAAATTTTTTAAAAATTCTGGTACGTTAAGTAAAAATGAATCATGTCCTTTATCAGTAATTATTTCAGAATATGAAACATCAGCACCAGATGCATTTAAAGCAATTACTATATCTTTATTCTCTCTAGTTGTATAAAGCCAATCCGAAGAAAAAGACATTATGAAAAACTTTGTTTTTTGATTTTTAAAAGCTTCGACTAGGCCTCCTTTAAATTGTTTGGAAAGATCAAAGTAATCCATTGCTCTTGTAATATAAAGAATGGAATTAGCATCAAATCTTTCAACAAATGCGTAACCCTGGTGTCTTAAATAACTTTCTACTTGGAAATCTGCATCAAAACTAAATTCATAATCAGCTTTTTCTTGTAACTTTCTTCCGAATTTTTCTTGCATACCTTTTTCAGATAAGTAACTAATGTGACCAACCATTCGAGCAACTGCTAGCCCATTCTTAGGCTGCACATTTTTAAGAAAATATTTACCATTATCCCAAACAGGGTCAGCCATTATTGCTTGACGAGCTAATTCATTAAGAGCAATGTTCTGTGCACTATGACTTGAACTGCATGCAATAGGAACAGCAGAAAAGGTCTTTTCAGGGAATGTAGCGCAGAACTGTAAGAGCTGCATACCACCCATCGAACCACCAGTTGCACATAAAAGTTTTTTAATACCTAGATGATCTAATAAAGATTCTTGTGCTCTGACCATGTCTTTAATTGTAATAACTGGAAAATCTAATCCATATGGTTTTTTGGTCTCAGGATTGATATTTTTTGGTCCCACTGAGCCCATACAGCCTCCAATTACATTAGCACAAATTACAAAATATTTATTAGTATCTATAGCTTTACCTGGACCAACGGCCGTAACCCACCATCCTTCTTTTTTGGTTATTGGGTTTGTACCAGCAACAAATTGATCTCCAGTTAAAGCATGAAAAACTAGAATAGCGTTGTCTTTGTTTGCATTTAATTTTCCATAAGTTTCGTAAGCAAGTGGAAAATTTTCAATAGTTTTTCCACAATCTAATCTAAGTGGTTTTGATACATCAAGTTTTTTTATATTTTCAAGTTTATTATCCATTCAAAAAAAAAGCCCAGCTAAACTGGGCTATCTCCTGTTTAGCTACATTTATCAAGCGCCTGCAATTTGGTTAAATCGGCGCCTTATAAGAATTAATACTAAATAGTCGCAAACTTGTCAAATTCATATGCAATGAAACTAGCATTACTAAAGCTTTTTATATATTAACTTAATTAAAATGAATTTACCTAAACCAAAAAAAATTAATGCCGAAAGGTATGTCGCTGGATTAAGCTCGTTTAAGCAAAAAACTGCTAAAATAAAACTTTCAGCCAATGAGTCCGCATTAGGTCCTAGCCCTAAAGCAATAAAAGAATTTTATAAAGTAGCTAAAAATCTAAAAAGGTACCCTGACTCTGATGGTGTTTTTTTAAGAAAAGTATTATCAAAGAAATTTAAATTGGATCCAAAAAGAATTATTCTTGGCTCAGGATCAGATCAAATCTTCGAATTAATTTGTAAAGCATTCCTTACTGAAAAGGATGAAGTTATTGTTCCAGAGTTTAGTTTTATTATTTATAGAATTTATAGTAAAATTTACGGGGCAAAAATTAAATATGCAAAAGAAAAAAACTTTAAAATTTCAGTAAAAAATATACTTTCAAAAGTTACGAAAAAAACTAAGATTGTTTTTTTAGCAAATCCCAATAACCCTACTGGGACCATTGTAAATAAAAAAGAATTGTTACTATTAAGAAAAAAGCTAAGGAGCAATATATTATTGGTAATTGATGACGCGTATTATGAGTATGTAAAAGAAAAAAATTATTTGTCTGGTATCAAATTATTTTCTAATTCTAAAAATGTTATCATAACAAGAACATTCTCTAAAATTTATGGTCTTGCTGGATTGCGAATTGGTTGGGGATATGGTCCAAAAAATTTGATATACGCATTAAATCAAGTTAAGCCACCCTTTAATATAAACAGAGCTGCTTTATTTGCTGCAGCCGAGTCAATAAAAGATACCAAATGGCTAAATAAAGAAATAAATCACGTTAATAAATGGGTAAAAATTTTTTATAATATTTTTAAAAACTTAAGAATTGAAACAAATTTAGGATATGGAAATTTTTTACTAATAAATTTTAATAAGATTAGAGGAAATTCAAAAAAAATATTTTCAAAATTAGCTAAAAGTGGAATACTTGTAAGAAAAATGGATGTATATAATATTAAAAATTCATTAAGAATAACGATTGGAAACAATTTAGAGAATAAAAAATTTATAAAAATTATTAGAAAGATAGTTTAATGTTTGAAAAAATTGCTATTATTGGTTGTGGTTTAATAGGATCATCAATCCTTAGAAATATTAATAATAAAATTAGTAAATCAGTTACAGTTTTTGACAAGTCTAAGGATGTCATTGAAATTATTAAAAAAGAAAATTTATGCAGAGACTTATCAAAAGATATTCAATCTGCTGTTAAAGATGCGGACTTAGTAATTTTCGCAGTACCTCTAAGCGCATATAAAGAAGTTTTATTATCCGCGAGGGACTCATTCAAAAAAGATGCCATCATCACGGATACTGGCTCAGTAAAAAAAGAAGTGAATAAAATATTTGAAAATTTTAATTTAAATAATGTTAACTGGATAGCATCGCACCCTATAGCAGGAACTGAAGAAAGTGGACCTTCTGCAGGATTAAAAAATCTTTTTAAAAATAGATGGACAATTATTTGTAAAGGAAAAAACTCAAACACAGATAAAGTTGAAAAATTAAAAAAGTTTTGGGAATTTTTAGGTAGCAAAGTAAAATTGATGACTATAGAAGATCATGATCATATACTAGCACTTACAAGTCATTTACCTCATGCAGTTGCATATAATATTGTAAAAACAGCTATTAGTGCTGATGAGAAATTTAAAGATGAAATTATAAAATATAGCGCTGGAGGTCTAAGAGACTTTACTCGTATTGCTTCATCAGATCCTTTAATGTGGAGAGATATTTTTATTGATAACAGCAACAATATTATAAAAATATTAGATGAATTTTCTGAAAATATTAATGATTTTAAAAAAGCCATTATAGAAAAAAATAGCGAAAAACTTCTTAAAATATTTGCATCTACTAAGAATGTTAGGAAAGAGATCATTAAAGCGGGTCAAGATGTTAAATCCCCTGACTTTGGTAGAAAAAAAGATTAAAATAATTTATCAATAGAGGAATAAATATTTGTTTCCAAGTCTTTTATAAAAACATCTTTATCTTTTCCAGGTTCAATAGGTTCTAAGAAAGATATTTCTATATTGTGATTTTTTTTAAAGAAACTATTTTTTGGCCATACTTTTCCGGTGTTTAATGCTACGGGAACACAAGGTAAATTTAATGCTTCGTAAATCCTTCCCGCTCCCTTTTTAAATGGTATTCTTTCACCAAATTTAACTCTTGTTCCTTGAGGAAAAATCAACAAAGGTCTTTTTTTAATTTCATCGTTGTTCTTAATTTTTTCAAAAAAATTTAAATTTTCTTTTGTTGTGGTATCTCTAACAATATCAATCGCACCAATTTTTTTTAAATACCAACCAAATAAGGGAATTTTAAGAAGTTCCTTTTTAAGGATAAAAATAGGATATTCCAAAGGAGCTTGAAGTATAAATGTTTCAAGTAAAGATTGATGTGCACTAGCAACAAAAAACCTTTCATTTTTTTTTAAATTTTCTATTCCAGAAAAAGTAACTCTAACTCCTAAGACAAACTTTAGCAAAAAAATAATGATATGTGCCAGTATCTTTCCACAAATCATTGTAGCTTTGCTAGGTAAAACCAATGTTGGTATTGCTAAAATAAAAACTAAAATTAAAGTTGAGTAAAATAATATTGTGAACAAGACTGATCTTATCAATTGCATTATTGGATGAGTAAACTTTTTATATCTTGTTTTTTTCTTATTATTCTAGCTTTGGTTTTATTAATGATTACCTCGGCTATTAGCGGTTTAGTATTATAATTTGAAGATAGAGAAGCTCCGTAAGCCCCCACATCAGCAATAGCAACATAATCAGACTCTCTTAGTTTTTGGTATTTATTGTATTTAATAAATTTACAAGTTGTTTCGCAAATTGGTCCTACAAACTCCAGGGGACCTTTATTTTTTTTTGAATTTTTTATTACTGGAATTATATTGTGGACTGCATCATAAAGTGCAGTTCGCATAAAGTCATTCATCCCCGCATTTAAAATAGCAAACGTTTTGTTTGATCCTTTTTTAAGATATTGAATTTTAGTTACCAAAACAGCTGTATTTCCTAGAATAGCTCTACCTGGTTCAAAAATAATATTACAATTATACTTTTTTCTAAACTTTTCAACTAAACTCGAATAATTTTTTAAGTTTATTTTTCGGTCATTTTTTTTGTAGGCAATACCAAAGCCACCTCCAAGATCAACAAACTTAAAGTGCATTTTTGTTTTGATCATTATTTCTTCTAAAACTTTTAAAGTTTTTTTAAATGGATTTTCACTTAAAATCTGACTTCCGATATGAACACTAATTGCATTTAGTTTCAAATTTTTTAGTTTACTTATATTAAGACAAAAAGAAATTAAATTTGTTTTTGAAAGTCCAAATTTATCTTCAGCTTTTCCAGTAGAAATTTTTTTATGTGTAGGCGCATTAATATCAGGATTTAGTCTGATACCTATTGCTGTCTTTTTTTTTAATTGACCAGATATTTTATTTATTAGTAAAGCTTCGTTTTCTGACTCAACGTTTATTAATAAAATATTTTTTCTAATTGCTAATCTTATTTCTTCTTCAGTTTTTCCTACACCTGAAAAAACAATTTTATTGGGTTTTATCCCAGATTTAATTGCCTTTAGCAATTCACCACCAGAGACTACATCAGCTCCTGAACCCAACTTTTTTAAAATTTTTAAAATTTGAATATTAGAATTAGCTTTCACTGAAAAGCAAACTAAAGGTTTAGATTTTTTAAAACTATTTGAAAATGAGTTGTAATTTTCAACTATATTACCTTCTGAATAAAGATAAAAAGGTGTTTTTAATTTTGATGCGAGTTGATTAACAGAGACATTCTCTATAAAGAGCTTATTATTTTTATATCTTATATAAGACATGATTTATATAATGCTTATTAGGTTATTAGTTGAACCTTGATATTGTGGATTAGATTTTTTTCCACAAGCTGTTAAAACGAAGATTAACAAAATTAAAGTTATAGCAAGTCTCATCTGAGTTCCTTTTTATATCTTTTAATCATACTTTTTACGTTTTTTTCTGAAGTGCCTCCAAAAGAATTTTTAGAATTCATTGAATTTTTTACGTTAAAAATTTTTAAAACTTTTAAATCTAAATCTTTATAAAATTTTTTTATCTCATTTAAATTCAATTCATCTAAATTTTTTTTATTTTTTTCAGCATAATTGACTATTTTTGAAGATATTTTGTAAGCCGCCCTAAAGGATAAATTTTTTTCTTTAACTAAATAATCTGCAAAATCAGTTGCAGTTGTATAACCAGTATTAGCCATATTCAACATTCTTGTTTTATTTGGATAAACATTTTTAATCAATTCATTACTCATTATAAGTGTATCTTTAAGAGTATCAAATCCATCAAACACGAGCGACTTATCGTCTTGTAAGTCCTTAAAATAAGAAATTGGAAGACCTTTCATTATTGTTAAAATTGAATTTAATTTACCATAATTAATTCCTGTTCTCCCCCTGATAAGTTCAGCTGGATCTGGATTTTTTTTTTGAGGCATGATTGATGATCCTGTAAGCATCTTATCATTAAAACTAATTAATTTGTAAGCATCAGAATTTAAAATTATAAAATCTTCTGCAAGTCTAGATAGGTGCATGGCGCAGACGGCACAAGCATACAAAAAATCAATGGCAAAATCTCTATCTGAAACGGTGTCGATCGAGTTGTTAGTCGGCTTTTTGAATCCAAGTTTTTTTGATGTAAAATGCCTATCAATTTTATATGAGGTTCCAGATAAAGCTGCCACACCTAAAGGTGAGTCATCAATTAATTCTAAATTATTGAAAAATCTTGATTTGTCTCTTTTAAACATTTCATAGTATGCTAATAAGTAATGTGCAAATGAAATAGGTTGAGCATTTTTTAAGTGAGTGAAACCTGGCATTACTGTTCCTATATTTTTTTCTGCTTTTTTTATTATATTTTTCATCAAATCATTTAACTCATCTATTATAATTAAAGATGAGTCCTTCACCCAAAGCTTAAAGTCGGTGACAACCTGATCATTTCTTGATCTTGCAGTATGCATGTAACCCGCAGAAACTCCGATTATCTCAAATAATTTTTTTTCAATATTTAAATGAATATCTTCAAACTTCTCTTTAAAAACAAATTTACCTTTTTTTATTTGCTTTTTAATTTTTTCTAGACCCTTAAGAATTTTTTTTCCGTCTTTGACAGGAATTATCTTATTTTTGATAAGCATCTGAGTATGAATTTTTGATGCAAAAATATCCTGTTCGTAGAGTCTTTTATCCACGTTTATAGAAGCACCAATTCTTTGGAATGATTTAGAAATCGGGCTTTTGAATCTACCAGACCAAACTGTCTTATTTTTATTTGTCATAATCTATGTTATTTTCAATTTAAATTAATATGAAAATTAGTAAATCTTTTAAAATCTATATTCACATAATATTATCTTTAATATTAGTAAACAATCTTCCAGCAAATGAAGGTTTATCGAAAAATGTGATAATTCACGATAAACCAGTAAATATTAAAGAACTTAAATTCAAAGATTACAATCTTCAAGATGTTGATCTAACTTCAAAAAAAGGCAATATCATGATTTTAAATTTTTGGGCAACATGGTGTGCTCCATGCAAAAGAGAGATGCCATCGCTTGAAAAATTGGCTGTAAGTTTTCCTGAAATTAAAATATATGCAATAAATATGGAGCCTCCCAACAAATTAAGAGTAAGAGATTTTTTTAGAGAAATTGGGGTTGTTAGCTTAAACTCATATTTTGATCCAAAATTAGAATTAGTAAAATCTTTTAAAATGAGAGGACTTCCAACCAGTATCCTAATTGACAAAAATGGAGACGAATTCGGTAGAGTTGTAGGAGAAATAGATTTTCAAAGTAAAGAATTTATAGATCTTTTGAAAAAATATATTTAATTTTTAAAAAAATACGCAAGAACGACTAGTACGATTATTGCTATAAATTGAAGAAGAACCCGCAACTGCATTAATTTATTGGAGTATTTTTTACTAGTACTTCCTCCTTTAAATAAAGTATAAATACCTAAAACTAAAACTATGCCAACAGCACCGAGTAAACTAAAACCAATAAAATTAAATAAAAATTCTGACATTATATAGGTTACTATCATGAGCTACTCTCTAAACACAACAATAATAAATCCAATTTCAGGGGAAAAACCAAAAAATGCTATAATTCTTTGTCACGGCTATGGTGGTGATGGTAAAGATATTTCAATACTTGCTAACTATTGGAAAACTTATTTGCCACAAACAATTTTCATTTGCCCAGATGCCCCTGAAAAATGTTCAATTAGCCCAACTGGCTATCAATGGTTTGATTTAATGGATCAGACATCGGAACAAATATTAATGAAATCAATTGTCGCTGAAATCAAACTTAATAAATTTATTGATGAAGTTAAATCAAAACATGATTTGCCTTCTGAAAAAATTATACTATCAGGTTTTAGTCAAGGATGTATGATAACTCTTCAAACAGGATTAAAAAGAAAAGATAGAATAAATTCTATAATCGGTTATTCGGGAAAAATAATTGACTTAAAACATCTTGAAAAAAATCTAGTTTCTAGACCAAAAGTAATTTTAATGCACGGGGAAAAGGACGCAGTAGTACCAGTAAGTCATTTACTAGAAGCTAAAGATTTTTTTAAAAAAAATGATTATAACATTGAGACACAAATATTCAAAGACTGCGAACATAGAATTCCATTAGAAGGATCAAGTCTTGGTCTTAAATTTATCAAAAAAAATTTATACTAATTTGCTCACTTTGATACAAAATTATACCTTGATATAATTTTTATATTCAGTTAACTTTTAAATATGATTATTTCTTCTAATGAAAAAGTCCCGCTTGAGAAGTGCCCAGCGCTGGTTTTAAATGCTGATTTCAGACCGTTAAGTTATTACCCTTTATCATTATGGTGTTGGCAGGATGCCGTTAAATCTGTTTTTCTAAATAGGGTAAGCATTGTTTCTAACTACAAAAGAAAAATCAGGAGCCCATCTTTTGAGATGAACTTACCAAGTGTTATAGCTCTTAAAAGTTTTATAAAACCATCTGAAAATCCAAACTTCACAAGATTTAATGTTTTTTTGAGAGACAAATTTACATGTCAATATTGTGGAGATAAAAAAGATCTTACATTTGATCATCTTCTTCCTAAATCAAAAGGAGGGCTAACTGATTGGGAGAATGTTGTGACCGCATGTTCAACATGCAATGTTAAAAAAGGCGGCAAATTTTATGAAAAGAGTGGGATGAAGTTATTTAATAAACCATACAGACCAACCGTAGATGATCTTCACAAAAATGGAAGAAATTTTCCTCCAAATTTTTTACACGAAAGTTGGATGGATTATTTATACTGGGATATAGAATTAGAACCTTAAATCTTTTCCGAAATAGTAATTGCTATTCTTGATGAGGTTTTTATCACTTTATCGAGTATATTGTAAAAGCCAGTTTTTGTTGCTCCACTTTCATATGCTATATCTTTATGATGTAGTTCATCTTCTCTAAATTTTTTAATTTTTTCCTTAAGTTCTTTCTCATCTTCTTGTAATTTATATGTTTGATCTTTGTAATGGCCATCAATTACCTCTTCAACTGATGCAGTGCATAGCATTGCCGCTTTTTTACCTAACATCGCTGTACCAAATCCAAGAGTAATTCCCATAAGGTCCCATAAAGGCAATAATTTTGTAGGTTTAATGTTTCTTTTTTGGATTTCTTTATCAAAATATTCGAAATGCTCTTTTTCGTGTTCTTTCATTTCTTCAATTTTTTTTTTTAATTCGTCGTCGTTTATAAAAGTTTTCAATGCAAGAAGCTGGCCCTCATAAATTTTAATAGCACCTCTTTCACCTGCATGATCAACTCTTATTATTTCTTCTAGTTCTTTTTGATCAGTTTTTTTCATTTTTAAAATATAATCTTATAAGTATAGCGCTTATTAAGGCAGATACAAATATGTTTATTGTAGCAAGTGATAAACCAAAAATTCTAAAAGTTACCTCCTGGCAGCTTATACTTGTTTTTTTTAAACTTTTTAATAGATCTTCTGGGTTATCAAATGCTTTATTTTGACCCAGCTTACAAACAAAACTTTCATTAAAAAAACCTTGTTCAATTCCAAAGTGATAGAAAGAAATTGCAATCCCGATTACAAACAAAATGATTAATATCGAAATCATCATTTTTGAACCTCTATTTAAAATTAGATATAAAGATATTAAAACTATAGCGGCTATATAGGGTATTCTTTCAATTTTACAAAGATTACATGGTCGATGACCAAGATAAAACTCAACAAAAAGAGCAAAACCAATTGTTAGTAAAGAAAAAACTAACAAACTTTTTAAAGCAAAATCTTTTTTCATTTATTTTAATAAAAAGTATATCATTATAAAAACTAAAACTATTATAAACCCAATGATAAAAGACCACTTTGCACCATATTTCTGTAAGATTATTATGGATTTTTCTCCAAATTTCATTGAGACATAAGAGACTATAAAAAACCTTAACCCTCTAGAAATTAAACTTATTAAGATAAATAGATAAATATTAAATCCAATTATTCCACTTGAAATAGTAAAAACTTTATATGGGAGTGGTGTAAAACCTGCTAAAAAAAGTGTTCCTAACCAAAAAATAAAACCTGATTTGTTAGACAGTTTGTTTTGAAGCTCTATTACTTTATCTTGATACCCGTACATCTCCATTATAGAAACTGAAAATTCTAAAAATAGAGAACCAAGATAATAGCCAAATACTCCACCCAAAACAGAAAAAATTGTTGTTATAAAAAAAATTTTTATGTAATCCTCTTTTTTTCCTATTACCATTGGGACCACCATGACATCTGGAGGGATTGGAAAAATTGAGCTCTCTATAAAAGCAATAAATGCTAATAAATACTTTGAAAATTTGTGTCTAGCAAATTTAACACAACTATCATATAAATTTGTTATCATTATAAATATATACTCGCATGTCTGATAAATTTGTAGATAAAAAAGAAAATAATCTTACACAGGTTGACTTTAAAGTTAAAAAAAAACTTGAATTTCCAGAAGAATTTATAAGTAGAAGTGAAGTGCATTCAATTTTATCAAAAAATTTCGGGAAAATAAGCGATAGTTGGTATAAATTTGTTATGAATTGGAATACCAATGCTTATCAAACTTTTAATGATATGGACAAATATTTTATTCTAATTTATCTAGTTCAAAAATCATTTAGGCATTACTCTGATGTTTTTTTAGTTTATTCTGAAAACGATTTTTACGCTAAACCCTATTTTGAAATAGAAAAAATAAACCTAATAGAAATATCTGAAAGTTTAAATATTGCAAAAGAAACAGTGCGTAGAAAAATTAACGAAATGAGTGAAGATAATATTATTTCAAGAAAAGGTAAGAAAATCATCATTACAATGAAAGCATTTCAATCTCAAAGGCCTAGGCATTCAATAAGGCAACTAAGCATATTTCTTTCTAACGCATCTAAATATTTGGCAACCGAAGATTGGTTTGGTCCTCCTCAAAAAGCTACAGATTTGGAGAATTTTATGAGAAAAAACTTTACTTTAGTCTGGAGATTTTTCTTTAGATTTCAAATACCTTATTTAAAAAGGCAAAGAGATTATCACGATGACCTAGAAACCTTTGTAGTTGCATTTGTAGTTTTTGGTAATCATATAACGAGATTGAAAGAGCATTTTATTCACAAACCTATAACAATCGAAAATAATTTCGATGATTTTGGTGAGAACTCTTACCAACAATGGGTTAAAGTTTTAATGTTATCTAAAGAAAAGATTACAGGTGTGAACGCATCTTCAATTTCAGAAATAACCGGCATACCAAGGGCAACAGTTATAAGAAAATTACGTCAAATTGTAAAAAAAGATATAGTCCACAAGGATCAAAATCAACTGTATACCTTAGGTCAACATTACAAAAAAAATATTAAAGATTTAGAGAAACTTTTTATACAGAATCAAATAGATCTTTGTAAATTCGTCGCTACTTTTTTTGAACTTTTTAAAAATGAAAGTTTAAAAAACTAATGGAAATCGCAAAAACAATTGCCCCGTTGTGTTTAGCCTTAATAATGTTCGGATTGGGTCTTGGCCTAACCGTAGCAGACTTTAAAAGAGTTGTTACAATCCCTAGAGATTTTATAATAGGTTTTTTGGGTCAAGTAATAATACTTCCAATTATCGCTTTTATTTTAATTCATATTATTTCAATGCCACCCGAAATAGCTCTTGGTGTAATGGTAATTGCAGCAGCTCCAGGTGGAGTTACATCAAATATCTTGACTAAATTTGCAAATGGAGATGTAGCACTTTCTGTAACGTTAACAGCAGTTGTGAGTTTATTATCTGTAATAACAGTGCCTTTAATTGTCTATAATTCTGCAGAATTTTTAGGAGTTGAAATTACAAAAGAAATATCAATGTTAATAATAGCATTGAAAATGTTCTATATAGTAACTATTCCTGTCATCTTAGGCATGATTGTAAGAAGTTTAATGACGAATTTTATTGTATCTAAAACTCTGTTAGTTCAGAGATTGTCAGTAATATTATTTTTAGTTGTCTTTATCTCTATTTGGGTAGAAGAGTGGGACAGGATAGTAAGTTTTATAACGAGAGCAGGTTTAGTAGCTTTCATTTTAAATATTACAATGATTTTTATAGGCTACTTCATAGCAAAATTTTTAGTTTCGGGATTAGAACAAAGGAAATGTATTTCACTTGAGTGTGGCTTACAAAATGGAACTTTAGCTGTTTTTGTAGCCACGCAATTATTTGATGATATTGTGTTTATGGTGCCAACAGCTGCCTATGCATTAATAATGTTTGTAACATCAATAATTTTTGTGCTAGTTGTTAGAAAAATTAATTAAATTTTTACAATTTATATGAATTACAAGGGCGAATGGTGGAACTGGTAGACGCGCCGGACTCAAAATCCGGTGGTAGCAATACCTTGAGAGTTCGAGTCTCTCTTCGCCCACCAATATATGGAAATTAATAAGTTAAATAGTCTTGTTGAGTTATTTTTTAAAAAGTATGACTCAATTAGTGAGAACAAGCCTTTTCTGAAATGGTTAAAACCAGACAAACCTTTTTATACATGGAAAGATATATATATAAGGATATTAAAGCTAACTTTTCACATAAAGTCTTTGATTAATGAGGGGGACAGATGTCTAATTCTTTCTGAAAATAGACCGTACTGGTTAATATCTGATATTGCAGTAATGAATGCAGGAGGGGTATCAGTTCCAATTTTTACAACTTACTCATCAAAAGATTATCAATATATTCTTAAGGACTGTAAACCTTCACTTATCATTGTTTCAAATAATGAACAATATAACAAGATAAAAAATTTCGTTGGACCAGAAGTAAAAAAAATAATCTCTTTTGAAAAATTAGATATCGAAAGTTTACTAATTGACGAGATAATAAACATTAGTAATTATAAAAAAATAATTAATTATAATTTGAAAAGAACATCCCCTGCATGCATTATTTATACATCAGGAACTTCTGGGTTTCCTAAAGGAGTAGTTTTAAGCCATGGAGGGATTCTTGCAAACTGTGAGGGTGCATATGATTTACTTGTCCCAATTATCAAAAAACGTAAGCCAGTATTTTTAACATGGCTACCTTTATCGCATTCGTACGAACATACTGTTCAGTTCATACAAATATTATTAGGTGCTAAAGTTTTCTACGCTGAGAGTTTAGATAAATTATTACCAAACATGTTGATCGCCAAACCAACTATTATGACTGCTGTCCCAAGATTTTATCAAAACTTATTTAACAAGATAAATATTAATTTCAACAAGCAAAGTGGATTGAAAAAGTTTTTTATATTTTCAACAGTTTTTTTGGGAAAGAAAAAACTTAATAAAACTAAATTATCCCTTTATGAAAATTTATTAAATTTTCTCTGCGAAATTCTAGTTAGAAAAAAGGTCAAAAAACAATTTGGTGGAAATTTACAAGCATTCGTTTCAGGAGGTGGTGCCTTAGACAAAAATATTGGTGAATTTCTAAACGCAATAGGCTTACCTACACTTCAAGGATATGGATTAACAGAGGCTTCGCCAGTCGTAAGTTGTAATTTACCTGACCTTGTAAAAGTTGATACTGTAGGGCCTCCATTTAGAACCAACAAAGTAAAAATAGCCGAAGATGGCGAGATACTTGTTAAGGGCGAGAACTTGATGATTGGTTATTGGAACAAAATTGAGGAAACCAAAGAAGCTATAAAAAACGGTTGGCTTCATACGGGTGATATTGGTGAAATTGGTGAAGATGGATTCTTAAAAATAACTGATAGAAAAAAAGATTTAATCGTAAATTTAGGTGGAGATAACATTTCTCCAACTAAAATTGAGAATCTTTTATGTTTAGAGGAAAGTATAAAACAAAGTTTAGTTTATGGTGATAAAAAAAACTATCTTGTAGCAATAATTGTAGCTGAAAAAGAAGTTAAAAAAGAAAAAATAAAAGAAATAATTGAAAAAGTTAATAAAAATTTAGCATTAATTGAAAAAATCAAAAAGTTTTTATTAATTAGTAAAGAATTTACAATTCAAAATGGAATGTTAACTCCAACACTTAAATTAAAAAGAAAAGAAATAATTAATATTTATAAACATCAATTGGAAAAACTTTATTCAAATTAATATTATTAATTAATAAATAACGCTAAAAAATCATTGATATTATTAACTTTTTTTAAAAAAATAATTTTTAGTTTAAATTTTGTAAAATTTAATTTTTTTTAAAATTTATTAAGATAATTTGTGTTTGACACTTATGAAAAAAAACTTAATGTAATTATTAACAAACGAATCAATTGATTTGTTTAAACAAAGGGAGATAAAGATGGCTAAAAGAAGAAAAAAAGCTAAAAAGAAAACTAAAAAGAAAGCTAAAAAAAGAAGAAGAAGAAGAAGATAGTTTCCTTTTTAACTAAACGCCCTTTTTAAATTTTTTTAAGAAGGGCGTTTTTTATTCGGCTACAGTTAAGTTTTGATTTCTTCCTAAAGCTTTATCCATTTTTTTTCTAACATCTTCTGGACTTATCTTCAAAACAACCTCAAATTCAGATTTTAATCTATCGTAAGCCTTTTCAAAAAGTTGTCTTTCACTATAGGATTGATCTGCAATAATGTCTGTATTTTTATTTAAATCTTTTACTACTTCAGACAATTCATAAATTTTTCCAGAATTAATTTTTTGATCATATTCTTGAGCCCTTCTACTCCACATAGTTCTTTTTATTTTTGGTTTACTTTTTAAAATCGATATACACTTATTGATTTGGTTTATTGAGGAAACAGGCCTCAAATTAAATTGTTGATTTATTGGAACTGTTAAAGTCAATTTTTCTTTTTCGACGAGAATTTTATAAAATTGAATATCAATTTGTCCTATAGTTTGCCTTTCTATTGCAATAATTTTACCAACTCCATGTTTAGGGTAAACGACATAATCTTTAAGATTATACTGTCTTTTTTCTGTTGGTTGTTTTTTGATCTTTTTAATTTCAACTTTTTCCTCGCCATTAGAAGATATATTTTTTTTTGGTTCTGGTTCTTTAGTTTTTTTAACTTTTAATAATTTTACTTTTTTAAGTTTTAGAGGTTTTTTTTTAATTTTCTTTTTTTTCTTTTTAGGCATTATTGATTTCCCGGTTTTTCTGAAAAGTGTTTTTCATGCTTATTTTTAATTTCTCTAAATTTTTCATGTTCTTGCATAGGCTCTTTCTTTTTTGTTATGTTAGGCCATATATTAGAAAATTTTTTATTAATCAATAGCCATTTATCTTTATCCTCTTCATTATACTCATTATCAGATACAATAGCATCGATAGGGCACTCTGGTTCGCACACTCCACAATCTATACATTCATCAGGATTAATTACTAGCATGTTCTCACCTTCGTAAAAGCAGTCTACAGGGCAGACCTCAACACAATCAGTAAGTTTACATTTTATACATTCGTCTTTTACAATATATGTCATAATTATTTGTTTGTTAATTGTAATTTTATCTCCGCGCTTAATTTATCTGGAAAATAAATTAAACCGCAAATTCTTCTCATTAAATTGCTTTCATATTCGTCTAACTTTTTATCTGAAATTATAATCTTCCAGAGTTCTTTTATAACTTTTGATTTAAATTCTACATCTTTTTTTTTAATTATATTAGTAAATTCTAACAATTGGTTTGAATTTTCCTCTAAATTTTCAGCTTTAGATAAAATTTTATCTATTTCATTTGAATTGTCGGTTAATGAATTAATAAAACTTTTTAACATTGATTTTTCCTGCTCAGTGTATTTTTCATCAATTTTTGCCGCGTGTACCAACAAAGCCACAATTCCTGTTAAATCCTGTTCTTTTATTTTCTTATCCATAAAATTATTTTATATTTAAAGATAAAAGTTTTTTGAATGGGTTAGTTGTTTTTATTTTATTAAAAACCTTTATTTTTTTCTCTCTTTCTCCTTTAAATTCGTAAGTGTCCTCATCTTTTAATTTTTTATAATTCATAAAACTCATTAATTTATGAAAATTATCTTTACTACAACCCAATAAATTCATCATTTCTGTTGTTACTTTAAACCTTCGATTATTACTTTTCTCAATAATGCTTATAAATAATTTTTCTAAAATATCAATTCTTACAAAAAACTCTTTAAAATTTTCAAAACCACATAATAAAAGGAATTTTTTATCATATTTTTTATTTATGATAAAATTAAGCCCAAATTTTGGAATTTCAGCATAAGTGTTTTGATCATTGAATAATTTCCATAATCCGACCCTCAATCCTACAGACTTTGGTTTAAACATCTTAGGTAAGTAGACGTGATATCTTCCTAATTTAATACCCATTCCATAAAGTTTTTTCCTTTCTTCTTTAGGAATCTTTTTAATAATATTTTCAATTTCTTTTCTTTTAATTACTCCATTTCTCTCATAAAGTTGAAATGCTAATGCTCTAAGATACTGGTTGTTCAGCTTTAATTTGGTTAAATTAAGTAAGTCCCCTAGTGTTGAATGAATAAAATTGTTTAGCCACGATTTAAGAAAAGTTTCCAGGTTTTCTTTAGATGAATTTTCAAGGCTATCATCTGAAATAATCTCAACATTTGGTTTTAAATAATTTGAGCCTTTTGTGATTTTTGCTATAGGATTATCTTTCCATAATATTTTATTATCTTGACTTAATACGATATCCTTTTCAGAAATTATCAATTTAACTCTTTTGATTAACTCTTCGTGTATACCTTTTCTTGCTGCTTTTTTGATAGATTTAATATCTGTATCAAGAGTTCTAGAAGTGAACTCAACATGAAATTTTAATCCTTTAAGAGTACCTATATATTGATTATCTATAAGAATTTTATCATTTTCCTTAATCTCAGTTTTTAATATCAAATCTTGTTTTAAACTTTTTGATAACATACTTATTTTTTTATCAATAAAACTTCTTGTTAATTCTTCGTGAAGTTTATCGGAAAGGTCGTCTTCAATTTTTTTGGTTAATTGTATCCAGTAATCAGAATTTTCAACCCAATTTTTCTTATTTGCAACGTATGACCATGTTCTTACATTAGATATCCTGTTTGCAAGTACATCTATATTACCATGTTTTTTATTCAAACCCTTCAACTGTTCTTTCATATAATCATTTGGAATTCTTTTTTTTCTAGTTGATAAAAACATATAAACTTTATCTACGATATTTGTATGTTGACCATAAGCTTTTTTTTCGAAGTCAGGGATTTGACAGCATTCCCATAACAATTCTAAGTTTTTTGAATAAAGAATGTTTTGATCTGATTTTTTGAGTAAAAATCTTAACACGCTCTCATCCTTTGAATCTGAAGTCCTTAGAAGATTTTTAAATCTTGGTTTAGCTTCCAAGGATGATATGAGTTTTGCTGGATTTGAAAAATCTAATTCTGAATTTCTCCAATAAATTAATTTATTCTCTGGTAGATTATGATTTTCAATTACTTCAATTTCATCAGAGTTAAGATTGCCGCATTCCCCTGTTGTTCCAAAAGTTCCATTATTTTTGTATCTTCCAGCTCTTCCAGCTATTTGTGAAATTTCAATAAGATTTAATCGTCTTGTTTTTTTTCCATCAAACTTTTTTAGGTTGGAAAAATAGATATTATCTATATCCATATTCAACCCCATTCCTATTGCATCTGTTGCAACAAGGTAATCAACATCCCCAGATTGATATAAATCAACTTGTGAATTTCGGGTTTTAGGACTTAATGAACCCATTATTACAGCCGCCCCACCTTTTTGTCTTCTGACTAATTCTGCAATTGCGTAAACTTCTTCGATTGAAAAAGCGATAATCGCAGTTTTTTGATCTAATCTAGAAATTTTTTTGTATCCAGAGTATGTTAGTTTTGAAAATCTTTCCTTTTTTAAAAATTCGACATTATCAACCAGTTGGGAAATTATGCCTTTCATTATTTGTGAGCCTAAAAACATTGTCATAACTTCTCCTCTGAAGTTAAGCAATCTGTCAGTAAAAATGTGTCCTCTTTCTTTATCCGCACACATTTGAATTTCATCTACCGCTACAAAATCCACAATTTTATCTTTTGGCATTGACTCTACCGTACAAATAAAAAAACATGCGCTGCTTGGGATTATCTTTTCTTCCCCAGTGATCAGAGCCACTTTATCAATACCAATTTTTTTAACACATTTATCATAAACCTCACGAGCTAGAAGTCTAAGTGGCAAGCCAAATATGCCAGAGTTAAACTCTAACATTTTTTCAATGGCATCATGTGTCTTGCCGGTATTTGTGGGCCCCAGAAGAGCGACTACTTTTTTAGAGGATTTAATCATAATTGTGTTCGAATTTTTTTTTTACACTATATATAGATATCGGTTGAGAACAAAATAAGATTAAAACATGACCGAATCAATTTGTCAAATGTTCTAATTTTAAAGAATTGAATTGACTTAAAACCCTAAGTCCCCGTATAGAGAGAAATAGCTTTTTTTTAAAAAAAGTTATTATGAAAAACCTTACTAAGAAAAACGTCGCAAAGCTAAAACCGTCAGCCACCTTAGTTATAAACGAAAAGTGTAAAGAGCTAATCAAACAAGGTAAAAAAGTTTATCAATTTGGATTTGGTCAATCTCCTTTCCCAGTTCCTGAGCAAATAGTAGGTGCACTTAAAAATAATGCTCACAGAAAAGAATATTTACCAATGCAAGGACTTAACGACTTAAGAGATGCAATTTCAAAATATCTTGAAAAAAAAACTGGGGTTAATTATTCCAAAGAAAATATTATAATTACACCTGGTTCAAAAGAGGCAATGTTATTAATGCACGTTGCATTTGATGGAGAAATTATTTTATCAGCTCCTAGCTGGGTTTCATATGAACCCCAAGCTATAATCGGAAGGAACAAAGTTCACTGGATTGAAACTTCTAGGGAGAACAATTGGTTTCCAACAGCAAAACAGCTTGAAAAAAAAATACAATCTCTAAAAAATAGAAACCTTATTTTTATTTTAAACTCTCCAAACAATCCATCTGGAACAGTTTGTAAGAATTTAAAAGAGCTAGCTACAGTTGCAAAAAAACATAATCTTTTGATCTTATCGGATGAAATTTATACTGATCTAACATTTTGTAATAAATATGACTCTATATCAAAATTTTATCCTCAAGGCACTTTTATAAGTGGTGGTTTAAGTAAATGGTGTGGTGCTGGTGGATGGAGGTTAGGTTTCTTTGCAGTTCCACATAAATTGTCAAGTTTTTTAGAGAGTATTAAAACATTAGCAAGTGAGTCTTACTCGACAGTAAATAGTCCATTACAATTTGCAGCTATAGAAGCGTATAAAGGTGATTATAGTGAATACAAAAAAAAAGTTACAAGTATTTTAAGATCGGTTGGTAACTATGTTTATAATAATCTTAAATCAAATAAAGTTCTTGTTAGACCTCCTCAAGGGGCATTTTATTTAATGCCAGAGTTTTTAAATAATAAATTTAAATCTTCAATAAAATTGTGCGAAACAATATTAGAAGATACTGGTGTAGCAATGTTACCTGCTTCTGAATTTGGATTTAAATCAAAAAAGATGCTTACAAGATTGAGTTATACAGATTTTAATGGAGCAGAGTTTTTAAAAGCTAATATCAATGGAAATTTATTAGACGACAAAATAATCGAAAAGTATGCCCCAAATGTAGTTGAAGGCATCCAAAAGTTATCTAATTGGGCTAAAAATCTCTAAAGATTCCCTTTGACCTTAACCTTTTTCCATAGTTAAATTATTGTATTAATAAACAAGAGGAGATATATGAAAAAAATAATATCAACTATCTCTGCAGCATTGGTTTTATTTGCTGTTTCAAGTCCAATTACAACTATTGCAAAATCAGCTGAGTTCTTTTCTATAGGAACTGGCGGACCAACTGGAGTTTATTTCCAAGTTGGAAACGCAGTTTGTAAAATGGTAGCAAAAATTCAATCCGCAGATCATGGAAGAAAAAAGGGTACAGACAAAGCTTACCGTTGTTCAGCTCCATCAACTGGAGGTTCGACTTACAATATAGGTCAAATTATGCAAGGTGAGTTACAGTTTGGTGTTGCGCAGTCAGATTGGCAATATCATGCCTACAATGGTACAAGACCCGATAAGGTAAAACCTTATGATAAGTTAAGAGCGGTATTTTCGGCTCACCCAGAACCTTTTCAGATTATAGCTAGAAAAGGATCAGGAATTAAAGACTGGAAAAGTCTTAAAGGTAAAAAAGTAAACATTGGAAATCCTGGATCTGGTCAAAGAGGAACATTTGAAGTATTGATGGAATCACACGGAGTAGACACTGGATATTTCGGATCTACATCTGAATTAACTTCATCAGAACAATCAGGTGCGCTATGTGATAAAAAAATAGATGCATTTGGTTATACGGTTGGGGTTCCTAATGCAGGTGTAGCTCAATCTACAGATGGATGTGGAGCAAGTATTATTAATCTTAATACTGATGCAGTTAAAAAATTAGTTGCAGACAATCCATTTTATGCTTTTGCTACAATTCCAAAAGGAACATACAAAACATCAAAAAAAGATGTAACAACATTTGGTGTAATGGCATCTTTTGTAACAAGTGCCGATGTTTCAGATGATTTAGTTTATGCAGTTGTAAAAGCAGTTTTTGAAAATCTTGACGATTTTAAAAAACAACACCCAGCATTTGCTAATCTTGATCCTAAAAAAATGATTGTAGATGGTTTATCTGCTCCTTTACATCCAGGTGCAGTTAAATACTATAAAGAAAAAGGCTTAATGTAAGCTTAATAAAATTTAAGGCCCAGTTGCAAAACTGGGCCTTTTTTTTTATGTTCTCTAAATGTCACAAGTGAAAGAAAGTTTTTTTAAGAGACATGACGAGGAGGGTGGTTCTAGAAGAATCCTTAAAAGTTGGAATCTTAAGCTTGTTGGATTTATATCAATAGCCTGGTCGTTATTTCAATTATGGTACGCCTCACCTCTTCCGTTTTTATTAGACTTTGGAAAATTTATAGATGTTCCTGCACGAGCTATTCATTTAGCATTTGGTATGGGTCTTTGTTTTTTGGCTTACCCAGCTTTAAAATCAAAAAGAAATTCATCTATAAATATTTTTGATTTTGCTTTAGCTTTAATTTCCCTTTTAGCTACATTTTATCTTGTAATAGAATACGAAGGCTTGGTTTATAGGCAAGGCATACTTGCTTCAGTCGATTTATTTGGTTTTAAAGTTTCATACGAACTAATTCTTGGAAGTCTTGGAATTTTACTACTTTTGGAGGCCACTAGAAGAGCAATCGGTATTCCCTTAGTAGCTATAGCTTTGATATTTTTACTTTTCTCAATATTTGGCCAAAAAATGCCTGATTTAATCTCCCACCAAGGTTTGTCGATAACGAGACTTGTTGGCTATCATTGGTTTGGAGGAGAGGCAATTTTTGGAATACCAATAAGTGTATCGGTTAGTTTTATTTTTTTATTTGTTTTATTTGGAGCTACCCTGGATGCAGCAGGTGGAGGAAAATATTTTCTTAATTTAGCTTTTGCATTAGTTGGTAAAATGAGAGGTGGTCCAGCCAAAGCTGCGATTTTAGCTTCTGGACTGACAGGATTAATATCAGGATCTTCGGTTGCAAACACTGTAACTACTGGAACTTTTACAATTCCTATCATGAAAAGAACAGGTCTTACCCCTACAAAAGCGGGAGCTATTGAAGTTGCTGCGTCGGTTAACGGACAAATCATGCCACCAATCATGGGTGCAGCTGCTTTTGTCATGGCAGAATTACTTGGAATTTCATATTTTACAGTTATAACTCATGCGTTTTTACCTGCTATAATTTCGTATATAGCTTTGTTTTATATATCGCATTTAGAGTCAGTTAAATTAGACATTAAAGGTTTACCGGAGAGTCAAATACCACCATTAGGAAAAACATTTTTAAGCGGTATTCACTTTTTGATACCAATATTTATTCTAGTTTATTTATTATTAGTCGAACGATGGACGGCTGCATCAGCTGTATTTTATTCAATTTTATCTTTATTTTTTATTATTTTCATTAAAGAAATTTTGACAGCTATTCGCTTAAATCAAGGTTTCTTAAATGGTATACGAGAAGGATATAATAAAGTTATCACTGGATTAGAAAAAGGGGCCCTTAATATGATTAGTGTTGCAATAGCTATCGCAACCGCTGGAATTATTGTTGGTGCAGTTGCTTCCACTGGTCTTAGCAATAATCTTATAGTGATTGTAGAAGCTATTTCAGGCGGGAATGTTATTACACTTCTTTTATTGACCGCTGTGCTTTGTATTATTTTAGGTATGGGTTTACCCACGACTGCAAACTATTTGGTTGTAGCGGCTCTAATGGCCCAGGTAGTCGTAGAAGTTGGAAGTGCATCAGGGTATGTCTTTCCACTAATTGCAATTCACTTATATGTTTTTTATTACGGATTAATGGCTGATGTCACACCTCCGGTAGGGCTAGCTTCCTATGCTGCGGCCGCAATATCAAAGGCAGATCCAATAAAAACAGGAGTACAAGCTTTTTGGTACAGCTTGAGAACGGGTATTCTACCTATTGTATTTATTTTTAACCCTGAACTATTATTAATCGGCGTTGAAAATATTTGGCACGCCTTGACGATAGTCGTAACTTCTTTAACTGCCATCTTAATTTTTACTGCAGCAACACAAGGGTGGTTTATTAACAGATTAAAGTGGTATGAAATAGTTGTTTTCCTTTTAATTTCAATGTCCTTATTTAGACCTGGTTATATTCTTGATAAGTTTTATCCTAAATTTGAAGAGCAAATTTTAAAAGCTGAGGAGGTTCAATCATTAACTTTTGATCCTAAAAGAGAAGTTCATTTAAAAGTGACAAGACGAACAGAGTATGGAGATAGATATAAATTGTTCATTATTGAAAAGGATAGTTTTGAAAATAATTTTAATTTAGAAGATTATGGCATTAATTTGGTTAACAAAGAAGGGCGACTAACTGTTGATACATTAAAATGGAATGGGTTAGCTAAAAACAAAGGGGTTGAAACTGGTGATGTAATAAGTGAATTTAAAATAGAGAATTTGGATAGACCAAATAAAGCGATAATTTATCCATTTTCTTTTTTACTCATACTAATTTTTGGATATAATAATTTTAGAAGAAAATAAAAGCTAATTTATGTTAAAGCAGATTTACAAATGGTTCTGCTATATTGGAATTCATAGGTACGATATCATTGATACAAAGTATGGTTTTGGTGCCGCAGGATCAACGGAGACTATAAAATGTAAAGACTGCGGGATGGTTAAAGTAAGACAAAAAGAAAAGTAATAAATAAAATAAGAATATCTTATGAATAAAAGGCTTTTTTTACAAACTATATCCCTCTATTTTTTTAGTTTTTTTGTTTCAAACAGATTGTTCGCTTTAGGAAATCCCAAAATCATCAATCCAAATCTCACAGAGGAACAAAAAAAAATAATGTTTGGAGAGGGAACAGAAAGAGCAGGTACCAGTGAACTTAACTTTGAGAAAAGAAAAGGCTCATACCACTGTGCAAATTGTAATGCTAAACTTTTTGAGTCTGTATCTAAATTTGATAGTGGAACTGGCTGGCCCTCTTTTAGCGAAGCTTTACCAGGTGCGTTCAAAACTAAAATTGATTACTCATACGGAATGAAAAGAATCGAATATCATTGTGCTAATTGCGGAGCTCACCATGGACATGTTTTTAATGATGGACCAGGTCCATCAGGAAAAAGATATTGTAATAATGGTCTTTGCTTAATTTTTATACCAGATTAAGATAGAATTTTCCAAACACCAGAAACATTCGCAACCACACCTTCCGAGTTATTAATTTCACAGGAAATAAAAACTAAAGTTTTGGTTTTTTTTTGAATTTTTACTTTGCCTACTAATTTTTGTCCTTTTTTAGCAGCAGATATAAATTTTACATCTAAAGATATAGTAACACATCTTTTATCTCCAACTCTTTGATGTGCTGCATTTCCCATACCGGTATCTGCTATAGAGCAAATAAAACCTCCATGAGCAATTTTACCAGTATTTAAGTTTATATCTTTAACTTCAGCATAAAATTCATAATTATTATCATCAATTTTTTTTGTAAGCATTCCACCGATATGATTTGCAAAATCTGATTTCGTTTCTTCCATAATCCTATTGAATTGTAATTCTGTGCATTATCCTGTCACCTGTATAAGCTGTTGCTTGATGTAAAATAGCTCTGTTGTCCCACATGGCTATTGAATTTTTCTCCCACTCAAAAGAGTAAACAAATTCAGGTTTGGTTTGATGATTAATTAAAAAGTCAAGTAAATCTCGAGATTTTTTAGGATCTACTCCTTTAATCCCAATTACATGCCCAGGACTAAAATATATTGTTTTTCTATTATTTACTTTTTGAATTATTTTGTGAGAACATTGAAAGTCTTTTGATTTGCCTGTTCCCTTCTCTTTTTCTCTTTCTAATCTTGTCACAGAAATTGGACCAGAAGAAGAAAATACAGCTCTCAAATTTTCAAGTTCTATTTTAATTTTTTCAGGCAAATTTTTATATGCTAAATATTGTGAGGCAAAATCAGTATTACCCTGACCTCGAGGCGGAACTAATTTTCCTAATAACATAGTGTATCGCGGAGGCTTCTTTGTATAACTAGAGTCTGTATGAAATTGTTCACCAAAGCTTGGTCCTTTGTCAGAAGATTTTCTCTCAATAACTGTTATTTTAGAAAATTCTTTGCTCAATCCTTTAAGCATGGGATAATCTGCCAATTCCCCGAAATTTTTGGCAAAATTTATATAAGATTGTGGGTCTAGGTTTTGATTTCTAAAAAAAATAACACCGAATTCATCCAAGACTTTCTGAATTTCATAAACATCTTTTTTTGATGTAGATAGCAAATCAATATTAATTTCTGCACCAATATTATTTTTGCAGGGTTTAATTTTCATAACTTTTTTTACCATAAATTGGCGCAAGTTGAGAGAAAATAACTGCAAATAAAATTATCAAAATTCCAAGTATTTTGAATTCATTTAGATATTGATCTAGTAAAATCCATGCAGCAATAGATGCAAAAACTCCTTCAAGAGAAAAAATTATAGCCGCAGGCGCAGGGGAAAGGTGTTGTAAAGCAATAATTTGTAAGAGAAAGGCTATACCGCTAGAAAGTACACCAGCGTAAATTAACTCTGTAGCCTCTAATGATAAAAGTTTGAGCGAAACAAACTCAAATGAAAAAGCTGGTACCGCCGAAAATATAGAAGCAATTAAACATTGAAAAGCTGCAATTGTAATTGGAAAGTTGAAAATTTTTAAAAATTTAGAAACATAAACAATATGAAGGGCCCAAAAAATTGCTCCAATCACAACTAGTGAGTCTCCAATCCTTACTCTAAGATTATCTAGTTCGCTTAAAAGTAACCCTCCTATCAAACACATCAGGACCGAGGGCCAAACAGACTTATGAATTTTCTTTGAAAAAAGAAAATAAGCTAATACTGGTACTATTACGACATATAATACAGTGAATACTGCTGAGTTTGCAACATCAGTATATAACAATGAAATTTGTTGAAATATGTTCCCACTCGCTAAAAAGAAACCGAGTAAAATCATATATCCAAGTATTATCTTATAATTTAGTCTCTCTTTTTTAATTTTATTAAATTCAAAAATAAAAAAGAAAGGCAATAAAGCAAAAAAACCCAATGTCAATCTAGCTGCCGAGAAAGTCCAGGGGCCGATATAGTCCATACCAGTGTCCTGTGCAATGAAAGCAGTTCCCCAAAGAAAAGAACATGAAATAGCACAAGTTAAAGCGATGAAATTTTTACTCATGCTCTTTATTATTGTAATTTAAATTAAACGGCAAGCTTGAAAGCAAAATCTTTACCTAAACTTTTGTTTAAATGAACACAAAATCTTGCACCTTCAGCACCGTCTATTATTCTGTGGTCATAAGATAAAGAAATTGGCAAAATTTTTCTTGAAACTATTTGACCTTTTATTCTAACAAGTCTATCAAAACTTTTTCCAACTCCCAAAATAGCTACTTCCGGTGGGTTAATTATAGGTGTAAAAAAAGTTCCGCCAATTCCTCCCAAGCTTGAAATAGTCATTGACCCACCAAAAAATTCTTTTTTATTTATTTTTAAATCTCTACATTCTCTACTCACCCTTCTTAATTCATCTCCTATTTCTTTAATATTCATCTGATCAACATCTCTTAATTTTGGAACCATAAGTCCATGTGGAGTGTCTACAGCAAAACCAACGTGGTAGTATTTTTTATAAACTATTTTATTTTGATTAGTATCGATCGAACAATTAAAATTAGGAAAATCTTTCAAAGCATTCACAACCGCTCTTGTTATGAAAGCTAAAGGTGTTACAGAAATTTTTTCTCCAGTGAAATGATCAAATAATGATGTTCTAAATTGCTCCATTTCAGTAATATCAATTTCATCGTGTTGAGTTACATGTGGTATTTCAGTCCATGATCTTACTAATTGAGGTCCTGAAAGCTTTTTTACCCTTGGCATCTCTTTAATCTCAATTTCTCCAAATTCTTCATGGGTATATTCATCTTTGTATTTTTTTATTTCAACTTTACCCTGATTTACAGATACTTGAGACTTAACAAATTTCTTAACATCGTCTTCTGTTACTCTTCCCGATCTCTGTGAACCTTGTATTTGAGTTACATTTGCGCCAAGTTCTCTTGCAAATTTTCTGACTTTAGGACTTGCTAATTTTACCCCTGATGTAGATTGAGCAACTGGCGAAGGAACTGGATCTGATTTTTTTGAGACTACCTCCTTAATTTTGTTTTTTTGTAAAGGTTTCTCTTTTACATCCATTTTTGACTCTACATTTACAGTTACTATTAGATCGCCTTCGCTTACTTTATCTCCTATTTTGATATTAATTTTCTCTATAATTCCATCCGATGTAGAAGGTACCTCAACACTAGATTTGTCGCTTTCGATTGTAATTAGAGAATCATTTTTTTTAATTTTTTGCCCGGCTTTAACCAAAACCTCAATAACTTCAACATCTTTAAAATCACCTATGTTTGGAACTAAGATATCTTTAGAGGGCATTTTATAATTTTGTTGGAAACACCTTTTCTTTATCTATTTTATATTTTTTAATCGCTTTTTCTGCATGCTTTGATGCAATCAATTGCTCTTTTGCTAATGCACTCAGAGTGTAAGCAACAATATGTTCTTTATCAACCTCAAAAAACTTTCTCAAATTTTTTCTTGTATCACTTCTTCCATATCCATCTGTACCAAACGAATAGAAAGGCTTATTTACATATGGTCTAAGCTGATCTGAAAATGATCTAATATAATCAGAAGCTGCAAACACTGGACCTTCTCTTTTTTCTAAACATTTTTCTACGTATGATTTCTTCTTTTTTCCATCAGGATTTAATAAATTCCATCTTTCTGTTTCCATACCATCTTTTCTGAGTTCATTAAAACTTGTGACACTCCAAATATCTGAGTCAATACCGTATTCTTTTGAAAGGATTTCAGCTGCATTCAATACTTCTCTCAAGATTGTGCCAGAGCCTAGTAGTTGAACTCTTGTAGTCCCTTTGTTTTTTGTCTCTTTAAGTAAATACATTCCTTTTAAGATACCTTCGTCTGCATCTTTAGGTTTAGCAGGATGAGGATAGTTTTCATTCATTGCCGTGATATAGTAAAAAATATTTTCTTTTTTTTCATGCATTCTTCTCATTCCATCCCTTAAGATTACAGCCATTTCGTATGCAAAAGTTGGATCATAACTTATACAATTTGGAATATTAGATGCCATAAGATGACTATGACCGTCTTGGTGTTGCAATCCTTCCCCAGCTAAAGTTGTTCTTCCAGCCGTAGCACCAATTAAAAAACCTCTCGCTTGAGAGTCTCCTGCAGCCCAGGCTAAATCACCAACTCTTTGAAATCCAAACATAGAATAAAATATGTATATAGGTATCATTTCTATATCATGATTTGTGTATGCTGTTCCTGCCGCAATCCAAGATGACATAGCTCCTGATTCTGTAATTCCTTCCTCTAAAACTTGCCCACTCTTATCTTCGCGATAAGAGCTAAGTTGCTCTGAGTCGACCGGTTCATATTTTTGTCCTTCGTGAGCGTAAATACCTATCTTTTGAAAAAAACCTTCCATACCAAATGTTCTTGCCTCATCAGGAATTATTGGAACTAACCTTGGTGATACATTTTTATCTCTTAACAGAGCAGTAAGCATTCTTACTAATGCCATAGTGGTCGACATTTCTTTTTCCCCCGTTGATTTCATAAAACTATCAAAAATATCTTTCGGAGGAGTTTTAATTGCTTTTGCAAAAGATGTCCGCTCTGGAATAAATCCCCCTAATTTTATTCTGCAATCTTTAAGGTACCTAATTTCTTCTGAATTTTCGTCAGGTCTATAGTACTCAATATTTTTAACTTGTTTGTCTGTTAATGGAACACCAAATCTATCTCTATAATATAACAAATCTTCCTCATCCATTTTTTTCTGTTGATGAGTGGTATTAATACTTTCACCAGATTTACCCATTCCATATCCTTTAATTGTTTTAGTAATGATTACTGTTGGGGAGCCCTTATTTTTCATGGCAGCATCGTATGCAGCATAAACTTTATGTGGATCGTGACCACCCCTATTTAATTTCCATATGTCTTTATCTGTTAAAGAAGATACTAACTCTTTTAACTCAGAGTATTTACCAAAAAATTTTTCCCGTACATAATTACCACCTTTTGCCTTAAAAGCTTGATACTCACCATCTACACACTCATTCATCCTTTTGATTAAAAGCCCACTTTTATCTTTAGCCAAAAGTTGATCCCAATAAGAACCCCAAATTACTTTAATCACATTCCATCCTGTCCCTCTGAAGCTACCCTCAAGCTCCTGAATAATTTTACCGTTTCCTCTAACAGGACCGTCAAGTCTTTGCAGATTACAATTGATTACGAAAATTAAATTATCTAACTTTTCTCTCGCTGCCAATCCAATCGCACCCAAAGACTCTGGCTCATCCATCTCACCATCACCAAGAAAAACCCAAACCTTTCTTCCTTCATCTTTGATTAATCCTCTATTAATTAAATATTTCAAAAACCTAGCCTGATAAATACCCATTATTGGTCCAAGCCCCATAGATACAGTAGGGAATTGCCAGAAATTCGGCATTAACCATGGATGAGGATAAGAGGACAATCCATCTTTTCCAACTTCTTGTCTAAAGCCATCAAGTTGTTTAGCTGTAAGTCTTCCTTCAAGAAACGCTCTAGCATACATACCTGGAGCTGAATGACCTTGAAAGTAAATCAAGTCACCTCCAAATTTATTATTTTTTGCTCTCCAAAAATGATTCATACCGACATCATATAAAGTTGCAGCTGATGCAAATGTACCTATATGGCCACCAAGCTCTGAACTTTTTTTGTTTGCTTTTACCACCATTGCAGCTGCATTCCATCTTATGTATGCACGTATTTTTTTTTCAATATTTTGATCTCCGGGAGATTTTACCTCTGACTCTGGTGGAATTGTATTTATATAAGGCGTAGTTCTAGTATCTGGAAGAACTAGTCCAGCTTTATAGGCCTGGTCTATAACTTTATTTAATAAGTAACTTGCTCTTGATGCACCATCATTTTCTATTACAGAATTAAGAGACTCGATCCACTCATTAGTCTCTAAAGGGTCTATATCATCTTTAGAAGCCGGCTCTGCAAAAACTTTTTTAATTTGTTTTAAAGACTGACTTGTAACAATGTTTCCGTTTTCTTTAGGTTTTTCTTTTTTAACTTTTTGATCTTTTTTTTTATCAGGAGTTTCTGAGGTTACACTGGATTCTAACGTTACTAAAAGACTTCCCTCTGAAACTTTATCGCCTATTTTTACTTTCAAATCTTTTACCATCCCATCAGACGGAGATGGAATCTCCACACTTGATTTATCACTTTCTATTGTAACTATAGGGTCATTTTTTTTGATTTTATCTCCAGGTTTAACCAGCACTTCGATTACCTCTACATCTTTAAAATCACCTATATCTGGAACAGAAATGTTTTGAGCCATGATTAATATTATAGTCTGTAATGGAATTTATTAAAAATTCATTCGACAATAAACGCTAAAATTGAAGCAATTTTCCTAATAAGATCGTTTTTGGACACATTTTCCTCCTTTTTTCGTCACTGTAAAATTGATAATAAAGGCATGAAATGGCTTATCAACATTCTATTTAAAAAAAAAGAGAGACCACAAAGCAACGGCTTTTTAATACAAAAAATCCTATTAAAAAAATATCTATTAAGATAAATTCATAAAGTTAATAAGCTTTATGAGTTATATTTGGAAACCGTCAGCAGATAGAGTTCAAAGCTCTTCACTTCATTCATTTACAAAATATTTAGGACTGAACACAAAAAATGATTTTGAAAAACTTTGGAGATGGAGTGTAGAAAATTCAGAAAATTTTTGGTCCAAATTTTGGGATTTTTCAAGAATCATCGGTGATAAAGGTAAGATAGTAATTCAAAAAAATAAAAGATTTCATAAAAATGTTTTTTTTCCAGATTCTAAAATAAATTATGCAGAAAATATTTTAAAAAAAAAGGACAAAAGCAATGCTATTTCTTTTTTATCAGAAAGTGGCTACGAAGACTTTATTAGTTGGGAAGAACTTTATGAAAAAGTTTGTAGACTCTCATTTTATCTTAAAAAAATTGGTTTAAAAAAAGGGGATAGAGTAGCCGCCTATGTTCCTAATAAAATCGAAACAATTATAAGTTTTTTAGCATGTGCAAAAAATGGATTTATATGGTCATCTTGTTCTCCCGATTTTGGCTCTAAGGGAGTTTTAGATCGATTTAAACAAATTGAACCAAAAGTTTTAATATCTTGTGATTACTATTATTACAATGGAAAAAAAATTAATATACTAGAAAAAGTAGATGATATTTTAAAAGGAATTCCGTCAATAAAAAATACTTTAATTTTTTCTTATAAAAGAAATGAAAGATTAATTCAAAAAAAATATATTGATTTTTATTCAGTATTAAATAATTCAAGTTTAGATGAGGAATTTACAAGATTTGAGTTTAATCATCCAATTTACATTCTTTATTCAAGTGGCACTACTGGTAAACCAAAATGTATTACTCATGGTGCCGGAAATGTCTTAATTGAACACAATAAAGAGTTTATTCTCCATTGTGATGTAAAGGAGAATGATAAATTATTTTATTATACTACTACTGGGTGGATGATGTGGAATTGGCTAGTTAGTGGACTAGCAACAGGCTCATCAATATTTCTTTATGACGGTGCACCAACTTTTCCTAAATTAGATATCCTATTAGAATACTGCCAAAATAAAAAAATTAATCTTTTTGGTGTAAGTGCGAAGTATATAGATCATCTCAAAAATAATAATTACAAAGCAGAAAATTTAAATCTAAGCTCTATAAAAATTATAGCTTCAACGGGATCACCATTATCGGCAAAAAGTTTTGAATATATTTATCAAAATATTAAACAAGACGTACATTTATGCTCAATAGCCGGAGGTACAGATTTAGTCGGTTGTCTGGTTTTGGGAAATCTTTACTCAAATGTTTTTAAGGGTGAGATACAGGGACAAAGTCTAGGGATTGATGTGGACATCTTTGATGATGATGGAAAAACTTTAAAAGCAGGAGAAAAAGGAGAACTAGTAGTAAAAAAACCTTTTCCGTCAATGCCAATTAAATTTTGGGATGATGATAAAGATGAGAAATACCTTAAAGCTTATTTTAGTAAATTTTCTAATATCTGGCATCACGGTGATTTTATAGAAAAAACTTCTAACAATGGATTCATTATCTCTGGAAGATCAGATGCAACACTTAACCCAGGTGGTGTAAGAATAGGAACTGCTGAAATATATCAACAAGTTGAGAGTATTGATTTTATAACAGAGGGCTTAGTTATAGGTCAGAAATATAAAGACGACGTGAGGATTATTTTATTTTTGACTACAGTAAACAATAAGGATTTAACAGAAGACGACATAAAGATTGTAAAAGATAAGATAAGAAAAAATTGCTCACCTAAACATGTTCCTGCTCTAGTTTTAAAAGCCCCGGATATACCCAGAACTAAAAGCGGTAAAATTGTCGAACTTGCTGTGAGAAAAATTATAAATGGTGAAAAAATAAATAATAAAGAAGCTATAGCAAATCCCAAAGCTTTAGATTTTTTTGAAAAATTAAATCAGCTTAAAAATTAAAGCATTTTTGCACAGTTCTTATGTAATAAAGAATGTAGTTCGACTAATTTTTTAAATTCCTTGTTATAGCCACCGCCTAAAACTCCACATAATGGAATTTTCTTCGAAAAGAAATTTTCTATTACAATTTGATCTCTTAAATTCACACCTTCGTCTGTTAATTTTAATTTGCCTAAACGATCATTAAAGTGAACATCTACTCCAGCTACATAAAAAACCGCATCAAATTTGTACTGGTTTAAAACCGTAATATTTTTTTTTAAAATATTAATGTATTCTTTATCTTCCATGTTATCTCTCAATTCAATATCGATATCACTTAATGATTTTTTTGCAGGATAATTAGAAGTACAATGCATACTAAATGTTAGGACATCTTTATCATTTTTAAAAATTTCGGAATTTCCATTACCTTGATGAACATCTAAATCAATTATTAAAATATTTTTAGCGTACTTCTTATTTTTAAGATAATTTGCAGCAACAGCAACATCATTAAATACACAATAACCAGCTCCAAAATCATAAGTTGCGTGATGACTTCCACCCGCAGTGTTGCACGCAAGTTTAAAATCCATTGCCAATTTACTTGCTAAAACGGTTCCACCAGTTGCAACAAAAGACCTCCTAACTACACTATCATTAATAGGGAAACCTATTTTTTTTTGAAGCTTAATATCAAGAGTCTTGTTTTTTATGTTTTCTATGTATTTTATTGAATGAGAAGTTTTTAGAGTATCAACAGAACACTCCTTAGGAATGTAAAATTTTTTTACAATATTTTTGTTTATCAAATACTCTGCTAGCGCTCCAAATTTTTTAATTGGAAATTTGTTATCATCATTAATCTTGGCTACATAATCTGGATGATTGACAACAGGTAATTCCATAGATTTAATTTATAATAAAATTATAAGTTAAAAAAGGGAATTAGGGTCTCAAGCTAGACCCTATATCATTAATAGTTTACTTAATTTAAGATAAATATAAAATTAAGCTGTTTTTTGTTCTAAACAAACGTCTTTAATAATTGGTACGCTTGAGCAGTCAAAACATTTATTTTCTTTGACTAAACATCCTTCGCCAGTAACTTTTATATCCACAACTCTATCACACTTTGAGCATGTAACTGGAATTGTTAAGCCACATTTTTTACAACTATAAGTATTCATGTGTTAACTCTATTAGAACTGAAATAATTTTCAAGAAATATAGTTTTTAATGAAAATCATTATCAAAAAAAACTCAAGTTTTTATTTTTAATGATAATCATTACCAAAGAAAATTGTTAATCGTAGAAAAAATAAACAGATAAAATTAAACACCAAAAAAATAAATAATAATAAAAATACCCTCTTACAGTAAAAGGCATTTTTTTTAATTTTCTTTTACCTTTACCTTTATATGGTTTCGAAATTTCCATTATCTTTCAATGCACATGGCTATACCCATGCCTCCCCCAATGCATAACGTTGCCAAACCTTTTTTTACATTTCTTTTTTTCATTTCGTGAATAAGTGTTACTAAAATTCTTGTTCCCGACGCACCTATTGGATGTCCAAGAGCAATTGCACCACCATTAACATTAATCTTTTCTTCAGGTATTCCTAGTGTTTTAATTACCGCAATACTTTGTGCAGCAAATGCCTCGTTAATTTCTAGTAAATCCAAATCTTTTATTGACCATCCTGCGATTTCTAAAGCTTTTTTTGAAGCAGGAATAGGACCAGTTCCCATAATAGAAGGATCAACTCCACAGCTTGCCCAAGATTTAATTGAGACCAATTTTTCAAGACCTCTTTTCTCTGCCTCAGCATCTGTCATTAATGCTACAGCGGCAGCACCATCATTAATTCCTGATGCGTTTCCTGCTGTTACTGTCCCTTCCTTTTGAAAAACTGGTTTTAGTCGCGACAAAGATTCAAGATTTATACCTTCCCTTGGATGTTCATCCTTGTCAAAATCAATTTCAGCTTTTTTAGACTTGATTTTAAAACTTACAATTTCATCTTTAAATTTTTGATTCTTTTGAGCTTTTAAGGCTTTGTGTTGAGAGTTTAATGCAAATTTATCTTGTTGATCCCTAGTAACTTGAAATTTGACTGCAACATTTTCTGCTGTTACTCCCATGTGATATCCGTGAAACGCGTCCCACAATCCATCTTTAATCATTGTATCTACTATTTCTGCATCGCCTAATTTTTTTCCTTCCCTTAAAAATATAGCATGAGGAGCTAAAGACATACTCTCTTGTCCACCAGCTAAAATAATTTTTGAGTCTCCCGATCTGATACTTTGGTATGCAGAGGCAATGGATCTCAAGCCAGATCCACAAACTTGATTCACCAGATAAGCTGGTTTTTCCTTTGGAATACCAGATTTCATAGAAGCTTGCCGAGCAGGATTTTGTCCGGTGCTTCCTGTTAAAACTTGGCCCATTATCACTTCATCAATTTCATCTTTTTTAAGTTTTGACTTTATAATCGCTTCGTTCAAAACTGTAGTTCCCAGTTCATATCCAGGTATGTTCTTGAGTGATTTGCCTAGAGTTCCCACAGCCGTTCTAACAGCAGAAGTTATTACAATATTACCTTTATTAGACATTAATATAATTTAAGGTTATAAATTAAGAATAACAATAGGTCATTATCGCCTTTATTTACGCTACTTTTTTTGATAATTGTGATATGTGCGCCTGTAGCTCAACTGGATAGAGCGCTTGGCTACGGACCAGGAGGTTCTGGGTTCAAATCCTAGCAGGCGCACGAAAAACGTTTGATTATTTTTTTTTTAGGAATAAATTAAATCTATGAAATTTTTTAGCAACCTTTCTCTTCAACGAGCTGTTGTACTTTTTTTTATAATAGTTTTATTAATGCTTTTGGCCTTGACTATAATTTTATAAATAACTTATTAAAAGTATTATCAGACCTAAAATAATTCTATAAACCACGAAAATATTTAAACTAAATTTTTTAAGAAATAATAGAAGATATTTAATTGTTAAATAAGAAAAAATAAAAGAGAAAATTATTGCAATAAAATTAGTAAAAGAAAATTCAGGATTTTCAGATAAGAAAATTTCTCTTAAACCGTAAATAGAAACTATAGCCAAAGTTGGTATTGACAATAAGAATGATATTTTTGCAGAATCTACTCTGTTAAATTTCAATAATCTCGCAGAACTTATAGTTATGCCAGATCTGCTAACACCTGGAATTAATGAAAGTACTTGAAAAAAACCAATTATCATCGCAGATTTATAACTTAAGTTTTTCCTTAAATTTTTTGAGGTCTCAAATCTGTCACTAAAATATAAAATTATTCCAAAAAATAGAGTTGTCCAACCTATTACTTTTAAGTTTCTAAGTTGGTTTACAATATCAAATTTTACCAACAAGAAACCCGCTATCATAACAGGAATTGAAGAAACTAATATTTTTAAAAATAATATTTTGTTATCTAGAAATTTTAATATCTCAAATCTAAAATAAAAAATAACTGCGAAAAATGAACCAATATGTAAGCTTACATCTAGGGCTAAATTACTTCTTTTAAAGTTCAAATATTCCGAAGTTATAATTAAATGAGAGGATGAGCTTACAGGTATAAATTCAGATATACCTTGTACGATTGCTAAAATTAAAATTTCTAACATAGTTTAAAATTTACTATTAAAGCTTGTTTTTTTATGGACAATTCTAAATGCATAGCAGGTATGCTAAAATTAGTCATTAAAATTAAGGGTTTTTATAAACAATAGTAAGTGATACTTACCTATTTTTTCTTTTAAGATTGATCTTTTTACAGTAAATTTCCCGAAATTTATGAAAAATAAAATGCTTCAATTTACTGATTTAGATCAGCAGAACCCGACAAAAAGGGAGACTGAAAAACGTAAAACAGATTTCAATGAAATCTATAAAGAATTCATTAATGACAAAGCCAAAGAACAGTCAAGTAGATGTTCGCAATGCGGCGTGCCTTTTTGTCAAATACACTGTCCATTAAGTAATAACATTCCTGACTGGTTAAAACTTACGGCTGAAGGTAGATTAAAAGAAGCTTACGAGCTGTCTCAAAGCACAAATAATATGCCCGAAGTTTGCGGTCGTATTTGTCCTCAGGATAGATTGTGCGAAGGAAATTGTGTTATAGAGCAATCGGGACATGGAACAGTTACCATAGGGTCTATTGAGAAATTCATTACGGAGACCGCTTGGGAAAAAGGCTGGGTTAAACCGTTAGCAATTAAAAAAGAATTAAAACAATCTATTGGAATAATTGGCTCAGGACCCGCAGGTCTAGCTTGTGCGGAAGAATTAAGAAAATCTGGTTTTCAAGTTACAATTTATGACAGATATGACAGACCAGGAGGCTTATTAATTTATGGAATTCCAAATTTCAAGTTGGAAAAATTTGTAGTTGAAAGAAGAACAAAACTTCTTAAGGAAAGTGGCATTAAATTTATTCAGAATTTTGAGGTTGGAAAGAACTCAAGTTTAGAAGGATTAAGAAAAAAACATGATGCAGTTTTAATTGCTACTGGCGTTTATAAAGCTAGAGAGATAGAGATAGAAGGTTCTAATTTAGAAAATATTTTTCCTGCAATGGATTTTTTAACTGCTTCAAATAAAAAAGGTCTAGGTGATAATCATAAACTTTTTGACCAAGGCACGCTCAACGCCGAAGGAAAAAATGTTGTTGTTATAGGTGGTGGTGATACCGCTATGGATTGTGTGAGAACGGCCATAAGACAAAAAGCCAAATCTGTAAAATGCCTTTATAGAAGGGATAGAGAAAACATGCCTGGGTCTGCAAGAGAAGTTTCTAATGCTATAGAAGAAGGCGTGGAGTTTATGTGGTTATCTAGCCCAAACAAATTTATTGGTTCAACGAAAGTTGAAAAGGTAGAGGTAAGCAAAATTAAACTAGGTGATGCAGATGCCTCTGGTAGAAAAAAACCTGTTATTCAAAAAGGATCAGAATTTCAAATAGAGTCAGATCTCGTAATTAAGTCATTAGGTTTTGATCCAGAAAATATTCCTAAACTTTTTAATCAAGAAGAGTTAGCGGTTTCAAAATGGGGAACAATAAAAATAGATCTGAAAACAATGCAAACAAATATCGATGGAGTTTTTGCTGCAGGAGATATAGTCAGGGGAGCTTCATTAGTAGTTTGGGCTATAAGAGACGGAAGAGATGCAGCTGTGCAAATCGAAAAATATTTAGAATCAACAGCAAAAAAGATCAAAGCAGCATGAAAACGAGATATTTAAAAAATAAAACCCATCTAGAAAAAAATTTTTCTTATAGTAAAGAAATGGAGCACGAGGCTTGTGGTGTTGGCTTAATCGCTTCCACGAACGGGGAAAAATCTAGAAAAGTTGTCGACTATGGTATTGAAGCTTTAAAAGCAGTTTGGCACAGAGGAGCAGTCGATGCAGATGGTAAATCTGGAGACGGGGCTGGTATAAAATTAGAAATTTCACCAGAATTTTTTAAAGAAAAAATTTTAGCAACAGGACACTCGCATGATGAAAACAAAAGAATTTGTGTTGGAATGGTATTTTTACCAAGGAATGATTACACATCTCAGGAAAAATGTAGATCAATAATTGAAACAGTTTTATTAAATAATGGTTTTTATATTTATGGTTGGAGACAAGTTCCTGTTAATCCTAAAGTTCTTGGTGTTACCGCTGAGCTAAGCAGACCAGAAATAGCTCAAGTATTATTCAGAAAAAATGAGAATTTAGAAACAGATTTACTAGAAAGGCAACTTTATATTAGTAGAAAAAAAATTGAAAAATTATCAAGAGAGTCTCAACTGAAAGAATTTTATATTTGTTCGATAAGCTCAAGATCAATTGTGTATAAAGGTATGTTTCTAGCTGAAGCTTTATCTGAGTTTTATCCTGACTTACTTGATAATAAATTTACTTCTAGATTTGCAATTTTTCACCAAAGATATTCAACAAATACATTTCCAAGTTGGGATTTAGCTCAACCATTTAGAACACTGGCACATAATGGCGAAATTAATACCTTAAAAGGAAATGTGAATTGGATGAAAATACACGAACAAGATATGTCGAGCAAACTATACGAGAATATTGATGACCTTAAGCCAGTTATAATTCCAGGAAATTCAGATTCAGCCTCTTTAGATAATGTGTTTGAATTATTAGCTCACTCAGGAAAATTGGCACCATTGATTAAATTAATGATGATACCGGACGCTTGGTCAAAGAGAAGTAAAACTGTGCCTAAAAATCACCAACAACTTTTTAATTTTTTAAATAGTTCAATTGAGCCCTGGGATGGTCCAGCTGCCATTTGCGCAACCGATGCCAAGTGGGTAATAGCCTCAACCGATAGAAACGGTCTTCGTCCTTTAAGGTATTCAATAACCTCAGATAATCTACTTTTTGCAGGTTCAGAAACTGGTATGATTAAAATCCCCGAAGAGAAGATAGTCTCTAAAGGAAGATTAGGTCCTGGACAACTTATAGCGGTTGAACTCAAACAAGGAAAATTATTTAAAGATAAAGAAATTAAAGATTTCATATCAAAAGATTATAAAAAATTTAATAATCAGATAGTTGACCTGGACTCTAAACTACAAAATGTAAAAGAGCTACCCCTATTTAAAGGAGATGATTTAAGAAGAAGACAATACCTTTCTGGAATGAGCGTGGAGGATTTAGAAATGATCTTACATCCAATGGTAGAGGAAGGGAAGGAAGCAACCGGCTCAATGGGAGATGATACACCTGTAGCAGTTTTATCAAGTCATTTTAGACCAGTTTCTCATTATTTTAGACAGAACTTTAGTCAAGTTACTAATCCTCCGATAGACTCATTAAGGGAAAACAAAGTAATGAGTTTGAAAACAAGATTTGGAAATTTAGGTAACATATTAGATTTTGATAATTTAACTCAAGAAAAAATATATGTTTTGGACAGTCCAATATTGACGAATTCACAATTTAAAAAGTTTAAGAATTTATTTTCAAAAAAAATAAAACAAATAGATTGTACTTTTGAATTTAAATCATCTTTAAAACAAAGATTAGAGCAGATTAAAGTGGAAACCGAAATTGCAGTACGTGAAGGGGTAACCAACATTATATTAACTGATAAAGGAATTAATGAAAAAAAAATGAATGTTCCTATAATTCTTGCTGTTGGGGCAGTTCATTCATATTTGGTAAAACTTGGCTTAAGAGGTTTTTGTTCAATAAATGTGGAAACCTCTGAAACACTGGACACCCACTCGTTTGCTGTTTTAATAGGAGTCGGAGCGACTACGATAAATCCTTACTTAGCAATAGACAGTATTTATCAAAGACATGAAAAAAAATTATACGGAAATTTGAATTTTGATGAATGTACTAAACGTTTTAAAAAGGCAATAGAAAACGGTTTACTCAAAATAATGTCTAAAATGGGAATTTCGGTTTTAAGCTCTTACAGAGGTGGATGTAATTTTGAGTCAGTGGGACTAAGTAGAGCCGTAGTCTCCGAATACTTTCCAGGTATGGTATCAAGAATATCAGGTATTGGATTGATTGGAATAGAAGAAAAGATCAAAAAACTTCATCAAAAAGCTTACAGTAAAAATTTATTTATTTTGCCAATTGGTGGAATCTATAAGTATAGAAAAACAGGTGAGCAACACCAGATACAAGGAAATTTAATTCATATACTTCAAAATGCAGTTACCACAGGCTCATACGAAACATATAAAAGATATTCGAAAGCGATTCATGATCTTACCCCAATTAATTTAAGAGATTTGCTTGAATTTAAAAAAGCTAAACAATCACTAAATTTAGACGAAGTGGAGCCAATAGAAGAAATTACTAAAAGATTTGGAAGTGGAAGTATGTCTCATGGAGCTTTATCAGAGGAAGCCCATGAAACTTTAGCGATAGGAATGAATAGAATTAAAGGAGCCTCTTGCAGTGGTGAGGGCGGAGAGGACTCAAAAAGATTTAAAGTACTTGAAAATGGTGACAGTGCTAATTCGAGAGTAAAACAAGTTGCATCTGCGAGATTTGGAGTGACAATTAATTATTTAAATAATTGTAATGAGATTGAAATTAAAATTGCTCAAGGTGCTAAACCAGGAGAAGGAGGACAATTACCGGGTTTTAAAGTTACAAAAGATATTGCAAGATTAAGACATTCAACACCCGGAGTAACTTTGATATCTCCACCACCTCACCATGACATTTATTCCATTGAGGATTTAGCTCAATTAATATATGACCTCAAACAAATTAATCCTTCAGCAAGAATAGGCGTTAAATTAGTTGCTTCAACTGGAATAGGAACAATAGCTGCAGGAGTAGCTAAGGCAAAAGCTGATGTAATATTGATATCAGGACATTCTGGAGGCACAGGAGCCAGCCCACAAACAAGTGTAAAATACGCAGGAATACCGTGGGAAATGGGGTTGACTGAAGCAAACCAAATTTTAACTTTAAATAACCTTAGACACAAAGTTACATTAAGAACGGATGGAGGTCTTAAGACAGGCAGAGATGTTGTTATAGCTGCAATGATGGGTGCGGAAGAATTCGGAATGGGAACATCGTCTCTAATTGCTATGGGATGTATAATGGTTCGTCAATGTCACTCGAATACATGTCCGGTGGGCGTTTGCACACAGGATGAAAATTTAAGAAAAAAATTTAGTGGAACTCCAGAAAAAGTAGTAAATTTTTTTAATTTTGTAGCGCAAGAAGTAAGAGAAATATTATCAAGTTTAGGGTTTAAAAATCTAAATGAAATAATTGGAAGAACTGACCTTTTGACCCAAGTTAGCAGGGGATCCTCAAATCTTGATGATTTAGATTTAAATCCTCTTTTAGTACAAGCAGACCCAGGAGAAAATCCTCGATACTGCAAAGATAAAAAAATTAATTATGTTCCTGAAACTTTAGACGAAAAAATTTGGTCAGATATCAAAGCCAAAATACACTCAGATAAAAAAAATTCATTCAATTATTTAATTGAAAACACTCATAGATCTGTAGGAACAAGATTATCTCATTATGTATTTAAAAAATTTGGAAACAATAAACTTCAGGAAGACACTATAACTATAAATTTAACTGGTTCAGCCGGCCAGTCTCTAGGTGCTTTTTTATCCAAAGGAATCAAACTAATCGTAGAAGGAGATGCTAACGATTATGTCGGTAAAGGTTTATCAGGAGGTACTATTGTAGTTAAAAAGCATTCTTTAAGTAAATTAAAATCCCATGAAAATGCAATAGTAGGTAATACAGTTTTTTATGGAGCAACAAGTGGTAACTTATTTATTTCTGGGTTAGCTGGTGAGAGGTTTGCAGTAAGAAATTCTGGCGGTAATGCAGTTACAGAAGGATGCGGTTCAAACGGTTGTGAATATATGACAGGAGGAAATGTAGTTATTTTAGGAAATGTAGGAGATAATTTTGGTGCGGGCATGACTGGTGGTATCGCTTTCATTTATGATCCTGAGGATAAGTTTGAGAATTTTGTCAATCCAGCTTCTTTAATATGGCAAGAGGTTGAAACTAAATTCTGGCAAGATAAACTTAAAGGTATGATAGAAGAATTTATTAAGAATACCGGTTCGGAAAAAGCGAAAAAGATATTTCAAAACTTTGAAAGGGAGCTATCTAATTTTAAACAAGTTTGTCCAATAGAAATGTTAGATAAATTAGAAAACCCAATTACTATGAAAGCTAAAACTATTAAGTCTGCCTAATGAAAATAAAAGAAAAATTTTTCTTTTTTGGATTTGGTCAAACCGCAAAATATTTTGTAAGCGAACTTTTAAGACAAAAAAGAAATTTTACCTTCTTATCTACCAACACTAAAAAAACTAAGGCTTATTACTTTAAAAAAAAAAGATTTGTTTCTTTTAAATTTAAAGATAATTTGTTTGATAAGGAAATCAAAAAAAATTTACTTAATTCTAATTTTGTTTTAATATCAATCCCACCCCAAAAAACTCAAGATGTAGTTTTAAAAAATTTTGCTCAAACTTTAAAAGATTCAAAAATAAAAAAAATTATTTATCTTTCCGCTACAAGTGTATACGGCAATCATAATGGAAAGTGGGTAAACGAAAGCTCAAAACTTAAGGGAAAAACTTTTTTTGGAAGTCGACGTAAAAAAATTGAAAAATTATGGCTTAACTTTAAAGACAAAACAAAAAAGGATGTAAATATTCTAAGAGTTGCAGGTATTTACTCAAAAGAAAGTAATGTTTTAAAAAAAATTAAAAGATCAAATATTTTAGTAAAAGAGAAAAAATATTTTTCAAGGATAAGGATTGAAGATTTGGCAAGAATTATTAATAAGCTATTTCTGAGCAAAGAAAAATCACTTATACTTAATGCTTCTGATGATAAACCTTCGACCAATACTGAGGTTGCATATTATGCGGCGAAACTTTTAAAAATAAAAAAACTAAATAAAGTTTCAATATTAAGTTTTAAAAATAAAATGATAAAAGAATTTTATAAAGACTCAAAAAAAGTGAGTAATAAAAGGATGAAATCGAAGTTAAAAATCAAACTTAAGTATCCCACTTATAAAGAGGGTTTAAATAATATTTTTAGAAAATCTATTTAGTTCAGCAATAATCTTTTTGAGATTTTTTATCTGAGAAAGACTGTGATCACCATCCTTTATAATAATAATTTTCTTTTTAGCATCAGGGAACAAGTTAAGCACTTTTCTAGAAAAAGAGACGGGTACAACTTCATCTTTTTTTCCATGAAACATCGAAACCTGAATTTTAAGTCTAATTTTTTTTGATAAGATTTTGTTTTTTCGTCCATCTTTAATAAGTTGATATGATATTGGATATTCGTAATTTCCACTTTTAATAATACTTAACCCCTTATTGATTATTTCATCTTTAATTTTTTTTGGAAATTTTTTCCACATCAATTTATCTAGAAATTCAGGTGCAGACCCTATACCAATAAAACCTTTAATTTGTTTCTTAAAAAATTGAAACAAATTTAGTGAAATCCATGAACCCATACTCGAACCAATTAAAATAAAGTTTTTTCTTTTTACAATTTTTTTTATTAATTTCTTACTATCTCGTGTCCATATACTTATATTTCCATCCGTAAATTTGCCTGAAGATTTCCCGTGTCCCGTATATTCTAAAGCCAAAAAACCAAATTTTTTTTTAATAGCATATTTTCTAAACGTATTTGGTTTAACACCCTCAACATCAGACATGAATCCTGGAAGAAAAACGATATACAGTTTTTCCCCAAAATTATCGATATATCTTAGCTTTTTTGCTTTAGAAACTTTGAGGTATTTAAACTTTTTCATATAATTTTTAATTAACTTATCTATATTATAATATTTTAATTTATGACAACCAAATTTAAAGTTTTACAAGTAATTCCAAAACTAGGTTTTGGCGGAGCAGAGACAGGATGTTATGATCTTGCTCATTACCTTTCGGAAGTAGGTTGTGGCTCATATATAATTACAAGTGGTGGTGAGCTAATAAAATATATAAAAAAAAAAAGAGTAAAGGTTATTAAGTTACCAGTTCATACAAAAAATCCTCTTTTGATGTTAATTAATACTATAATTATTTCTTTAATAGTTATTTTTTTAAATATCGATATTGTTCATGCAAGAAGTAGAGCTCCTGCTTGGTCGTGTTATTGGTCTTGCTTTTTCACAAGAAAAAAATTTGTTACAACATTTCATGGTACATATAGCTTCAAAAACAATATTAAAAAATATTATAATAGTGTAATGCTTAAATCAAAACTTACTATAGCTGGTTCAAATTTTATTTTTGATCACATAAGTAAAAATTATTCAAATTTTATTAATTCAAAAAATAAACTTCTAGTAATTTTTAGAGGAATAAATTTGGAATATTTTAATCGCGAAAGTGTTTCAACAAAAAAAATAAACGATTATATGAATCTTTGGAAAGTTGAAGAAAACAAAACTACAATACTTTTGCCTGGCAGAATAACACCTTGGAAAGGTCAAGAGATGTTTATTGAGGCAATAAATATTTTAAAAGAGGATTATAACAAAATTGATTATCAAGTAATTATCTTAGGATCAGATCAAGGAAGGAATATTTTCTCAAAAAAAATTCACAGTTTGGTTGAAAGATATCAACTAGGCAACAAAATTAAGTTTATAAATTATTGTAAAGAAATGCCCGTCGCATATGCAATATCTGATATTATAGTTTCAAGCTCGATAAGACCCGAAGCTTTTGGAAGAGTTTCAGTTGAAGCTCAAGCTATGAAAAAACCAATCGTAGCGAGTAATATTGGAGGTTCAAAAGAAACTATTTTAAATGATAAATCGGGCTTTCTATTTAAAGCTGGAGACCCACGTGAATTAGCCAAAGTTCTTAATAATATTCTAGAAATGGATAAAGAAACGTTGAATTCAGTTGGAAACGAAGGTAGAAAAAACGTAAGTAAAAAATTTGATGTTGAAAAAATGTGTCAAAGAACTTTTGTCGAATATCAAAAATTGATAAAATAACTTAATGCCAAATATACAACTTCTAGATGGAAAAAAAATAACTTTTACAAATTCAATCAACGGCTTTGATATTATTAAAAAGATAAGCAAGTCACTTGAAAAAAGTGCTTTAATAATAGAAGTCGATGGCCAACTGAAAGACTTAAGTCACGAAATTACCAAAGACTCAAAAGTAAGAGTGATAACATCTAAAGATAAAGAAGGTTTAGAAGTTTTACGACATGATGCAGCTCACATAATGGCAATGGCTGTTCAAGAGTTATTCCCTGGTACTCAAGTTACTATTGGTCCAGTAATTGAAAATGGCTTTTATTATGATTTTGCTAGAAAAGAACCATTTACCAGTGATGATTTAAACAAAATAGAAAAAAAAATGTCTGAAATAATAGATAGGGATGTTAAAACTAAAAGAGAGGTCTGGAAAAGAGATAAAGCTATTTCTCATTTTAAGAAAATTGGAGAAAAGTATAAAGCTGAAATAATTGAGAGTATACCAGAAAGTGAAGAACTTTCAATTTACCACCATGGTGATAGCTGGCATGATTTATGTAGAGGCCCTCATTTAGCATCATCAGGAAAAATTGGAAAAGCATTTAAACTTACAAAAGTTTCAGGAGCATATTGGCGAGGAGACTCAAAAAATGAAATGCTTCAAAGGATCTATGGAACTTGCTGGAGTACAAAAAAAGATCTCGAAGATTATTTACATAAATTGGCGGAAGCTGAAAAAAGGGACCATCGAAAACTTGGAAAAGAAATGGACTTATTTCACTTCAGAGAAGAAAGTCCCGGATCTGTATTTTGGCATGAAAAAGGATGGATATTGTTCCAAAGACTTGTTGAGTACATGCGTATGAAACAGCGTCTTGCAGGGTACAAAGAGATTAATACACCTGAACTTTTAGATAAAACGCTATGGGAAAAATCTGGTCATTGGGACAAATTCGGAGAGCACATGTTCACTTCAGAGACTCCCGATGAAAAAACATTTGCGGTTAAACCTATGAATTGCCCAGGATGTGTTCAAGTATTTAATCAAGGTTTAAAAAGTTATAGAGATTTACCATTAAAACTCTCTGAGTTTGGAAAGGTTCATAGATACGAACCTTCTGGTGCTTTACATGGACTTTTAAGAGTTAGAGCTTTTACCCAAGATGATGCACATATTTTTTGTACTGAAGATCAAATCACACAAGAGTCTTTAGCAGTTACAAATTTAATTTTAGAAATTTACAAAGATTTGGGATTCAAAGATGTAATATTGAAATATTCTGACAGACCAGAAAAAAGGGTCGGAGATGATATTGTTTGGGATAAATCTGAAGCTGCTTTGCTTACTGCTATAAAACAATCAAAATTAAAATATACAGTGAATAAAGGTGAAGGCGCATTTTATGGTCCAAAAATAGAATTTGTTTTGACTGATGCGATTGGTCGTGATTGGCAGTGTGGAACACTTCAAGTTGATCTTAACCTACCATCTAGACTGGGTGCAACTTATGTATCAAATGATGGATCTAAAAAAGTTCCCGTGATGCTTCATAGAGCATTATTTGGTTCCTTAGAAAGATTTATTGGAATTTTAATAGAAAACTATGCTGGTAAGCTTCCATTTTGGCTATCACCTCTACAAGCTGTAGTATGCTCAATTGCTGAGGACAACAATGATTATGTTAAAAATCTATTTAAAGATTTATTTAAAGAGGGTATAAAATGTGACGTGGACTTAAGAAATCAAAAAATAAATTATAAAATTCGTGAACATTCTCTTGCGAAAGTTCCTCTAATATTAGTATGTGGTAAAAAAGAAGAAAAAGATAACACCGTTACAATAAGAAAGCTTGGTTCAGACAAACAAGAGACAATTAAAAGAGATGTTCTGATAAAAAATATGATCAACGATAACAAGTTACCTCTAAATTAAGTGTCAAATTTCAAACCAAATTATTTTCAGAGAAGAGACAAAGTGAAAGGCCCTAAGGCTAATGAAAAAATAAGAGCTTTAGATGTCCAAGTAATTGGTAGTGACGGGGGAAACCTAGGAACATACCCATTAAATAAAGCAATTGAAATTGCAAAATCAGAAGGATTAGATTTAATAGAGGTTTCTCCAAACGCTAATCCACCTGTATGTAAAATTATGGATATGGGAAAATATAAATATGATTTACAAAAAAAAGCAAATTTAGCAAAGAAAAAACAAAAAATAGTTTCTTTAAAAGAAATTAAGCTGAGACCTGGAACTGATGTCCATGATTATAACTTTAAGATTAAAAATGCAAAAAAGTTTCTTACAAAAAAAGATAAAGTCAAGTTTACAGTAAGGTTTAAAGGAAGAGAAATGCAACACGTTGACTTGGGAAAGGAATTAATGAATAGAATAATTAACGATACCAAAGATGTTGGAAAAATCGAAACTTCACCGAAATTCGAAGGTAAACAAATGATTATGGTGATTCAGCCAATCTAATCGTCACAATATTTTCTTGTAAAGATTATTCAATAATTATATAAAGCCCGTGTATTTATGCCAAAATTAAAAACAAAAAGCTCTGCAAAAAAAAGATTTAGATTTACTGCAAAAGGTAAAATTAAAATGCCCCAAGCTGGTAAAAGGCATGGAATGATTAAAAGAACTAATTCACAAATAAGAAAACAAAGAGGTACTACGATAATGTCAAAACAAGATACAAAAATTGTTAAATCGTATATGCCTTATAATAATTATTAGGAGAAAAGATGGCTCGTACAAAAAGAGGAGTTATTACAAACGCTAAACATAAAAAAGTTTTAAAAGCTGTTAAAGGTCAATACGGTAGAAGAAAAAATACTATTAGAGTTGCTCGACAAGCCATGGAAAAAGCTATGCAATATGCTTACAGGGACAGAAGAGCAAAAAAAAGAGAATTTAGATCACTATGGATTCAAAGAATTAACGCAGGTGTAAGGGCAGAGGGTTTAACTTATGCAAAATTTATAAACGGACTCAATAAGTCAAAAATCAAATTAGATAGAAAAGTATTAGCGGAATTAGCTTATAATAATCCAGAAGTCTTTAAATCTATAGTAAAAAAAGTTCAATCCTCCCTTAACTAATCCCAATCTTTGATTTATTCTATATAAATTAAAAGAATCAAATTCATGAGTGAAATTAAACAAATACAATTAAATTTTGAGGAAAAATTTAGAGATATATCTTCAAAAGAAGATCTACAAATTTTGAAGACAGAATTTTTTGGAAAAAACGGTCTTATTTCAACACAATTTAAAAAAATGGGATCATTGAATGAAAATGAAAAAAAAATTTTTGCAAATGATTTAAACAATTTAAAAGATTTTGTAACTGAAAAAATTGAGAATAAGTTTAAAGAATTTGAAGATTTAATCATTAATGAGAAATTAAAAGGAGAAAAAATTGATGTTACTTTACCAATTCGATCAAGATCTAACGGAAAAATTCATCCTGTTTCCCAAGTAATTGATGAAATTTCTTCAATATTTTCTGAAATCGGTTTTTCAGTAGTTGAAGGTCCAGATGTCGAGTCCGAATATAATAATTTTACAGCACTCAATACACCAGAAGATCATCCCGCAAGAGATATGCACGATACATTTTACTTAGATGAAAAAAAGAAAACCTTATTAAGAACTCATACTTCGCCAGTACAGATCAGAACAATGATGAAAGGAAAACCGCCTTTTAAAATTATAGTACCAGGAAGAACTTATAGATGTGATAGTGACCAAACACATGCCCCGATGTTTCATCAATTAGAAGGCTTGCATATAGATAAAGGTATAAACATGGGTCATTTAAAGGGTTGTTTAAATTATTTTATAAAAGAGTTTTTTGAAGTTAAAAATATTAAAATGAGATTTAGACCTAGTCATTTCCCATTTACAGAACCATCTGCTGAAGTTGATATTGGTTATAGGCTTAAAGATGGAAAAATTGTCATTGGAGAAGGTGATAAGTGGTTAGAAATTTTAGGATGTGGGATGGTTCATCCCAATGTTCTAAAAAATACAAAAGTTGATGCTAAAAAATTTCAAGGATTCGCTTTTGGTATTGGCATTGATCGTTTAGCTATGTTGAAATATGGAATAAATGATCTAAGAGCTTTTTTTGAAACTGATTACAGATGGTTGAACCATTATGGTTTTGATCCTTTGGATGTCCCTACTAATTATAGAGGTTTGAGTAGATGATTTTAACTTTATCTTGGTTGAAAAATCACCTTAATACAAAAGCTAATATAAATCAGGTGGTAGAAAAATTAACAAACATTGGTCTCGAGGTAGAGGCTGTAAATGAAAACTCTAGTGAGCAAACAAATTTCAAAATAGCAAAAATTTTAAAAGCTGAAGAACATCCAAATGCAGATAAATTAAAAATTTGTGATGTAAATATTGGAGGAGATGAAATCGTAAAAGTTGTTTGTGGAGCCGGTAATGCAAGAACAGGATTAGTAACAGTGTATGCACCACCGGGTGCTGTCATACCCAAAAATAAGATGAAGCTAAAGATTGTAAAAATTAGAGGAGTGGAGTCAAAAGGCATGTTATGCTCTGAGAGTGAGCTTAATTTATCAGAGGAAAGTGCAGGCATCATAGAATTAAAAAATAAATCTGATCAAATAGGAAAAAGCTTTTTTAAGAATAAAACAGAAAAATCAATAGATATTTCAGTTACACCGAATAGACCTGATTGTCTTGGTGTAAGAGGTATTGCTAGAGATCTCGCAGCTGCTGGAATGGGAAAACTTATCCAAATTAAAAATAAAAAAATTAATCAAAACAAAAAGCAAAAAATAAAAGTATCAATATTAAAAGATAAGAACCAAGGATGTGTTGCGTTTGGAACCTGCCTAATATCAAATATTAAAAATAAAGAGAGTCCTCAATGGTTAAAAGAGAAGATTATTTCTCTCGGTTTAAAACCAATTTCAGCTATTGTAGACATAACAAATTATGTAATGTTTGATTTAAATAGACCTTTACACGCTTATGATGCAGACAAAATTGATAGAGAGATAATTGTAAGAAATTCAAAAGAAGGTGAAACATTTAAAGCTTTAGATGAAAAAAAATATGTTCTCAAAAAAGACATGTGCGTTATAGCAGACAAAAGTGGCGTTTTGGGATTAGGAGGAATTATAGGTGGTACCAGGTCTGGAACTGAAATAAATACCAAAAATATACTTCTGGAGTCTGCCTATTTTTTACCTTCCTCGATAAGAAAAACTTCAAAAACCTTAAACCTAGATACTGACGCTAAATATAGATTTGAAAGAGGTATAGATCCTCAATCTGTAATACAAGGTCTCAAGGTTGCAACAGATTTAATAATAAAAATTTGTGGCGGACAGGCGAGCAAATTTCAAATATCTGGTAAAAAAGACTATAAGCCAAAAACAATTGACCTTAACACTGAAAAATTTAAAACAATTATAGGTTTCAATATAACACCAGGAGAAATAAAAAAAATTTTATCTTCCCTTGGTTTTTCACTTAAACTTGGAAAAAGAAATATTAAAGTTCAGATACCGACCTGGAGGCCAGACATTACACAAGATATTGATTTAATAGAAGAATTAATCAGAATCAAAGGATTCGATAAGATTGAGACAATAGAACCAAAAAAAATCAGAAGCAATGATACTCTAGACTATAGACAAAAAATATTTCATCTTTCACAAAGAGCTATTTCTAATAAAGGTTACTTAGAGGCAGTTACATGGTCATTTACCGATAAAAAAATTGATGAGCTATTATCTGGGAAAAAATCTATCGAAATTTTTAATCCAATTTCCAATGATTTAAGTGTTTTAAGGCGATCAATTTATTCAAACTTATTATTTTACCTAAAAAAAAACCAAGATAGAGGGTTCAAAGATATTTCAATTTTTGAAATTGGCCCAATTTTTTTTGGAAAAAAACCAGGTGAACAAGAAGTTGTTATTGGAGGAATAAAGTCAGGAGAAATGTTTAAAAAAAGTTGGTCTGAAAAAACTAGAAAAGTAGATGTATTTGATGTTAAAAGCGATGTTATAAAAACCTTATTGGAACTAGGTTTAAAAGAGAATGATTTAAAAGTAAGTTCTAATTCAAAGTCTTGTTATCACCCTGGAAGGTCTGGATCAGTAAATTATAAAAAAATTGACGGCCCGACTTTAGCTTTTTTTGGTGAAATACACCCCTCAATAATTTCTAAATTAGATTTTAAAGAAAAAAATATTTATGGTTTTGAGATATTTAATAAAAACATAAGTGAGCCTCATAAAAAATTAAGAACTCTTAAAGAAAAATATAGTGTTTCAGATTTTCAAGGTTCAGAACGAGATTACGCTTTTGTTATAAATAGAGAGTACGAAGTAGGTAAATTAATTGATTTGATTAAAAGTTTAGATGTGAATATTAAGTCGGTAAGCATATTTGATGTTTTCGAAGGTGGAAATCTTCCTAATGAAAAAAAATCAGTCGCAGTAAATGTTTTGATTCAATCAAATGAAAAAACCTTATCAGATAAAGATTTGAATCAAATAAGTCAAAAGATCATTACAGAGGTTAAAGAAAAAACAGGTGGAACAATAAGATCATAATGTCAGAGATAAATAGAATTCGTAATTTTTCAATAATTGCGCATATTGACCACGGAAAGTCAACTATAGCTGATAGAGTAATTCAGAAATGTGGGGGCTTGACTGATCGAGAGATGAAAACTCAAGTTCTTGACTCAATGGATATTGAAAGAGAAAGAGGGATTACAATTAAAGCTCAAACAGTTAAGCTAAATTATAAAGCCAAAGATGGGAATGAATATGTGCTTAATATCATTGATACACCTGGTCATGTAGATTTCGGATATGAGGTAAGCAGATCACTTTCAGCGTGTGAGGGTTCACTACTAATTGTAGACAGCACTCAAGGAGTAGAGGCACAAACACTTGCAAATGTATATCAGGCTTTAGAAATAAACCATGAGGTAATCCCTGTATTAAATAAGATAGACTTACCTGCTTCAGATATTGAAAAAACTAAAAAAGAAATAGAGGATGTAGTAGGCATCGACACTTCTAATGCTATTTCATGCTCAGGTAAAACAGGAGAGGGAATAGAGAATATACTAGAGGCAATAGTGAATAATTTACCACCTCCAAAAGGGTTAGAAAATGAAAAACTTAAATCTTTACTTATAGATAGTTGGTATGACAGCTATTTAGGAGTCGTCATTTTAGTAAGAGTAATAAATGGAAAAATAAAAAAAAACATGAAGGTTAAACTTATGTCGAATAACCGAGATTATGTGATAGAGAAAGTTGGTGTTTTTACCCCAAAACCTAAAGATGTAAGTGAGCTTTGTTCAGGAGAAATAGGTTTTATAATAACCGGGATTAAATCGCTATCTGAGACAAAGGTAGGTGACACAATATGCGATGCAACCAATCCTATTCAAAAACCGCTAACAGGATTTAAACCAAGCAAACCAGTTGTATTTTGTGGATTATTTCCTGTAGACAGCTCAGAGTATCAAAAATTAAAAGATGGATTAGCCAAATTAAAATTAAATGACTCGAGTTTTTCTTTTGAACCAGAGTCCTCTAGTGCTTTAGGTTTAGGTTTTAGATGTGGTTTTTTAGGTTTACTCCATCTTGAAATTATTACAGAACGACTTGAAAGAGAGTTTGACGTTAATCTTATCACAACAACACCAGGAGTGATTTATAAAGTTCACAAAATTAAAGGAGAAATAATTGATTTACAAAACCCATCTAACATGCCAGATCCCTCTCAAATAACTAAAATCGAGGAACCATGGATTAAATCAACAATAATCACCCCTGATGAATATCTTGGTTCAATTATAAAAATTTGTCAGGACAAAAGGGGAATCCAAACCAACTTAAGTTATTCAGGTAAAAGAGCGGTACTTTCATATGATCTACCTTTAAATGAGGTTGTATTTGATTTTAATGACAGACTTAAGTCTGTCTCAAGTGGTTATGCAAGCTTTGATTATGAAATTTCAAGTTATAGAGAAGGTGATTTAGTAAAACTTGGCATTTTAGTAAATTCAGAGTCAGTTGACGCATTAGCTATGATTATACATAGAGATTTCGCACAAAAAACAGGAAGACAAGTTTGTGAAAAACTAAAGGACTTGATACCAAGACATAATTTTATGATACCGGTTCAAGCTGCAATAGGGGGCAAGATAGTTGCAAGGGAGTCTATAAAAGGATTTAAAAAAGATGTTTTAACTAAAATTCACGGCGGAGGGGCCACTGATAGAAAAAGAAAACTTCTTGAAAAGCAAAAAAGAGGTAAAGCTAGAGCAAAACAATTTGGAAAAGTAGAGATACCTCAAGAAGCTTTCATAGGAGTTTTAAAAATTAACAAAGAAAGCTAAGGAGAGGTGGCCGAGTGGTTGAAGGCGCACGCTTGGAAAGCGTGTAAACGGGAAACCGTTTCGAGGGTTCGAATCCCTCTCTCTCCGCCATCTTAAAAATATCATATCCACATACAACCAAAAAGAGTCTTAATTAAATCAAGAGAATCACTTAAATTATTTTTAAGGGTAGCAGAGGGAGACTGAAGCTGCCCTTACCACTTATAACCTTTTTATTCCTATCACCTTTAATTTTGCAGTTCGTTCTATTCTCCTTATTGTTTGATTAATATCCATAATTACCGTTTTTTTCATTGGGCCATAAGCATGGATGAGATTTTTTTTTGAAACAGCCAAAGCAACATGACCTTTCCAAAAAATAATATCATTTTTTTTAATATTTTTGAAAATAACATTTTTTTTAAAATACCTTATCTGATCTTTGGCATCTCTCGGACAAAATTTGTTATTAAAATTTAAAAAAATTTGTATTAAAGCTGAACAGTCAATCCCCTTGAAAGATTTTCCTCCCCATTTATATTTAATATTTTTAAAAACTTTAATTTTTTTAAAAAAATTTTTTTCTTTAAATGAAACAGGCTTTACATCTCCACTATATATCCACCCTTCTGAGAATTTTAAAAATTTAGCTTTCTTATCTATAACTTTTATTTTGGATCCGAAAGACAACTCATTTAATTTTTTTTTCCTATAGGGGAATTTATAAATATTTGCTTTTAAAACATTTATTTTATGAGTGGGCTTTAAAAATTTTGAAAAGTTTTTTTTTTGCAAATATCCTTTATAACTATCCTCTTTAATTTTCACTTTGAGCCAATTTTTAGTTTTTTTTAAAACTAAAAAACTATCGCCAAACAGCATCTGTGTTACAACCTCAGATTTTACCGAGGGTTTTTTATGAAGATTAATTAGGGCAAAATTGTTTGTAAAATATTTAGTCATTAAGTTTCAGCTTATCTTTAATCACATATAGAAATATAAGAGACGGCACTACCATCACTGCAGTTATAATAAAAAATATACCCCAGTCCCCATTCAACCAATCAACTAAGGCACCAGAAGAGGCCGCAAGAGTAGTTCTCCCAGCTGTTCCTATTGACGCAAGAAGAGCATATTGCGTGGCTGTATAGGTTCTATCAACAAGCATTGAAATAAAAGCAACGAATGCGACTGTTGCAAATGCTGCAGCCATATCGTCAAAAATCACAGCTACAGCAAATAATAATTCAGACTTACCCGACCAAGCTAGTAATGAAAATAACAGGTTAGTTGAAGCCATCAATATTCCAGATATAAACATTGCTTTAATTACCCCGGAACGTATCGCAAAAAGTCCACCTAACAAGGTAAAAATAACTGTTGTTACCCAACCAAGTCCTTTGGAATAAAGTGCTATGTCAGTTTTTGTGAAACCAATTTCTTTATAAAAAATCACTGACATTCTACCCAAGAAAGCTTCACCAATTTTGAAAAGGAATACAAAGCCTAAAATTGCTAAGGCAATATTAAAACCATTTTTTTTGAAAAAACTTATAATTGGTCCCACAATTGTTCCAGTTAACCATGCAACAATTTTAGTCATTAAATTTAAATTTCCTAACTTACTTTGAATCATTTTATCAGTTTGTCTTTGATTTTCTTCCCTGTCGATTGGTTGAGGTTCATTTATAAATAATAAACCTATGTTGCATCCTATGATTAATATTCCTAAAACTAAAAATGTAATTTGCCAATAGTCTTGGTAACCAGCTTGTTGAAAATATTCAGCTGTATTAAGTGCAACCACTCCTCCTAATTTATAACCAGTCCACCAACCAACTACTGCCATAGCTGCACCGGCTTGCATTGACTTCCCCTCGTTTTCACCAATTTGTTCAATCCTTAAGGCATCAACTGTAATATCTTGCGTAGCAGATGCTACAGCAATTATTAATCCTATACTAATTACTAGTGCTAAATTTGTAGTAGGATTTATAAAACTCCAACAAACTAAACTTAATAAGATTATAGTTTGCATACTAATGATCCATCCACGTCTATGACCTACTTTTTTTGTTAAAAATGGAATTTTCACTCTGTCAATTATTGGAGCCCATAAATAATTAAATGCATATACAGCAAATATTAATCCTGCCCATCCGATGGTGCTTCTACTAAGACCATCTTCCTTTAACCATAGACTTAAACTACTTCCAATGATAACCCAGGGAAAACCACTAATTGAACCTAACAGTAAAATTTTGAACATTCTTTTATCAAAATAAACTTTAAAAGTTTCTGATAATGATTGTTTTTTTTCTAATTGCATAATATTTAATTTTTCCAGTATGAAGGGAAAAGTAAAACAAGAACTGCGAAAAGCTCTAATCTTCCTAAAAGCATCCCGAATGAGAGTAACCATTTAGATAAATCGGAAACTTCTTTGAAATTTCCGTTGGGCCCAATCATTTCACCAAGCCCTGGACCAACATTAGAAATAGAAGTTGCTGCTCCAGAAACTGCAGACAGAAAATCCATACCAGAAATAGATAAAAATATTGATAAAATTAAAAATAGAAACAAGTAAGAGAAAATAAAAATTATTACTGAATTTATGAAATCATCTGAAATTTTTTGATTGTTATATTTTGTTACTACTATACTATTTGGATGGATTAATTTCTTTAGCTGATCTCTCAAAAATATAAAAAGAATTTGAACTCTAAAAATCTTTATGCCGCATGTAGTTGATCCTGCACATCCACCTATAAACATTAAAAATAAAAAAAATATTAAAGAAAATTCACCCCAAAGTCCAAAATCATCTGTAACGTAACCAGTACCTGAGAGTATCGAAACAACATTGAATGAGGATATTCTAAGTTTTTCGATTATTGTACTTTCGTGACTTATAAGAAATAAATAAAAAAACATTATTAAAACTGAGATTAATAAAATATAAATCATACCTTTTATTTGCACATCTTGAAAAAAGACTTTTTTATTACCTTTCAAAAATTTAAGATAGGAAATAAAAGGTACACTCCCTAAAATTATAAAAATAGTAGCAACATTTTCTATGTTCGTGCTGTTAAAAAAACCTATGGACTCATCATGCGTGGAAAATCCTCCAGTAGCTATTGTAGTGAAGGAGTGGGTTACGCTATCAAAAATGTTCATACCAAAGAACCAATAAGATATTGCACACAAGGATGTAAGAATAAGATAAGTTAATATTATAATCTTAGCTACCTCTATAGTTCTTGGTAAAATTTTTTCAGTGCTATCTGAACTTTCCATTTTAAATAATTGCATTCCCCCAACTTTTAAAAGAGGTAAAACAGTTATGGCCATTACTATTATTCCTATTCCTCCTAGCCATTGCATAAGAGCTCTCCATAACAAAATACTTTTTGGCGCATTATCTAAGTTTGAAATCACAGTTGATCCTGTTGTAGTTATACCTGACATACTCTCAAAAAAAGAATCACTAAAAGATAACTCCAAATTAGAAAATAAAAATGGCAAGCAACCAAATAATGCTACTGATGTCCAAGCCATTGAGGAAAAAAGAAACGTTTGTTGTAGATTTAAAATTGAATCTCTATCTAAATTTATAAGTATAAAAAGAATTCCTATAAAAATTGTTACAAAGGAAGAAGATAAAAAACTATGACTTTCCTCTTTATAAATAATCTGTGCTATGTAAGGCCCAAGCATAAAAATACCCAACACTACTAGGAGGACTCCGATTATAAAAAAAACAGTTTTATTTGTAGTCATTAAATCGAGATTATTTAAATGGGTATAAAATTCAACTTAATAAGTTGAATTAAAACGTATATTATATATAAAAAATTAATAATTTTTTATGTTTGATAAAAATCTAATTCAATCTACATCTTCCTGGCCTTTTGTAGAGGTTAGAAAACTCTTAAAAGATAGAAAAGAAATAATAAAAAAAAAGGATAAAATTGTCTTTGAAACTGGCTATGGACCAAGTGGCCTCCCACACATTGGAACCTTTGGTGAAGTCGCAAGGACTTCAATGATGATCAATGCACTTAATTATATTGAAAAAATCGATACAGATTTAATCACGTTTTCTGACGATATGGATGGTTTAAGAAAAGTGCCTGATAATATTCCCAATTCAAAAATTTTGGAAAAAAATTTAGGAAAACCTCTTACAAGCATTCCAGATCCCTTTGGAAAATACAAAAGTTTCGGTGAACACAATAATGAAATGCTTAAAATGTTTTTAAAAAAATTTGAATTTAATTTTAATTTTAAAAGTTCAACAGAAAACTACAAAAAGGGAATTTTTAATGATGCATTATTAAGAGTGTTAGAGAAGTATGAAGATATAATGAACATTATTCTACCCACTCTTGGAGATATAAGGAAAAAAACTTACTCTCCATTTCTGCCAATTTGTCCTGACACTGGAAAAGTTTTAGAGATACCTATAAGTGAAATAGATAAAAAAAATGGAAAAGTAATTTTTAATAATCATGGAAAAAAATTACCTATAGACATCATAAATGGGAACTGTAAACTTCAGTGGAAAGTAGATTGGGCAATGAGATGGTTTACTTTTAATGTCGATTTTGAAATGTATGGAAAAGATCTTACCGAAAGCGCCATATTATCAAATAAAATTTGTAAAACTCTTGGGAAAAAACCTCCTAATGGGTTTGCTTATGAATTATTTCTTGATGAAAAAGGTGAAAAAATATCAAAGTCAAAAGGTAATGGCATTTCCATTGAACAGTGGTTAAGATATGCATCACCAGAAAGTCTCTCATTATATATGTATCCAAATCCAAAAAGAGCAAAAAAACTCTACTCTGAAGTTGTTCCTAAAACAGTTGATGAGTATTTGGAATTAATAGACAAATTCCCAAATCAAGAAAAAAAAGACCAAATATTAAATCCAGTGTGGCACGTTCATAACGGGAAACCTCCGAATGAAAAAATCGTAATGCCATTTTCTATGCTTTTAAATTTAGTTGGATCGAGTAACGCGGAAAATAAAGAGATACTCTGGAAGTTTATTAATAGATTTCATAAAGAAATTAATCCTCAAAACTTTCCAATTTTGGATAGATTGACAGATTATGCCATTAACTATTTTAAAGATAAAGTGGAACCAAACAAAAAATTCAAAAAACCAAACGCTCAAGAAAAAAAAGCTTTAAAAGATCTAATTGATAATTTAAGTAAACTTTCCCAAAAAGATAAACCGGAAGAAATTCAAACTATGGTATATTCAACAGGAAAAAAAAATGGATATGAAAAAAACCTTAGAGACTGGTTTAAATTAATTTATCAAGTTCTTTTTGGAGATGTTGATGGTCCAAGGATAGGTTTTTTCATAAGCTTTTTTGGAATAAAAGAAACAATAGATTTATTAGAAAAAAAAATAAAATAGAAAATGTTTTCAATAATTAGACCTTTCATATTTAATCTAGACCCAGAAATGGCTCACGATTTAGCAATTAAGTCTTTAAAATTAAATTTAATTCCGAATAATATTTTTCAAATAAAGGATGAAGATAAATTAGAAACCAAAGTGTTTGGTCAGAAAATCCGAAATCCCATTGGTCTTGCTGCAGGATTTGATAAAAGCGCAGAGGTATATAATTCATTTTTTAAATTGGGATTTGGTTTTGTAGAAGTCGGAACAATTACGCCTAGGCGCCAATTAGGTAACCCAAAACCAAGAGTATTTAGGCTCGAGAAAGATAAGGCATTAATTAATAGACTTGGCTTCAATAACCATGGTCTAGATTTAATTATTAAAAGAATTTCAAAAAATCCACCAAAAGAAATGCTAGGAATAAATATCGGGCCGAATAGTGATACAAAAGATAAGTCCGATGATTTTGTAGAGTGTTTATCTAAAATACATAAATTTGCAAATTATTTAACAATAAATATATCGTCACCAAATACAGTGGGATTAAGAGATTTTCATGAAAAAAAATCTTTAGATTTTTTGCTAAATAAAATTTTTAAACTGAAAATTCCAAAACCTATTTGTTTAAAAATTTCCCCAGATATTGATTATAAGGATGTAAGCCAAATAATAGAACTTGCAAAAAAATTTAATATTAATGGACTGATAATTTCAAATACAACTATAGAAAATAGAGAAGAACTTAAAGACACAAAAAAATCTGAAGAGGGCGGTTTATCAGGACAACCTCTAAAGCATGTATCAACAAAAATGATTAAAGAATTTTACAAAGGCACTAATAAAAAAATTACTATTATTGGCGTCGGTGGAGTTGACTCCGGTGAGTCAGCTTTTGAAAAAATAAGCGCAGGCGCTTCTGCCATACAACTTTATACGGGTATGATATTTAGAGGACCAACTATTGCAAGAGACATAAAAAATGAATTGATTTCAATACTAAAGAGAGAAAACATTAAAAATGTTAGTGATGCTGTAGGATTAAATACTTGACCACAAAAGTTTAAAGTCTTATATAAACAAAATTAATCATGTCTAAAAGATGCGAACTTACAGGAAAGTCACCTCTCAAAGGTCACAATGTTAGTCATTCTAACAATAAGACAAAAAGAAGATTTTTACCAAATTTAAAGAAAGTCTCGTTTAAAAGTGAAAAACTAGATAAAAATATAAGACTTTTAGTTTCAAATGCTGCATTAAGAACTGTCGATTTTAAAGGTGGACTAGATAAATTTTTAAAAACAGCAAAAAATAAACACCTATCAAAAAGAGTAAAAAAATTAAAAATTTCTTTAGCTGGAAAAAACTAAATGCTTAAGAATTTAAGTCTTTTTGTTTACTTGTCATTGGCGATGGGGCTAGTTGTAATTTCATCAAACTTTTTAGTACAATTTCCTATTCATCATTTTGGATTAGAGGAAATATTAACATATGGTGCTTTTAGTTATCCAATTACTTTCTTAATAACTGATCTTTGTAATAGAGCTTATGGAAAGTTTGTAGCAAGAAAAATTGTTTATTTTGGTTTCATCATCGGAGTTTTGCTAACATTAATTATTTCAACAAATTTTGATGATATAATTTCAATCAGAATTGCCTTTGGATCTGGGATAGCTTTTTTTATAGCACAAAACTTAGACATAAGTATTTTTGATAGATTGAGAAAAAATGTTAAGTGGTTTATCGCTCCTTTATACTCCTCACTTTTAGGATCATTAATAGATACATTTTTATTTTTTACAATTTCGTTCTATAATACAGGTGTCCCTTGGGTGACCTTAGCTATTGGAGATTTTTTGGTAAAATTATTAATTGCTCTAATAATGCTTATTCCGTTTAGATTATTTATAAATAAGATTAAAGATTTTTCAAATAAAGAATCTTATTATAAAATTTAATTAAGTTTTTTTTTATTAGTAAACAGATCGGATAATTGATTTATCATCACATCACCCAAATCCTGAACATCTACAATCTTAACCGCTCTCTTGTAATATCTACTTACATCGTGACCAATACCGATTGCCAATAATTCTATTTTTGAATTACTCTCAATCCAATTAACCACTTTTTTTAAATTTTTTTCTAAATAATCGCTAGAGTTTGAAGATAGAGTTGAGTCATCTACTGGTGCTCCATCAGAAATTACCATTAAAATTTTCCTTTCCTCTTTCCTCTGGACCATTTTTTTGAAAGCCCAGATAAGAGCCTCACCATCAATATTTTCTTTTAGTAAACCTTCTTTAAGCATCAAACCCATATTCTTTTTTGACTGGCGCCATGGCGTATCTGCAGACTTATAAATTATGTGTCTTAAATCATTTAATCTTCCAGGTGAAGTTGGCTTATCATTTGACATCCATTTTTCCCTGCAAGACCCTCCTTTCCAATGTTTTGTAGTAAAACCTAAAATTTCAACTTTTACTGAACATCTCTCCAAAGTTCTTGACAATATATCAGCACAGATTGCAGCTACAGAAATCGGTTTTCCTCTCATTGATCCCGAGTTATCAATTAAGATAGTAACCAAAGTATCTTTGAACTCCATGTCCTTCTCTTTTTTAAACGATAACGAATTGAAAGGATCAATTATTACTCTTGCCAGCTTAGAATTATCCAGTAAACCCTCTTCTAAATCAAATTCCCAAGATCTATTTTGTTTAGCTAGAAGTTTTCTTTGAAGTTTATTTGCCAATTTTGCAATAAAGCTTTTTAGTTGCAATAATTGCTGATCTAAGTTTTGTCTTAATCTATTTAACTCTTCTTCAGACTCAAGATCCTCAGCTTTTACAATTTCATCAAATTCTTCCGTGTATGCTTTGTATTTTTTATCATTAATAGTTTTTTTTGACCTATTTCTTTGACTAGGTGAGTCCGCCTCTTGCTCTAGTTCAATTATTTGATCGTCATTATCAGAATCTTTTGCAAATTCATCCAGATCAGGAGACAAAGCGTCTATTGCCATCTCATCATTTTCTTCACTTTTATCTTTTTGATCTTCTTTCTCTGAATTTTGAGGGGAGTCTTTTTGTTTAAGCTCATCCCTTTGGTTTTCATTCGGTTCAATATTTTCCTCAATATTCATTGTTGAAATAATTTTTGAAATTGTTGAGTTAAATTTTTTTTGGTCTCCTATAATCTTTTTTAATGTGGTGATTTCTTTTTTTAAATTTTTATCAAGCTCTTTTTTAAAAGGTTTAAATTGACTATCAAAATTTTTTGTATCACTTTTTGTAAAGTAAGATCTTAAATAATTTTCAAATGCATTTGAAATATTTTTCTCAGTTTCTTTACCCTTAATTTCTTTTAATTTATTTGAGTAATAATTATCCAAATTTTTTTTAACACCTTCAAATTCAATTGATCCTAATTTTTCGTACCTAATTTTTTCAGCTAATTCGTAAAGTTTTTTCGAGACATTTCCTTCTGGCATGAATTTTTCAAAAATTTTTTTATCACTATACTTTAGTTTAAGAGCACTAGAGTCAGCTTGTGCTCTTGTATTCATAAAATTAATTTTTTTTAATTCTGTTACTTCTGGTAAATTAACCGACAATTTACTATCTTTTCCTCTACCTTTTCCAAAGTTGACGTTGACGTTTTCAATTCTAGATATTGATCTAACAGTAGAAACTATTGCGGCTTTAAAATTACTTAATAAATCCTCTTTTTTGTCCATTTTAAGAGATGCTTACGTTAATAGAAGACTCAGGCAAGTCTACCCCAAAACATCTCTGGTAATATTCCGAGATAATTTTTTTTTCTAATTCATCACATTTATTCAAAAATGTTACTCTAAAAGCGTAGCCTTGATCTTTAAAAATATTAGTATTTTCAGCCCAATGCAAAACTGTTCTTGGACTCATGACCGTTGAGATATCTCCATTTATAAAACCTTTTCTCGTAAGGTCTGCAACTTTAATCATATTCGTAAGTTTTTCTTTACCCTCTTTATTGTTGAAGTTTTTATTTTTTGCCAAAATTATTTCAAATTCTTTTTCAAAAGGTAAATAATTTAGTGTGGTAACAATATTCCATCTATCCATTTGACCTTGATTGATTTGTTGTGTGCCGTGATATAGTCCAGTTGTATCTCCTAGACCAATTGTATTAGTTGTGGCGAACATCCTAAAATATTTATTCTGGTTAAGAACCTTGTTTGTATCAAGCAAGGTAAAATTACCCTCACTTTCCAAAATTCTTTGTATTACAAACATAACATCGGGCCTTCCTGCATCGTATTCATCAAATACTAAAGCTATTGGATTTTGAATTGACCAAGGAAGAATACCTTCTTTAAATTCAGTGACCTGTTTACCTTCCTTAAGAATAATTGCATCTTTTCCAACTAAATCGATTCTACTAATATGACTGTCCAAATTTACTCTAACACATGGCCAGTTAAGTCTTGCAGCAACTTGTTCGATATGCGTAGATTTACCAGTTCCGTGATAGCCTTGTATTAATACTCTTTTATTAAATGCAAACCCAGATAAAATCGCAAGTGTTGTATCTCTATCAAATTTATAATTCTGATCTATTTTTGGAACAAGTTCATTCTGTTCAGAAAAAGCATCTATCTCCATATCCGAATTAATACCAAAAGTTTGCTTTACAGAAATTTTAATATCTGGCTTATTATTTGCTGAAAAATTACTCATTATTTTTTCCCCATAGTTTTCTTAAGTTGACTATATGCCAATGTAATTTGTTTTAATTTATTTTCAAATTTTTTATTACCCTGATTTTTATCAGGATGGTACTTCTTTACAAGAGTTTTAAATCTCTTTTGAATTTCTTCCCATTTAACGTCATATTTTAGATCCATAATATCAAAAGCGTCTTTATCCGTGTTAGAAATTTTTGCTTTTTTAAAATCTTTAAAATTTTTAGAATTAAAAATATTTAACTTATCTTCTAAGGCATTATTCCATAATATATTAAAAAAATTCTCTGAAGATCCAAAACTTTTTGTAGATTTGTGCCAAGTAATATCAGATTTTACAAAATACTCTATTTGTTCATCGGTCATATTTTCAAAATAATTCCACTTTTTATTAAAAATTTTTATATGATCTAAACAGAGCAATCGATATTTTTTACTATTATCTCTTTCAATTGGTGCTTTATAAACACCTTCTTTATCACACATCTCCCAGTCACAAATTATTTTCATTTTAAATATATTATTTTTTGTTAGATTATATTTATGTCTGAGTTTTTAAAACATATAGAGAATAAAATAAAGAAAAACATATCTTTAGAAGAAATAAAAATAATTGATAATTCCTCTAAACATGCAGGTCATAAATTTTATAGTAAATCAAAGTTTCATTTAAGTTTACAAATTAAATCTAACTATTTAAAAAAGAAAAATAGAATATCGGCTCAAAGAGAAATTTTTCACATTTTAAAGCCTGAACTTAAAGAAAAGATTCATGCTTTAGAAATAAAAATTATATAAGTTTATTAAAGTTTCTTTTTATAAATTCTGGAGAATATTTATAATTACCTGGTTCGGCAGTTTTTCCTATTTGTTTAAGAAGTACGAAATTAATCTTCCTCCCTTTATTTTTTTTATCTGAACTCATGAATTTTATAATTTTACTAAATTTTTTTTTATTTAAAACTTTCTTCAGATCATAATTTAAATGGTATTTATCGTAAAAATTTAAAATTCTATTTAAGGTTTTTTCTGTTGTTACTTTTAAAATTTTTGAAAGCTTGGTAGCCATAACCATGCCTATTAGAACAGCCTCTCCATGTTTTATACTAGATGAATAGTTGTTTGCTGATTCTATTGCATGCGCAAAAGTGTGACCAAAATTTAAATTCATTCTCATATTTTTTTCTTTAAAATCATTATTCACGAAAAATAGTTTAATTTTACAACTTTTATATATAGCCTCTTTTAAAAATTTAATATTCCTATCCTTCAACAATTTAAAAGAATTTTTATCCAACCAGCTATAAAACTTTTTATCAAAAATTATTGCATGTTTTAAAATTTCAGCAAAACCCGTGACCATCTCTCTTTGAGATAAACTTTGAATCAAATTTACATCAATTATTACAGCTTTAGGTAAATAAAAAGTACCTAATAAATTTTTTCCAAATTTTGAATTTACTCCAGTCTTACCTCCAATAGCTGCATCAACTTGTGATAAAAGAGTTGAAGGAATATTTATAAGATTTATTCCTCTTTTTAAAATACTTGCTACGAAAGCTGAATAATCTCCTATTACACCCCCGCCGAATGAAATGATTAAGTCAGTTCTATTGAAGTTTAACGAAAGAAGTTTGTCCGTCAATTTTGATACGTTAGAAAATGATTTCAACTTTTCACTTGGATTTAAAATTACTTCATGAAGCTCATAATTAGTGAGTTGTTTTTTTAATTTTCCTCTTAATCCGACAGGAATATTCTTGTCCGCAACTAAACAAATCTTTTTTACTTCAGGGCAAGCTTTTCTTATCTGAGATCTTGTTGAATTTATTATTCCATTACCAATCATGATAGAATACTTAAAGCCCTTTTGTGAAATTTTAATTTTCTTTATTTTCATATAATTCTATAATTTTTTTTACTATCATACCTTTGTTCAATTTATTACACTTTATGGTGTAATTTGCCAATTTGTAAAATTTTTCCCTTTTTTTTAAAATTTCTGTTAAATTTTCTTCAAGATCTCCACTAATTAAAAGAGGTCTATTTTTAGAGTTCCGGAATCGGTCCTTCAAATTTTTAATATCAATATTAAGCCAAAAACTAACACATTTATTCAATACCGATGACCTTATAGAGCTATTTACAAAAGCACCCCCGCCAAGTGCTATTACCATGTTCTCTTTTTTTAAAATTTTAAGTGTTATTTTTTTTTCAATTTTTCTGAAATATTTTTCCCCTCTTGTTTCGAAAATGTTTTTGATTGATCTTAGTTGTCTTTTTTCTATAATCTTGTCAATGTCAGCAAATTTCATATTGAGTTTTCTAGACAGAATCCTGCCTATTGTTGATTTACCAACACCCATCATTCCAGTTAAAACAAGGTTTTTTTTCAAAAAATTTCCTAATTTATAATTTGATTTATCACAAATTTGTCTTATTTATTGAGTTTAAATATATTTAAAAACTATGCAACTTAAATTCCAAAGAGAAAAATCAATAGGACAATCTATTGGAAGAACTTTAATCAAGATTTTTATTGCGTTGATAATTTTGCTCGCTGCAATTTTCTTTCTTGATAAAATTAACTTTTCCTCACCAAAAAAAGATATCCAAAAAGACGTCACAAATGAAATTATTAAGCTTAAATAAATTTCTTTTTATATTTCTTTTTTTCATAATTATTTTGAGTCCTCGATTAAAATCTGAGGATACAGTTGATATTTGGAAAAAAAAAGAAAATTCAGAGAATAATTTTAAAATAAGTGAGAATAAAAAAGAGGAAAATAAAAATCAAATTAATTTCAAAAAGAAGAATGTAGACTCAAATATTGAAATCTCAGAAGAATTTGAATTTTCACAAAAAGAAAAGGATCTTTATGGAATTTACGATCCTGAGGACTTAGATTTAAATTTAAATATGTGGGTAAAATCAGATGGAAATGACATAAAAAAAACTTTTGAAAGAATTGAAAAACTAAACCTATCAAGTTCAGCAGAGGAAATTTTTGAAAAGTTAATTATGACTTATTCATACTTACCTGAAAAGAATATTAATAAAGAAGAATTTTTAAAATTAAAATTTGGATGGTTAATTAAAAATAAAAAAGATGATCTTATAAAGGAGTTTCTAAATAAAAATGAAAACTTTGAATATAAAAAAGAATTAATACAATATCTAGTTGATAGAAATATCGCGAAAGCAAATCTTAAAGAAGGATGTAAAAGTTCAGAATTTATAAGCAAAGAAATAAAAGACTCCTATTTAGAAAAATTTAAAATTTATTGTTTGATATATGATAATAAAAAAAATGAAGCCCAGTTGATTTATGATTTATTAAAAGAACAAAATCTTTCAGATAAGTTTTTTGATGGAAAAATAAGTTATTTATTAGGTTTGACAGATAAAAAAGATAATATTGTAAAAGATGATAATCTTTTAAACTTTTATCTATCTTCCATAACTGTAGAAAATTTTAAATATGAACCAAACAAAAAAACAAATAAATTTATCTGGGAATATTTAGATGCAGCAAATTTGATTTCAATTGAGGATGTCGAAGACAAAGATAGAATTAAAAATTTAGAGATAGCTGCAAGCGAAAATACATTTGATAAGGAAAAAATTTTTGAAATATATAAAAAATTCTTATTCGATATCAATACCTTGGTAAATGCTGAAGATATTTATAAATCTTTAGATACTTTAGATGCTAGAGCCTTGATTTATCAAAAATACATTTTATCAGATAAAAAGGAAAAAAAGATAGAAAATTTAATTTTATTAAAAGAATTATTTAAAAAAGATAATCTTTCAAATGTCTACAGAAAATTTTTAAGTGATAAACTTAATGAAATAGAAATTGATGATAACATTTCAGACTCTTACGTAAGTTTAATCAAAAAAAATACTATTACCGATACAGAATATGAGTTGGGAAGAATTAAGTATAATGATAAAGTTCTACACAAATCAAGAGTTATAAAGTATTTCACTGAAAAAAACTTTTCAAAAGATAAGACTCAAAAAAATCTCAATAATGTTTATAAAAAGATTAAGCGAAATAAGAATTATTTCTTTTCTGCTAAAGATTTGCTGCTTGTACAATCATTAGAACAGGATGGATTTAATATTCCAAAAGAAATTAAACATAAAGATTTAGCAAAAAAGTATAATATTCCAGCCACACTAAGTTCTCTTCTTAAAAAAGGTGAAATAGGACTTTTATGTCTTAAATTTGTTGAAATAATAGGAGAAGATGAAATACAAAGCTTAGATCCAGAAACTATATATTTTATAACAAATTTATTAAACCAGGCAAATTTGATAAAGTTTAGAAATACAGTTATAAGTTCCTCTTTACCTTCAAGAGTTTAAGATAAATATAATTTGATATGACAATTAAAAAAATTCTTACTTTACCAGACCCTATATTGAGGAAAAAATCTAGCAATGTCGTTGACGTAGACAATGACTTAAGGCAATTAATGGACGATATGTTACAAACTATGTACGATGCTCCAGGTATAGGTTTAGCTGCAATACAAATAGGTGTTCCTAAAAGGGTGGTTGTGATGGATTTAGCAAAAAACGATGAGAAAAAAAATCCCATGTATTTTATTAATCCAGAAATTATTTGGAAATCTGAAGAAAAATCTTCATATGAAGAGGGATGTTTATCAATACCCAATCAATTTGCTAAAATTGAAAGAGCTGAAAAATGTAATGTTAAATACTTAGATTATAATGGAAATAAAAAAAAAATTGAGGCAACAGGTCTTTTGTCAACTTGTCTTCAACATGAAATAGACCACTTAAACGGAATTCTATTTATTGACTATTTGTCAAAATTAAAAAAAGATAACATTATTAAAAAAGTTGTAAAAAGTAAAAAAGAGCTAGAAAGAGTAGTGGTTTAAATTAAAAAATTTAATGTCCAAAAATATAGTTTTTATGGGAACACCAAAGTTTGCAGTTCCTATTTTACATGAACTAAATAAATCATCAGATAAAATAGTTGCTGTATACTCGCAACCCGCTCAAAAAGCAAAGCGAGGTCAAAAACTTGTTATATCTGATATTGAGGAACTAGCACAAAAACTCTCTTTAAATGTAAGAACACCAACTAAACTTGATGACAATGAATATTCATATTTAAAATCACTTCACCCGGATATTGTAGTAGTAGTGGCATATGGAAAAATAATACCAAAATTTTTTTTAGACCTACCAAAATTTGGTTTTATAAACTTGCACGCCTCTTTATTGCCTAGGTGGAGGGGGGCTGCGCCTATACAAAGATCAATAATGAACTGTGATAAAGAGACAGGAGTAAGTTTTATGAAAATTCAAGAAAAATTAGATACAGGCCCATATATGTTACAGATAAAAACTTCAATAAATAATGAGATGAATTACAAAGAGTTAAGCGAAAAACTTTCAAAACTTGGTGCCAAAAATATAGTAAAATGTTTAGATTTAATTTTTAAAAATAAAGCAAAATTCATAAATCAAGATAATTCAAAGGCATCCTATGCTAATAAGATTAAAAAATCAGAGGCCAGGATTATTTGGTCGGATTCAGCAAATAAAATAATCGCAAAAATAAATGGATTAAACCCTTTTCCTGGAGCTTGGTTTGAATATAAAAATTCAAGGTTTAAATTATTAAAAGCAAAAGAGGTGCAAAAAAAGAGCGGCGAACCAGGCGAGGTTTTAAATGAAAAGTTAACAATAGCTTGTGGAAAAAATGCTCTAGAAGTAATTGAAATTCAAAAGGAGGGAAAAAAAGTTTTAAAAATTAATGAGTTTTTATCAGGGAACTTTATATCTAAAGGCACTAAACTCAGATGATTAATAATTATCAATTATTAATTGAATATGATGGAACGAAATTTGTTGGTTGGCAGACCCAAAAAAAAGGAATGTCCGTCCAAGGAGAAATTGAAAAAATCCTTAAAAAAATACTTAAAAAAAAAATTAGACTTAATGGTTCAGGAAGAACTGATTCAGGAGTTCACGCTTTAGAGCAATCTGCAACTTTTAAAAGCGATATCAAAATAAAAAATAAAGTTCTTTTTTTGAGATCCATGAATCATTTTTTATCCAAAAAAAATATATCAATATTGAATTTTAAAACAAAAAAAATAAACTTTCATGCACGATTTAGCGCAAGAAAAAGGAGTTATAAATATATTATTATTAATCGAGAGTCTCCTTTAAGTTTAATGAAAAAAAAAGCCTGGCATTTAAAAAAAAAGTTAAATATTGATTTGATGAAACAAGGATTGTTAATCTTAAAAAAGAATAAAGATTTTTCTACATTTAGATCATCATCCTGCTCAGCAAAATCACCAATAAGAACTTTAGATAAAGCGTTTGTAAGGAAAAAAAATTTAAAAATTGAAATATTTTTTTCTTCAAAATCTTTTTTGCAACAACAAGTTCGTTCTATGGTGGGCTGTTTAAAATATTTAAGTGAAGGAAAGTGGTCATTAAAAGATTTTGAGAAGGTAGTAAAATCTAAACAAAGATCTAAATGTGCACCCCCAGCCCCACCGCATGGGCTATATTTAAAAAAAGTATACTATTAGTTATTTGAGACCATACCTTCTTATTGAACTTAAGCAAATCGAAAATAAGGATAAAAAATTTTTTGTAAAATTAAACTTGTTAAATTCACTATTAATTTTCCAAATCCAATAAAAATTTTTTAACTTATTACTTTGTAATGAATTATTTCTTATTCGATATTTTGTCGTGAAATTTTTTAAACAATAAGCAATGTTAACTTTTTTTAGTATCGCACACTTATAAAAATAATCTTCACAAATATCCGTGTTTGTGAATTTAACACTTTTTGCTATTTTTTTTCTTATCATCATCGTGCTAGTAGCGATTGAAGTATTTTTGACAAATTGTTCAAAATTTATTTTTAGCGGAATTCTAATTTTTTTTAATTTTTTTGTCCCATGGTAAAAGGTTTGGTATTTTGTATAAGAAAATTTATAATTATTTTCTAACATAAATTTTAATTGAATTTTTAATTTATTTTTTGACCATATATCATCAGAGTCCAAGAATGCTACAAAATCCGAATTAACTTTTTTTAAAGCTAAATTTCTACAATAACCAGCACCTCTATTTTTTTTAAGATAAATTATCTTTATTTTTTTTGACTTTATCTTTTTTAATATAGTTTGTGTTTTTTTATCAGATGCGTCATCAATGATAAAAAGTCTCCAATTTTTATAAGTTTGATGCAAAACAGATTTGATTGTTTCATTAATATATTTTGAACTATTATAGTTTGGTAATATTATATCAATACGATTTTTTAGACTCATAACTTAAATTCTATCATAGCCTTAATGTGTTCCTCAGTACTTTCAGCTAATGCTTCTAAATCATATCCACCTTCAAGTATAGAAACAACTTTTCCTGCACAATATTTTTTAGACGAAACCAGCGTTCTTTTAGTGATCTCGTAATAGTCAGATGATTTTAAATTAATATTTGACAACGGATCTCTGTAATGTGCATCAAAGCCTGCAGAAAGAAGAATGAACTCTGGTTTAAATTCATCTAACTTTTTTAATACATTTTCATAAGCATTAAGAAATTCTTCTGAATTAGTTCCAGCCGGTAAGGGTATGTTTAAAATATTATTGTAGGTTCCTTTCTCGTAATGTGTGCCAGTACCTGGAAAATGAGGATATTGATGTGTAGATAAATAGAGAACCTTTTTATTTGAAAAAAAAATATTTTGAGTTCCGTTTCCATGATGAACATCAAAATCTACAATTGCAACACGATTATATTTATATTTTTCAATTAAATAATTTGCACCAACTGCCACATTATTAAATATACAAAAACCCATTGCCTTATCATATTCAGCATGGTGACCCGGTGGTCTAACAGCACAAAAAGCGTTCTTTAATTTCTTATTATTTACCAAATCAATTGCAGAAATTATTGATGATACAGCATCCAAAGTTGCTAATTTACTCCCAGGGGAAATTACGGTGTCGCCATCCAAAAAAGTTTGCCCTTTGGAAGGAAAGTTTTTTTTTACTTTTTCAACATATTTACTTTCATGTGTTTTTTTTAAATAAATTTCATCAAATTTACCTGGTTTGCTCCAATCAAGTTGCTTAAAATTTCTTTTTTTTAACCTATCTAAAATTGAATGTATTCTAAACTTATTTTCAGGATGTCCTTCCCCAGTGTCATGATCTAGAGAGTTACTAGAAGATATAAAACCAGTTTTCACTTAAAATACTCTTGTAAAAAATTCAAATAAATTTTTTTTAAATTTTTTAAATCTCGGAGAGACACACATTCATCTACTTTATGCATTGTTTTATTCACTAATCCAAATTCTAGGCATGGAGCGATATTTTTTATAAATCTTGCATCAGATGTACCTCCTGTTGTAGAAAAAATAGGATTTATTTTAGTTACCTTTTTTATTATTTTTTTTGCAAGATGAATGTCCCTACCAGGTTTAGTCAAAAAAGACTCTCCACTTTCAAGATAATCAATTTTGTATTTACATTTATTCTTTTTTGCTAATTTTTTTATAATAGCATTAATTTTTTTTTTTAATTTGATGGAAGTTTGAATATTATTATACCTTATATTAAAACGCGTTTTTGCAGTCGCTGGGATAACATTATGAGCTTTATTATCCACGTTTATACTTGTAAATTCTAAGTTAGATGGTTGAAAGTTTTTATTTCCCTTATCAAGTTTCTTATTTTTTAACTCTGAACAAATCTTGACCAAAGTATTAATGGGATTGTTCGAAAGTTGAGGGTAAGCAACATGACCTTGGCTACCGAATATTTGAAGCTCACCAGTAAGACTACCTCTTCTTCCTATTTTTATCATTTCTCCTAATCTTTTTGGATTTGTAGGCTCTCCAACTATACAGAAATTTATTTTTTCTTTTTTCTTTTTCAAAAATTCTACTACTTTTTTTGTTCCATTCGTAGCATAGCCCTCTTCATCACCTGTTATTAGCAGGCTTATTGATCCATTAAATTTTTTATTATTTTTTAAGTAAATACTTACAGCAGATACAAAACATGCAATTGAACTTTTCATATCATTTGCACCTCTACCTATCAAATGACCTTTTTTTATTTGAGGCTTAAAAGGATTAACCGTCCAACTATTATAATCACCAGGAGGCACGACATCAGTATGCCCCGCATAACATAAGTTGGGCTGTTTACTTCCTATTCTTGCATAAAGGTTCTTTATTGGTTTACCTTTTCCCTTTTTAAACTCTAAAATTTTACATTTAAAACCAAGAGAATTTAATTTTTTACTTAAAAATTTCATTATACCCGCATCAATAGGAGTAATACTAGGATATTTAATAAGATCTTTAGATAAACTTATTTCATTGATAATTGGCATTTAGTCTCTTAATAAATCATTTATTGATGTTTTACTTCTAGTTTTTTCATCAACTTTTTTAACTATAACCGCACAATATAAATTTGGACCACCTGAATTATTTTTGTTTGGCATACTACCTGGAACAACTACTGAGTAGGCTGGAACTTTTCCATAAGTAATTTCTCCAGAAGATCTATCTACAATTTTTGTGGAGGCACCTATGTAAACACCCATCGAAATTACCGCTCCTTCTTCTACTATTACTCCTTCAGCAATTTCTGATCTTGCCCCGATAAAGCAATTGTCCTCAATAATTACCGGTCCAGCTTGGAGAGGTTCAAGAACACCACCAATACCTGCACCACCAGAAACATGGCAATTTTTTCCTACTTGAGCACAGGAACCTACTGATGCCCAAGTATCTATCATTGTTCCCTCGTCAACATAAGCTCCCAAATTTACAAAGCATGGCATAAGTACAACATTTTTAGCAATGAAAGATCCTTTTCTAACTACCCCATTTGGTACATGTCTATATCCTGCTTGCTTCCAATCATTTTCATTCCAAGTTACTGACTTACCTGGTACTTTGTCATACCAAGTAGTGTATGGTCCTCGAGATACAGTCATCTTATTAGTTCTAAAGCTTAATAAAATCGCTTTCTTAACCCATTGATTAACAGACCATTTACCATTTTTCTTTTCTGCAACTCTAAGATCCCCTTTGTCTGTAAGCTCAATAGTCTGATTAATCGCATCAATTATTTTCTTATCAGATTTATCACTGATATTCTGTTTACTATTGAACGCATCATTTATTATTTGTTCTAGTTCATTTAATTTCATTTATCTCCTTTAAAAAATTTGAAAGTTTATTTGTTCTATAGTTAATAAAATCCGAGTCAGAATATTCTGCTGCCCAAGGCTCATCATTTATAATCCATACTGTTTTCATACCTAATTCATAAGCGGGTTTCAAATTTCGTGCTATATCCTCAATGAATATACTATATTGTGGCTCAATTTTGTATTTTTCAATAATTTTTTTATAAGTTACTAAAGAGGGTTTGGGTATAAAGTCAGCACTCACAATATCAAAAATATCGTTGAAATGTCTATCAATACCTAGTTTTTTTGTAACATTCTTTGCATGTGATTTTGAACCATTTGTAAAAATTATTTTTTTTCCTTTAATTTTAGATATTTGCTCATCTAATAACAAATCTTCCTTTAAAAAACTCAAATCAATATCATGAACAAACTCGAGAAATTCATTAGCGTCAATTTTGTGGTTCTTTATCATACCATTCAAAGTGGTATTGTATTCAACAAAGTAATTTTTTTGTATTTTTTTTGCCTCATCTTTTGAAATATTTAACTTTTCTGAGATAAATTGAGTCATTTTTTTATCAACTTGATCGAAAACTTTTGTAGCACCAGAATACAAAGTATTATCTAAATCAAAAAGCCAAAATTTAATTTTTTTTAGTTCTTTCATTTTCTAATTAAAGTACCCGATCCAGTATCAGAGAAAATTTCATGAAGTATTGAATGAGGTTTTCGACCATCAAGAATTACGACACCTCTAACTCCATTTTCAACTGCGTCTACACAATTTTCTATTTTTGGTATCATTCCTTCAGCGACGATCTTCCATTTTATTAAATTTTCTAGATCAAATGGTTTTATTTCTGGTATTAATTTTTTATTATCATCATAAACTCCCTCAACATTAGTCATTAATATTAATCTTCTTGCTTTAAGTTTTTTTGCAATCGCACTTGCAGCAGTATCACCATTTATATTGTACGTTTGATTATTCTTATCTAAACCTAAAGGGGCAATAATTGGAATTCTATTTTTACTTAAAGCCTCCTCTATTACATTTATATTTATCTTTTCTGGAATTCCCACGAAACCTAATTCTTTTCTTTCTGGAGTAACCTCTATTAAATTTTTGTCCTTTGTGTGAAAAGAAGCAGCATCTGAACCCAACTTTTGAAGAGAGTCTACTATATCGTTGTTAAAATCTATTAAAACTTCTTCTACTGTATTTATAATATTTTTATCTGTTACTCTTAAACCATTAATAAACTTAGATACAATCTTTTTTTTTTCTAATTCTCTTTTTATTCTAGGTCCACCACCGTGAACAACAATAATAGAGAGACCTAACTTATTTAAAACATTTATATCTGAAATGAAATTATTAAATACTTTTCTGTCTATTAATACATTTCCCCCATATTTAATTACGATTTTTTCATTTTCATATTTCGACACATATTTTTTAACAATATTAATGTCAGGTGCTTTTTCAGGCCAAAATTTTTTAATTTCCTCAAGAGAGGGAGATAAAGGCATTAATCTTAATTAGTTTTTATTTTTGTTTTTCTCATAATTACCCATTGTTGAGCAATAGTTAAAATATTATTAACAGTCCAATAGACTACCAAACCAGATGGAAACGGAGCTAATATGATAGTTAAAAATAAAGGAAAAAATGCAAAAATTTTTGCTTGAATTGGATCTGGCGGAGCAGGGTTAAGCTTTTGTTGTAGATACATTGTTAAACCCATTAAAATAGGCCAAATCCCAATAATTAGAAATCCTGGGGGATCCCAAGGTATCAAACCGAAAAGATTAAAAATAGAGGTTGGATCTTTAGCTGAAAGGTCTTGAATCCAGCCAAAAAAAGGCTGATGTCTCATCTCTAAAGATATGAATAACATTTTATAAATTGCAAAAAAGAAAGGAATTTGTATTAAAATTGGCAAACAACCTGACGCAGGATTAACTTTCTCCTTTTTATATAGAGCCATCATTTCTTGTTGGAGTTTAACTTTATCATCCTTATGGATTTCTTTAAGCCTTACCATTTCAGGCTGAAGAGCTTTCATCTTCGCCATTGACCTGAAGGAATAATTGGCTAGTGGAAAAAATATTATTCTAATTGCTAATGTTACTAAAACAATCGCAATACCAAAATTTCCTGAAATTTTAAATAAGTAATCAATTACAAAAAATAATGGTTTTGTGAAAAAGTAGAACCATCCCCAATCGATAGTTAAATCAAATTTTTCAATTTTTTCACTCTCAGCATAAGAGTCGATCGAGTTTACTTCTTTTGCAGCAACAAATAATCTTACTTCATTAATTGAGGATGAAGAGGGATTTATTTCTACCGGAGAATTTAGGATATAGTTTGCTTTAAATGTATCTTTGTATAAAAAAGTTGACTTAAAGTTAGTATCTTTTGGTGGAACTATTGCTGTCACCCAATACTTATCAGTAATACCTAACCATCCATTATCAGCAGTTCTTGATATTTTTTTATCCTCTACGTCATCATAGCCGTCTTCTTTAAGTTCACCATCAAATACACCGATGAATCCCTCATGCAAAATATAAAAACCTTGAACATCATCAGGCTTTCTGTTTCTAGTTATTTGAGCGTAAGGATAAAGATTTACACTTTTGCTGGTTTTATTTATTACTTCCTGATTGATTTTAAAAAGAAATTTTTCGTCTAATTCTATTTTTTTTTTAAAAATTAAGCCTTCATTGTTATCCCATTCTAAAGTTACAGAGGAATTAGCATTTAATATTTTGTTTCCTTTTACCTTCCACAAAGAGTCAATGGTAGGAACTTTTACTTGATTTCCAATACTCGTCCAACCAGTTTCAATATAATATCCATCTTTAGTCTCCCTTGGATTTAAAAAAACTACTTTTTCTTCCTCTCCTAAAATCTTTTTATAATTTTTAAATGAGATATCATCGAAAATTGCTCCCTTAAGAGAAACAGAACCACTAATATTTTCATTATCTATAATTACTCTGTCGACTTTAACTAGAGAGTCCTTCCTCGAAACTTCAGTAACAATCTTCTCCTGATTAATATTTGGAGTGATTTGATTTTGACTTAAACTATTATCCTCTTTTCCTATTGACGATTGCACTTTTTTTGTAACTGTAGGTGGAGGTGTGTCAAAAAATGCTCCCCAAAATAATAAAACTGACATGGACAGTGCAATAGCCACAAATACATTTCTATTGTCCATCTTTGCCACCTTTCTTTTGAGGCACTAAATCTAAACCAGATCCACCACCTAAAAACTTAATTGGATGACAACTAATTATCCTTTTAAAACTTAAGTATAAACCGTAAGAAAGACCATGTGTTTTTAATGACTCAATAGTATATTCAGAGCAAGTCGGGAGATATCTACATTTGTTGAAAAAAAAAGGAGAAATTAAAAACTTGTAAGCTTTAATTATAGATATAAGAATTTTTATTGATAATTTTTTCATTTATTTTATTCTTTTAAAACTTTTAATCATCTCATTAAAGATTTTTTCATGATTTTCTGAAAATGATTTAGTTTTTCCAAAAACTATATAAGTATAATCGTAATTAATTGCACCCCTTATTTTAAGAATTTTAAGCACTATAGCTTTTAATTTCCTTCTAATTCTATTTCTTTTTACAGCATTTCCAATTTTTTTTTTCATTACGAAGCTAATTATTAAGTGATTTTTTTTTGGTTTAAGAAAATTTTTAGCAGCAAAAATAGAGTAATAATCAGTATGGACTTTCCTTTCTCTTAGAGCCATTTTGAAGTGATTGCTTTTCTTCAAGCTTACTAGCTTAAACATTTTAAGTAGATATTCTTTTTCGCCCCTTAGCTCTTCTTCTTGCTATGAGCTTTCTACCACCTTTAGTGGCCATTCTGGATCTAAATCCATGTCTTCTTTTTCTAACAAGTTTACTTGGTTGGTAAGTTCTTTTCATAGAATAATTTTAGTTATATATTTAATATTATCACTGATGTACAGTTAAAATTGTTTAATGAGTAAGAATCAAAAGATATTATTAGCAATAGTTTATATAATTAGCTTAGGATTAATTTTTTTAGCTATATTTAAATATTTCGATTTTACAAGAATCTCAGATTATTCATATATTAAATATAAAGCCGAAACTACCCTTAGCTTCAGAAATGACCATTATATTTTTTTCGTCCTTTTGTTTGTAATTTTTTCTATAATTTGGATATTATTGTTAGGTTTTGCATCCCCATTAGCTTTAGTTTCAGGCTTTATTTTTGGAAAATATTTTGGGACATTAATCTCAGTTCTTAGTTTTACAGTTGGTTGCACTCTTCTTTACATATTAGCAAGACTTTATTTCAGAGACTTGGTGATTAAATACCTAAGTAAAAAAATTCATAAATTTAAAACTTTATTTAATAAAAATGAACTTTTATATTTTATGTTATTTAGATTTGCAGGAGGTGGAGGCATCCCATTTGCTATACAAAATTTAATTCCTGTAATTTTTGATATGAAAAAGAAAAACTATTTTTACTCAACCTTATATGGATTAGTTCCAACTGTTTTTATTTTGAATTCCCTTGGAGCTGGATTAGAAAAAATTATTAGAACTAGCTCAAAGCCAAATTTTTTTGATGTTATTTTAGATCCAAATATTTATTTACCAATATTAGGATTTTTGATTGTGTTGATTATATCTTATTTAATTAAAAATAAATTTTTCAAAAATAAATAGAACTATGAATAAAAATAATTTGATTGATCAGTTGAGTCCATATTTAAAACAACATAAGGACAATCCAGTTTTTTGGCAAATATGGTCGAAAAAAACTCTTGATTTAGCTAAAAACCAAAAAAAACCTATTTTACTTAGCATTGGTTACTCAAGTTGCCATTGGTGTCATGTTATGGCACATGAAAGTTTTGAGGATAAAGAAACAGCTGAATTAATGAATAAGTTTTTCATTAATATTAAAGTTGATCGTGAGGAGAGGCCTGATATAGATTTTGTATTTCAAAGCTCTTTTCAATTATTTAATAATTCTGGTGGTGGTTGGCCACTAACAATTTTTCTTGATGAAAATGCAGTGCCTTTCATGGCTGGCACATACTTTCCTAAACAGGATAAACATGGTCTTCCGTCTTTTTCAAAAGTTTTAAAACAAGTAAGCGAAACATACAAAAAAAAGAGAGTAGAAATTTTAAATCAAAAAGATCTAATTAAAAAATACCTTGAAATTAAAAAGAATTCGGTAGTAAACCAAGATCTTGAACCAATTTTAGACTCAGTGATAGATAACCTTGATGAGGTTAATGGAGGTTTCAAAGGTGCACCTAAATTTCCAACCTTCAATGTATTTGAAACTTTTTTATATTTTTATAATAAAACGAAAAAAGAAAAGTATTTAAAACCTGTTGAAACTTTATTAAATAAGATTTGTTCTCAAGGAATTTACGACCAAGTAGAGGGTGGCATTTCAAGATATACAGTTGATGAAAAATGGCTCATACCTCATTTTGAAAAAATGCTTTATGATAACGCACAATTTATATCACTTATTGCCAAATTCTTAAAAGTCAAACAAAGCAATTATCTTAATAAAAAGATTAAACAAACTACAGATTTTATGAATAAAAATTTTTTGAATCAAGAAAATGGATTGCTTGGATCTGCATTTGATGCTGATAGCGACCAGGAGGAAGGAAAATATTATATATTTAAATATGAAGAAATTAAAAATATAAAAGATATAGAAAAATATTTTGTTATTGAAAAAGCAGGAAATTGGGAAGGAAAGATAATTTTACAAGAAAAATCACCACCTCCAGACTTTATATTAAAAGAATTAAAAGATATTAGATTAAAGAGGAATAAACCTTTTTTTGATAATAAAACACAATTAGATCTTAATAGTATTTGGGTAAGTAGTTTGATTAATGTTTATCAAGTTTTTAAAGAGGACCGTTACTTAGATCTTGCTGAAAAATATTATAAACAAATTGAGACTAATTTTATGAAAGATGAAATATTTCATTGTTATTCAAAAGGTACTGTCTTTTTAGAAGATTATGCTTTTTTGATAAAGTGTCTTTTGGATTTGTATGAGGTGACATTAAATATTGAATATAAAATTAAAGCTCAAAAGTTAAGTGATCAATGTATCAAAAAGTTTTTTTTGAAATCTAAAAATATATTTCAAAAAAATCCAATAGACACTAATGATTTATTTATTTCACCAATAGATATTAGCGATCATACTATACCTAATGGTAATTCAATTATGTTAAGTAATCTCTCAAGATTAAGAAATCTTGAAATTGGAAAAAAACTTTCAAACAGTCTTAATGGTTATCTTAATTTATTCAAAAGTCATATGCTTAGCAGTGTGAGATCTATTGATATGTTCAAAGAAATCTCCTCTGGAAAGAAATGCACAGAAGATGGTTGTCAAATATAAAATGAAAAAATTAGTAATATTATGCAATGAAAAAGTTTCCAATGACAAAGATAATAATTTTTATTCTTTAAATGCTGATTTGCAGATTCTTCCAGATGGACTTAATAGCAAGTATGACGTTTTTTGTATATTTAGAAAACTAAAAAATAAGGCTAATCACAAATTCATTTTAAAAAATATTAAAGCTTGTTCAAATATCATAAGCTTTATTTATAATATTATTCTAACTTTTAAGTTTAAAGAGTGTAAATATTTAATTATTACTATTACGCCATATACTTTTTTGAGTTTTTTAGTTTTAACTTTATTTAAACGTAAAAATTTATTCTTATATTTGATGAGCAGCGGGCATGAGGAATATAGACATATTCTTGGGAAAAAAAGTGTTTGGATTTATAATTTAATGTTTGAGATAATGACTAAAGGAACAAAAGTAATAGTTTGTCACAAAAGACTTTTTGATGAAAGCAAGTCATTTTTAGTAAACCCATCGCGTTTAAAAAAAAATTGGCTAGAAAACAATATTATACCCGATATTTCAAAACCAAAACTTTTATATGTGGGAAGAATAAATCCAGAAAAAGGTATTTTAAATTTTATAAAATTATTTAAAAAACTCGATTTCGATTGTCAGCTTTCAATTGCTGGAAATAAAGATAAATTTGAAAATGATAATAAAAATATTAAAAAATTAGGATATATTTCTGATGAAAACGAATTAATTAATATTTATGACAAGAACAATATTACTATTCTTCCATCCTACACAGAGGCACATCCATATGTTCTTGAGGAGTCCTTAGCAAGAAAAAGACCCATCATTATTTTTGAAGAAATAAGCTACGTCAAACAAGGTAAGTTTGGTGTTTTCATCAGTAAAAGAGATGAGAAGAGTTTAGGAAAATTGATAAAGAATATAATTAAAAATTATAGCGATATTCAGCTTGAAATGGAAAAAAATAGCCTCCCGACGGAGAAATTAATGATAGATAGATTTTTTGAAATAATTAAATAATCTTTTTACTTTTCATCATATTGAATATTTAATTTTATTATGTTACCAAATTTAGATGAGTAGAGTACTTTTAGTAAATCCTCCTTTTTATAGACTTTTGGGATCACACTACAATGCCAATTCGTTGGGTATTGCATATATAGCTTCGTATTTGAACAAGAGGGGCCATGACACCTGGTTATATAATGCTGATTATTTGAGTGATTACAAATATATAAAGTTAAAAAAAATTTTTTCTAATTTTAGTAACTACAAGGATTACTTTAAAGATACAGATAATGAAATTTGGCATGAGGTAAAAGATCAAATTTTAAAATTCAATCCTGACTGGGTGGGTTATACATCTTACACAGCAAATATAAGTGCTATAAAAATTATTTCTGATAAAGTAAAAAAAGCCAATCCATCAATTAAACAAGTAGTCGGAGGTGTTCATGCCACATTAGATTCTGACATTCTTGATACACTTACTTCTGTAGATTATTCTATACAAAGAGAAGGAGAGGAAGCTTTTCTTGCTTTGGTAGAAAACAAAAATCCTCAACATATACCTGGTGTCGTATCTAGAAACAAAGGTGGTTTACTGTTTAAAACTGGAATAGCTCCAGTCATTAAAGACATTGACTCTCTCCCACTTCCTCAGAGAGATAAATTTTGGGGGATACCTCAAGAGGAGTGGAAAAAAGTAGATGTGTCTTACGTTAACACCATTAGGGGATGTCCGTATAAATGCACTTACTGTGCTTCGCCCTTTCATTGGGATAGAAAAACAACTCGACTGCGTTCTCCCGAGTCGGTTCTAGAAGAAATGCATCATTTGAAAAATAATTATTATGTTCCAACAAAATTTGATTATGCAGCCTCTGCTAACATTGAAGAAAAAGATCAACTCAAAATCGAGGATAATACTATCGTTTATTTTGTAGATGATGTTTTTACAGTTCATAAAAAAAGGGTAAAAAAAATGTTGAGAATGATGATTAAAGACAATTTAAAAATGAGATGGAAGTGCGAAGCAAGAGCTGACCATCTTGATGATGAAATTTGTGAGTTAATGGCTGAAGCAGGATGCGAAAGAGTTAAAATAGGTTTTGAGTCTGGAAGTGACAGGATTCTTTCAGAGGTAAAAAAACTTGAAACTAGAGATGAAATGTTAAAAGGAGCCGACATGTTAAAAAAAGCTGGAGTTCCTTTCTCAGCTTATTTTATGGCAGGATTTCCAGGAGAAACGGATGAAGATTTAAAACAGACTATAGATTTTGCAAAAAAAGTTGACGCAGATTATTATTCGTTATCTGTTTTAGCACCGTATTACGGGACTGAACTTTATGATACTTTGATGAAAAATGGTCATGAATTAGACCAACAGCCATGGGAATACTTTTTTCATCAATCACCAAAACCAATGGTAAACGATAAATTAAGTACTAAAGTTTTAGAGGAATATCTTGCCCTTGCGGAATTAAATAAAAAAACTAGAAAAAAACGTGGTTATATTTAATTTTTAAGTATTAATTTAATGATCAAAAATATTCTTGTTACAGGTGGAAGTGGTTTTATTGGTAGTCATTTAGTTGATCAATTAAAAAAAAAAAAATACAAAGTCACTGTAGTTGATCTAAAGAGGCCCAAAAGAAAAGATATAAAGTTCGTAAAAGGAAATATACTTAATTTAAATTTCTTAAAAAAAATTACCAAAAAAATTGATATTGTTTATCACTTAGCTGGAGTTTCAGATATTACTAAAGTAAAAAAGACTCCCATTAAAACAATTAAAAGCCATATACTTTCATGTTCTTACCTTTTGGAAGCTTGTAGAGTGAATACTGTTAAAAGAATTTTATTTGCAAGCAGTATATATGTTCATGGTAAGCAAGGGAATTTATACACTTCCTCAAAGCTCGCATCTGAAAATATCATTACCAATTATAAGCTTCTCTATGGATTAAATTTTACAATTTTAAGATTTTCGTCTGCTTATGGTGAGAGAAATCGAGGTGCGGATGTAATATCAATTTTTGCTAGGAAAGCGCTTAAAAACCAGAATTTAATTATTAAAGGAAATGGAAAACAGACAAGAAATTTTATACATGTATCAGATTTAGCTAAAGGGTCAGTAGTAGCTTTGGGAAATAAATATAAAAATAAAATTTTAAATGTGGGCTCTAAAAACCAGACAAAAATTATTGATTTAGCAAAAAAAATAAAGATATTTTCAAAATCGAAATCAAAAATCATAGTAAAAAAAGGAAAAAAAAGAGAAGATGATTTTGATTTAAATAAAATATCGAAAAAAACAAATTATAATATTCTCAGATTCAAAATGAATTTCAATTTAGATAATGGTATAAAAAGTTATCTAAACTCACTAAAGGATTAATTATGAAATGGAAAGTTCCATACATAAATTTTGGAAGACAATTTAAAAAACAAGAAAAACTCCACCTAAATAAATTCAAAGACATTATGAATAGAGGAGATTTTGTATTAAGAGGGGAAGTAGAAAAATTTGAAAAAACAGTTTCTAAATATCTTGGTGTGAAATATGTAGTAAGTGTAAACAGTTGTACTGATGCAATCTTGTTAACACTCGGATCACTTGGTTTTAAGAGGGGTTCTGAAATAATTTCAGTTGCGCACACTTATGTAGCAACTTTATCCGCAATTAGACATGTAGCTGCTAAACCAGTTCTGGCGGACATCTCTAATGATTTTAATATTAGCCCCTCTTCAATTGAAAAACTAATCACAAAAAAAACAAAGGCAATTCTACCTGTTCATTTGTATGGACACTCTTGTGACATGTCCCCGATAATGAAAATAGCAAAAAAATACAACCTTCAGGTTATTGAAGATGGAGCACAGTCGTTTGGAGCAAAGTACAAAGGTAAATTTGTTGGAACTTTTGGTAAGGCAGGATGTTTCTCCCTTCATCCTTTAAAATCTTTAGGTGCCGCAGGTGACGGTGGATTTATTGTAACAAATGATAAAAAACTTTATGAGAAAATTTTTAGGTTAAGAAATCATGGTCAAGGAAAGAGAAAAAACGGAAAATTCTTGAAATCTAGATATGATATTGATTTTTTTGGATTTTGCTCGAGGCTCGATAATTTACAGGCTGCAATAGTAAACAATAAAATAAGTATTCTAGAACCAAATATAAAAAAAAGAAATTTGATAGCAAAAAAATACAATAAAGAATTTAATGAGTTACCAATCATTTTACCAAAAATTTTTACAAAAGAATATAGAGATGTCTTTAATTCATATGTAATAAGAACTAAATATCAAAATCAACTATTTAAATTCTTGAGAAAAAATAAGATAGAAGCATTAATTAATTGGCCGAAACCTCTGTATAAACATAAAGGCTTAAGATTAGGCAAGCATTACCTTCGAAACACAGAAAAAATATGTAAAGAAATAATTTCTTTACCAATATTTCCCGAAATTAAAGAAAGCGAGATTAAATTTATAACAAATACTGTTAAGAAATTTTTTAAAAAACGCAGATATTAATCCTTGTAAAAAATAAAACTTTGTATAATAATCAATTATTACTGAAATGCATGGTGGGAAATCAGTGTGAAATTCATTGGCTGTACCTGCAACCGTAAAGTCGGAGCGCCACCCAGTAAAGACCGCTGTTGAATGATGGCCAGGGAAAGCCTAATTCTGCAATTTTAAATTAGCAGTGGCATGAGTATTTAAAGAATTATGTCTATGCTATTGAGAACGATAATTATATTTGTATTTTTATTTTCCTCTTTAAAAAGTGATGAAACTCCAATAATTGTAATTGCACCGAGTAAATCACCGCAATCTATTTCTACCGTAGGTACCTCAGTAAGTGTTTTAGATGAGTCTACAATTTCAACTTCAGATGAGTCTTTTTTAGGAAATATTATAGGGTCGAAAACGACGGGTAATAATTTTTTTCAAACAGGAGGAGCTGGAACTCAAATGGGCTTACAGCTAAGAGGGTTACCTAAAGCATACACTACTGTATTTGTTGACGGTGTAAAAAAATCAGACGCATCTACTCCAAAAAATGACTTTTATTTTGACGATATTTTAACAGGTTCGATATCTAGGGTTGAAGTTTTAAAAGGAAATCAAAGCACGATATACGGTAGTGGGGCAATGGGCGGTACAATTAACGTTTATTCAAAACGGGGCTCTGGAGATTTTAAAACAAAAACAAACTATCAAACTGGATCTAATCGGACGCATGATTTAAACTTTTCTTTTGGAGGTTCCGATGAAACTAAAGATTTATATATAGGGTTAGAAAGATTTCAAACTGATGGTATCTCAGCTATGACTCATAATGACGAAAGCGATGGATACACTAACCACACTTTTTTAACTAATTATGGCTTGAAATTAAATGAAAAAATAAAAATTAGAGGTATCTTAAAATTAGTAGATTCAGAGCTTTATTATGATGCTATTACGTCTACTTTTGATCAAGCTAACAATTATTCTCATGAAACGGATACTTCAGCAGTATTTAAGATAAATTTTCAGCCAAATGACAAATTAAAAAGTGATTTAATACTTAATAAAGCTTTTATGAGAAGAGCCGCAGACAATGTAGTAAATCAATTTCAAAATTATGTAATAGATCAGACTTACTATTCTAACAGAGAAACATTAAGTCTAGAAAACAATTTTGAATATAACGCTAATCATAATATCGTTTTAGGTTTTGAAAAAGAATTTGAGGAAATGAGGTACAACCCTTATGATGAAAATGGAGTATCTTTCAAGAGTGCTCAAGACGTTAAAAAAGGAGAAGAAATTAGCTCACAATATTTTGATGTTCAGTCAAATTTTGGTAAAAAATTATATACAACTGCTGGAATGAGATTTGATCAACACAGTCAAAATATAGATGAAGACAGCATGAGATTTACTGCAGCTTTTTTATCAGACAAAATTGGAGGCAAACTCAAAACATCGTATGGAACTGGTGTTAAATTTCCATCGTTGTATGAATATTTATCAAGTGCAAATCCAAGTAGATTAGCTCCTGAAAGGGGCACAAGTTATGATTTTGGTTTAGAAAAATCTTTCATCAATCAAGCCCTTAATTTAGATATAACATATTTTAATCATAAATATGAAAATACAATTGAGGGTTGGTCCTCAGTTTCATTTGCCCCAGGAAACGTAGCAGGCGTAGTTCGTACAAGGGGTCTTGAATTACTATCGCAAATTCAACCAAATAAAAAATTAAATTTAGGCTTTAATTATACCTATACGTCGACTTATGATGGTGCAGATTTTGATGATCCAAATCTTGGACCTAATAGTGCTGGAGATTTTTCTAACAGCCAAATGGTCAGAGTCCCAAGACATTTATTAAATGTTGGAGCATCGTATGAGCTAATAGACAATATAAATTTAAACTGGCACACTAAATATTCTGATTCAGTAAGAGATTACGGCAATGTCAATGCTGCAGGAGGAAATTTTAGAGATATGAGATTAAACTCATATAGTGTTACAGATTTGGGTCTTGATCTTAAATTAAGAAATACAAAAGCATTTTTAAAATTTTCTAACATATTCAATGAGAAATACAGTCAGGCTTTACAGTTTGCAGCACCAGAAAGATCTTTTAATTTAGGATTTAAAAAATTATACTAAATAGTTTATGAAAAAACACATTATATTTTTTATAGGTATCTTTGCTACCTTAAGCGTGAGTAGATTTATCCCACATCCCCCAAACTTTACCAGTTTGATCGCTTTAAGTTTTTATGTTCCAGCTTTATTAGGTATGAAATATATTCCGCATTTAATGATCAGTTTTGCAATTACTGATTTTATAATTGGTTATCACACTGGCACACATTGGACTTGGGGGAGTGTTTTTTTGATCAGTCTGATGTCAGGTTTGTTTCTTAAAAGCAAGGTAACCAGAATTATTGGGGCCTTATCGGGAGCTCTTATTTTTTTTATAATAACAAATTTCGGGGTATGGCTTTCAGGTATTTATACTTTATCTTTAAAAGGACTGATTGAATGTTATTTCTTAGCTATACCATTTTTTGGCAATACCCTAATTTCGACACTAATTTTTTCATTTTTAATCGAGTTGGTCTATACTCAATTAAAATCTAATAAAAGTCTGAATAAAATTCACATTTTTAAATAAAAGAAATTGAAGTTTAATTATACACACTAAAGATACTTGCTTAATCATTAGCTACGAAGTAAAATCAAAAAAAATGCAGGAGCTAAAATGGGTATTCATTACGATTATAAATCAGTCAGAGGCGAAAAAGCCATGAAGAAGGAAGCCAAAAAAAAGGCTCGTCTTGAACAGAGAAGAGCTAGAAAGTCTGGCTTAAGCTCAAAAAAAGAGTCCGAAAACAAAATGCATGATATTGATAAACCTATTACTCTTGAAGATTTGACTAATCCAAATAAGAGCTAATTTTTCATGAAATCTTTTTATAAGAAAGATTTTAGAAAAAATATTCGAAGTGAAGCACTTAAAAAAAACTTAAAAAAAAGAAAGAAAAATACAAACAAATATAAAAAAAAATAATGTCAGTTTTATCGGATAAATGGATTAGAAAAATGGTTAAGAAAGAAAAAATGATAGCTCCATTTGTATCTAAGCAAGTCAGAAAGGGAAAAATTTCTTTCGGTCTATCATCATATGGATATGATGCTAGGGTTTCGAATGAGTTTAAAATATTTACTAATGTGAATTCTGGAGTTGTTGATCCAAAAATTTTTAAAAAAGAGAGTTTTGTAACAAAAAAAGGTAAAGAGTGTATAATACCCCCAAACTCTTTCGCTCTTGCAAGTACAGTGGAATATTTTAAAATTCCAGATAATGTTTTGGTCATATGTTTGGGCAAATCAACATATGCTAGATGCGGAATAATTGTAAATGTGACGCCTTTAGAGCCAGGATGGGAAGGTCATGTTACATTAGAATTTTCAAACACAACTCCTTTGCCAGCTAAAATTTATGCTAATGAGGGAGTAGCCCAGTTTGTTTTTATAAAAGGAAATGAGAAACCCGAGATTACTTATGCTAAAAGAAAAGGTAAATATATGAAACAAAGAGGTGTTACTCTTCCAAAAGTTTAAATTACACTCTAATGCAAAAGTTAATTATTAAAGGAAAAAAAAATTTATTCGGTTCAATAAAAATCTCAGGTTCAAAAAATGCTACATTACCGATTTTAGCTTCCACCATCTTATTTAAAAAGGTAAGTCTTAAAAATGTGCCAATGGTAAGAGATGTTTTTACCATGTTAGAACTTTTAAGATATATAGGGTTCAAAGTTAAAATAAATTATAAAAAAAATTCCCTGTCAATTTCAAAATCGAATTTAAAATTAAATCCTATTGCACCGTATAAACTTGTTAAAACTATGCGAGCCGGAGTTTTAGTTTTGGGGCCTCTTTTATCAAAGTTTAAAAAAGCAAAAGTTTCTTTACCCGGAGGATGCGCTATTGGCACCAGACCTGTAGATTTACATCTCTTCGCTTTAAAAAAACTAGGAGCAAAAATAAGAATCAAAGAAGGCTACATTCATGCGTCTGCGCTTAATGGATTGAGAGGGGGAAAAATTAATTTTCCAAGTATCTCGGTTGGGGCTACAGAGAACGCTATTATAGCCGCAACACATGCAATAGGGAAAACAACACTTACTAATTGTGCGATTGAACCAGAAATAAAAGATTTAATAAAGTTTTTAAATAAGTCAGGAAGCAAAATTAAATTTGAAGGTAGAAAAATAATTATTGAAGGAAGTGTTGAGTTTAAAAATTCAAATCATAAGATTATGTTTGATCGAATTGAAGCAGGCACTTATCTAATTGCGTCTGCTCTAATTGGAAAAAAAATGAATTTAATAGGTATAGATCCCAAAATTATTTCTGAAGAAATAAGAATATTAAAAAAAATGGGCGTTAAAATAAGAGTTTTTCAAAATAAAGTTACAGTTTTTTATTCCCCAAATATAAAAAATCAAAATATTAAAACAGCTCCCTATCCAGGTTTTCCAACAGATTTGCAAGCCCAGATGATGGTTTTAATGACTAAAGCAAAAGGAATTTCTAAAATAAAAGAGAGTATATTTGAAAATAGATTTATGCATGTTCCTGAGTTAAAGAGAATGGGAGCGAAAATTGAAATTAAAAATAATATCGCCATAGTAAAGGGTCCTTGCTATCTATCTGGAGCCGAGGTCATGGCAACAGATCTTCGTGCTTCGGTTAGTTTGGTTTTAGCCGGTCTTGTTGCCGAGAGCAGGACAATCATCAATAGAATTTATCATCTGGACAGGGGTTATGAAAACCTTGAAAAAAAACTTCTTAAATGCAAAGCATTTGTCAAAAGAGTTTAAATGAAAACAGAAAACTTAAAATTAATAGCTACTTCAACTGAGGATTTAAGGGTTATTGCAGCACACCTTCAAGACGCTATCGTATCATCGACTGACATTGCGCATTTAAAAAAAAATAAAATACTTCTTGTACAACTCAATAGATTTATGTGGGAGGATGTCGAAAAGGGTATTTTTCGTAAAAATAAAAGAATACGAACAGTACTGAAATTCGATAATGTGATATCCGTTTTGTCTAAAAATATAGCTCAAAACGAAAAAGACAATTTCTTAGAATTTTTAACTATTGAAACCAATCAAATGCCTGATAAAAGTTATGAAATAAATTTAATTTTTTCTGGAGATGCAATTATTAAGATAGTTTCTGAGGTAATAGAAGTTAAACTTGATGATCAAGGAGATTTCTGGGAGAGTAAGACTAAACCTAAACATGATTTTTTGTGATGCTTAAGAATTTAAATGGTAATAGTAAAAATTTTTTACCTAAATTAAATTTTCTTTTAAAAAAAAGAAGATTTAATGATACAGCAATACATTTAAGGGTTAAGCAAATAATTAATGATGTCAAAAAAAATCGCGATAAGTCTTTAATTAAATTTGAAAAAAAATTTTCTCTAATTAAATTAAGTAAAAAAGGATTAGCCCTTAATAATAGTGAAATTAACAATATTATAAGAAAGATTGATAAAAAAACAAAAAAATCTATTGATTTAGCTTTTCAAAGAATTAAAAATTTTCACAATAAACAACAAGTCAAATCTTTTAATATAAAAGATAAATACAAGAATTACCTAGCTTACGAGTCTAAACCTCTTAATTCTGTTGGAGTATACGTTCCAGGAGGAAACGCTAGTTATCCAAGTTCTGTGTTAATGAATTGTATTCCAGCATTATTAGCTGGTGTAAGGAATATTTATATTTCTACTCCATTCAAAAAAAATGAAATAAACCCAGCTGTAATTTATGCAGCAAAAAAATGTAAAGTAAAAACAATTTATAAAATCGGAGGAGCCCAAGCTATTGCAGCTTTTGCTTATGGCACAGAAACAATTAAAAAAGTTGATAAAATCGTTGGCCCCGGAAATCAATATGTGATGTTAGCGAAAAAAGAAGTTTTTGGAGATGTTGGAATTGACATGGTGGCTGGCCCTTCAGAGGTCACAATTGTAGCGGATAGTTCTACTAATCCAAAATGGATTGCTTCAGATTTACTAGCTCAAGCTGAACATGATAAATTTTCACAATCAATTCTTATTTCTAATTCAGAAAAAGTGATTAAAGATGTAAATACAAATATAAAACTGCTTCTCAAAAAGTTGCCGAAAAAAAAGATAGCGGAAAAAAGTATTAAAAATTTTGGATACAGTATATTTTGCAAAAGTAAAAAAAATACAATTGATATTATTAATGAGATTGCACCAGAACACTTAGAGGTCTGCTTAAAAGACACAAGTAAGATAATTAAGAATATTAAAAATGCTGGTTCAATTTTTCTTGGTAAGTATTCACCTGAAGCTATGGGTGATTACCTAGCTGGACCGAACCACGTATTACCTACATCAGGAGCAGCAAAATACTCATCTGGTTTATCTGTTTATGATTTCTTAAAAAGGAGATCTATTATTAAAATAACCAAAACAGGTATTGAAAGTTTGGGCCCATCCGTTATAAATTTAGCAAAAAATGAAAAACTTTACGGTCATGCTAATTCAGTTAAAGTAAGGATAGATAAGGATTAAATTTGGTAAAACAAGAAACTTTAGAATTCAATGGTGTGGTAACTGAGTTACTTCCTAACGCCATGTTTAGAGTTCGATTAGAAAATAATCACGAAATATTAGCTCATACAGCTGGAAAATTACGAAAGAATAGAATAAGAGTCTTAGCAGGTGACAAAGTTAAGGTCGAAATGACACCTTATGATCTTACTAAAGGTAGAATTACTTTTAGAGGCTAGGCCTTGTAGCTCAGTAGTAGAGCAGTACCCTGAAAAGGTATGTGTCGTAAGTGCGATTCTTACCAAGGCCACCACCAAACAAGGATTTAATGAATAAAATAAAATCCGATATAGAAATCGCTAGGGCAGCAAAAATCAAGCCTATATCAAAACTGTTAAAAAAAATAAATGTTCCAGATGATCCATTTGCTTTTAGTCCAATGGGAAGACATATAGCAAAATTAAATTTGGAATATATAGAAACTCTTAAAGAAAAAAAAAGTAATTTAGTATTGGTGACTGCTATTACGCCAACACCAGCAGGGGAGGGCAAAACCACAACTTCAGTAGGGTTATGCGATGGTCTCAATAAAATTGGTAAACAATCAATAGTTTGTTTAAGAGAGCCAAGCCTAGGCCCTTCATTTGGGATGAAAGGCGGGGCTGCAGGTGGAGGATACTCTCAAGTCATACCTATGGAACAAATTAATTTACATTTTACTGGAGATTTTCATGCAATTACCTCTGCTCATAATTTGCTTTCCGCCTTGATTGATAATCATATTTATTGGGGTAATAAACTCAATATAGATCCTGAAACAATTTGCTGGAAAAGAGTAATTGATTTAAACGATCGTGCATTAAGAAAAATTGAAATAAATCTTGAAAAATTAAAAACTAACAAACCTAGAATTGATAGTTTTGATATAACTGTTGCTTCAGAGGTAATGGCGATTTTTTGTTTATCGAACACTATTATTGAATTAGAAAATAAAATTGGAAATATTATTGTTGCTTACACAAAAAATAAAAAACCTGTGTATGCAAGAGACTTAAAAGCAGAGGGGCCGATGACAGTCCTTCTTAAAGAGGCTGTGAGACCCAATGTTGTTCAAACTTTAGAAAATAATTTAGCAATTGTTCATGGTGGACCATTTGCTAATATTGCTCATGGATGTAATTCCATACTTGCAACTAAAACAGCTTTAAGATTGTCAGAGTTTGTTGTTACAGAAGCAGGTTTTGGTGCAGACTTAGGTGCTGAAAAATTTTTAAATATTAAATGTAGAAAAGCTGGTATCCAACCGAATTGTCTGGTTTTAGTAGCAACAATTAGAGCTTTAAAAATGCATGGTGGTGTTGAGAAAGAAAATCTTAAAAAAGAAAATATAGAAGCACTTAAAAAAGGATTGCCTAATCTTGAAAGACATATTCGAAATATAAAAAAATTTGGAATTGAAATTATCGTTGCAATTAATCATTTCATGACCGATACTAGGAAAGAAATAGATATAGTTGTGGACTATTGCTCGAAACTAAAAACAAAAGTTTCCCTTTGTAAACATTGGTCCGAAGGTGGGGATGGCACGAAAGACCTAGCTAAAAATGTTGTAGAGATCTGTAATAGAAGCAAAAAAAAGGAATTCAAATACTTATATTCAGAAAATGATTCAATATTAAAAAAAGTAGAAAAAATTGCTAAAGAAATTTATCACGCAAAGGATATAGAGGCAGATAAAAAAATAAGACAACAAATTAAAAAAATTGAGCAGGAGGGTTTTGGTAAATTTCCAGTTTGTATCGCAAAAACACAGTATAGCTTTTCTACAGACCCTAAATTAAAAGGAGCTCCTTCTGGACACACTCTTTTAATAAGAGAAATCAGAGTATGTAGTGGAGCTGAATTTATTATAGTTATTTGTGGGTCAATAATGACTATGCCAGGGCTTCCTAGCATACCGGCAGCTAATAATATCAAATTAAATGAAAAAGGTGAAATTGAAGGATTATTTTAAATTTACTTTTTTTTATATTTAGCTGCTTCTTCAGATCCGCCTGTTGCACTCCCTTTACTGTAAGAGTGTGCGCCCATACCAGCAAGTTGCCCGTCCTTAACAATCAAATAAGGATCTCTGATTGGTTTGTTTTCAAAGAAACATTCTAGAATCTCTCTTACCCCAGCAGCATATCTATATTGAGCAGATAAAGATGTTCCAGAAGTGTGAGGTGTCATCCCATGATTGGGCATGGATCTCCATGAGTGATCATTTGGTGCAGGCTGAGGAAACCAAACATCACCAGCATAACCACTTAATTGACCAGACTTAAGAGCATTAGCTATCGCTTCTCTATTACAAATTTTACCTCTAGCTGTGTTAACTATATAAGCACCTTTTTTCATTTTATTAATTAACTTTTCATCAAATAAATTTTCAGTTTCAGGGTGAAGCGGACAATTAATTGTCACAACATCACAAACTTTAACTAATGATTCTACAGAATTATGAAATGTTAAATTTAATTCTTTCTCAACAGAGTCTGGTAGTTTATGTCTATCAAAATAATGAAGATGTACATCAAAGGGTTTCATTTTTCTAAGTGCATCTAAACCAATACGTCCTGCAGCAACCGTTCCAATATGCATTCCTTCAACATCATACGACCTTTGCACGGCATCAGCAATATTCCATCCACCTTCTTTAACTATTGCGTGCTGATTGTGATAGTCCCTAACTAAAGATAAAATCATCATAACAATATGCTCCGCCACAGACCTAGAATTACAATAAGTAACTTCTACTACATCTATTTTATTATCCATTGCAGCTTGCAAATCAACGTGGTCAGAACCGATACCAGCTGTTATTGCCATCTTTAAATTTTTAGCAGACTCAATTTTTTCTCGAGTCAAATAATAAGGCCAGAAAGGTTGAGAAATCACAATATCAGCATCAACCAACTCTTTGTCTGCTTTACAACCTTTTGCATCTTTATCAGAAGTAACCACTAAAGAGTGTCCGTTGGACTCCAAAAATTTTCTTAAACCAAGCTCGCCAGAAACGCACCCTAGCAGTTCCCCAGGTTTAAAATCAATACCTTTAGGTGTTGGAAGTGTCATCCCGTCCGGATACTTGTTTAATTTTGGAAGATTTGATAAAGGATATCTTTTAGGCATCCCATTTTTCGGATCATCGTACAGAACACATAAAATCTTCATATAAGCGTTATTTGACTATTATAAGCGACTAAAGTCAAACTTATTCTAAAGCTAATTAATGGTTAATTTTAATTTAAAAACATTTTAATTTGAATAAATTTTCTTAATAATTATCAATTTATACATTTTTGACCAATTGATAAAAGTTTTTTATAGTTTAATTTATAAGCATGAAAAGTAATCCAGCTATTGTTTGGTTAAGACAAGATTTTAGAATTCTAAGAAATGAAGCATTATCGTTCGCAACAAACAATCATGCAAATGTGTCAGCAATTTACATTTTTAAAAAAAAAAAATTTGACAATAAAAGAGAGGCTCAAAAATGGTGGATTTATGAGTCTTTAAAAAATTTTAAATTCGATTTAGAAAAATATAATGTAAATTTAGAGATAGCAAGTTACAATACTTATCAAGATTTTTTTGAAAAATATTCTAAAAAAAATTTGTCATTTTACTGGAACAAAATTTATGAGCCAGACTATATTAATTTTGACAGAAAAATATCCAAATTTCTAAAAAATAAAAATATAAGTTATAAAATTTTTAAGGGAAATATTTTAAACGAATATCAGGAAGTTACAAAAAAAGACAATACGCCTTTTAAAGTTTTCACACATTTTTGGAACACTGCTGAACCAATTTATATTAAAAAAGAGTTTAGAAAGAAAATTTCACTTAAAAAATCATTGAAAAAGATTAAAATCTTAGAGACTTCAAATAAACTAGAAACTATTCTTCCGAAAAAAAAATGGTTTAAAAAATTTCATAATTATTGGACACCTAGCGAGAAAAAGGGACTAGAGATATTAAATAAGTTTGTTGAAAATCAAATTATGAATTATGGAGAAAATAGAGATATCCCAGGTGTTTTTGGAACTTCCAGAATTTCACCGTATTTAGCAAATGGCCAGATTAATGTAGAAACGGCCTGGGATGTGTGTGAAAATATTAAAAGTAAAAGTAGAGGATATAGAAAATATATAAATGAACTTGGTTGGAGAGAGTTCAGTCATAGCTTGATAAATTATTTTCCAAGCATGCTTAAAGGGAATTTAAGAAAAGAATTTGATAACTTTCCATGGGTAAAAAATAATCAACATTTAATTGCTTGGAAAAAAGGATTTACAGGTTACCCGATTGTTGATGCTGGCATGCGAGAATTAAATGAAACAGGGTGGATGCATAATAGAGTAAGGATGATCACCGGATCTTTTTTAGTCAAACATTTAAGAATTCACTGGATGGAAGGAGAAAAATATTTCAGAAATTGTCTATTAGACTTTAACGAAGCCAACAATGTGTCTGGATGGCAGTGGGTTGCAGGATGTGGAGCAGATGCTGCGCCCTATTTTAGAATTTTTAATCCAGTTCTACAAGGAGAAAAATTTGATAAAGATGGTGAATATGTAAAAAAATGGGTTCCTGAATTAAAAAATTCACCAATAAAATTTATTCATAAACCTTGGGAGATGACGAAAGAAATACAAGAGAGTTATAAAATACTTATCGGTATTGATTATCCAAAACCTATAGTCAACCACGCTAATGCACGACAAGAAGCTTTGAAAGCTTTTAGTAAAATTAAAAAATAGTTTATTTATTTTGAATAATTTTTTTAAGCTCTTGATACTCTTCACAATTACAGTTTTTTAACACTGCAAGTCTTTCCTTAGCTAGTTTAATTCTGTTTGTTTGTACATAAAGCTCACCAAGATATTCATTTATTCCATTATGATCAGGTTTAATTTTTAACCCAGCGTTGTAAAATTTTTCAGCCTCTTCATATTTTCCAATTTTTCTTAAGGTAAAACCTAAATAGTTTAAAATATCAGGATTATTTCTGTCAGATTTATGAGCTTCTTGTAGTTTTTCGAAAGCCTTCGAATACAATTGATTAGCCTTAATAGTTTTTTCTTTTTTTTCCATTTTTTCAGCTCTGGCAATTATTTTTTTTGCTTCTTTATATGTATCCATGTAATTTTCACTGCTACTATCTGTACCTGCAGCATTTGCTGAAAAGCATAGCAGAACCAAAACAAACACTAGTCCGAAATTTGAAGTTAGTTTTTTGATAGAAAAAATCATTATTAAAGTTAATATATTATTACTACCATTAACAATAGCAAAGAAGTCACACCTTAGATTGATCCATGACAATGTTTATATTTTTTTCCTGAACCACAAGGACATTTATCATTTCTACCCACTTTTTTATTCGTAATAGTTTTTTGTTCTTTTTTTGGTTGCTGTTCATTTTCTTCAGTAACGACTATGTTTAGATTTATTAAAAATTTAATCAAATCAATTTTAATCTTTTCCAACAAACCTTCAAAAAGTCGAAAAGCTTCTTTCTTAAATTCTGATAAAGGGTCTTTTTGGCCATAGCTTCTCAAACCAATTACTTGTCGTAATTGTTCTAAATATTGAAGGTGTGCTCTCCAGGAAAAGTCAATAATTTGTAAAAAGATTTTCTTTTCAAGATCATTGCTCTGAGTTTCACCTACGATTTTGACTCGTTCCTTTTTTTTATCCAAAAAAATATCTTTAATTTTGTTTATGAAATTTTTTTGATCATCTTTGGCTAGCTCTATTAGAGCTTGGTCACTTAAAGCGTTTCCTATTAAATTTTTAACTGAGGTTATAAATACTTTTTCGTCATTGGATTTTTCATAATTTATTTTGGATTTTATTAAAATTTCCATGATTTCATCAAAAAAGTCAGTAACAATAGATGTAATATCATTGCTTTTTAAGATTTTAAGCCTCTGACTAAAGATTACTTTTCTTTGATCATTCATAACGTCATCAAATTTGATTAATGTTTTTCTAATATCGAAATTTCGCCCTTCCACTTTTTTTTGCGCTCTTTCCATTGCTTTATTTATCCAAGGATGATCGATTGACTCATTTTTTTTCAATCCCAACTTCTTTAGAACACCATCTATTGAGTCGCCGCCAAAAATTCTCATTAATTCATCTTGTAAGCTTATAAAAAAAATTGAACTCCCAGGATCACCTTGTCTACCTGATCTTCCTCTTAACTGATTATCTATTCTTCTACTTTCGTGTCTTTCGGTTCCAATTATAAAAAGACCACCTAAATCTTTAACTTTTTTTTTATCAACATTTACATTTCCACCAAGTTTAATGTCGGTTCCTCGTCCAGCCATATTAGTAGCAATTGTGACAGCACCTGGTCTTCCTGCCTCCGCAATTATATTTGCTTCTTGCTCATGATGTTTTGCATTTAAAACATTATGTGTAATTTTTTTATCTTTAAGAACTTGAGATATTTTCTCTGATTTTTCTATACTTGTAGTTCCAACTAAAACAGGTTGATTTTTTTTTTGACATTCGAGTATCTTATTAGTAATTGCAAAATGTTTTTCTTCCTCAGTTCTAAAAATTTGATCATTAAAATCTTTTCTAATCATTTCTCTATTTGTAGGAATTGAAACAACATTAAGATTATAAATATCAAAAAACTCCTCAGCCTCTGTTATAGCCGTTCCAGTCATACCTGATAATTTACGATATAGCCTGAAATAGTTTTGATATGTTATAGAGGCAAGTGTTTGATTCTCCTCTTGAATATCAACGTTTTCTTTTGCTTCAATTGCTTGATGTAAACCATCTGAAAATCTTCGACCTCCTAAGACCCGACCAGTAAATTCATCTATAATTTGTACTTTTTGATCTCTTACAATGTAATCAGTATCTTTTTTAAAAAGAAAATTTGCTTTTAAGGCTTGGTTTATATGATGCACGAGATCTAAATTTTTTGGATCATAAAAATTATTATTTTTTAAAAGGCCTTTTTGAACTGACAATTTTTCAATTTTATCAATACCCGCATCAGTTAAAATTGCATTTTTATTTTTTTCATCAAGCTCAAAATCTTGCTTTTGTAACTTTTTAATAAATTCATTTGATAATAAGTAAAGGTTGCTCTTATCATCAACTCTTCCCGAGATAATCAGCGGTGTTCTTGACTCATCAATTAAAATACTATCTACCTCATCAACTATGCAGTAATTGTGACCACGCTGAACCATCTCATTAAAATCATACTTCATATTATCTCTTAGATAGTCGAAACCTAATTCATTGTTAGTGGCGTAAGTTATATCGAAATTATAATTTTCTTTCCTAACCTCATCGCTTAAATCATTTGTTATGCATCCTGTTTTAAGACCCAAAAAATCAAAAACTTTCCCCATCCACTGCGAGTCTCTTTTTGCGAGGTAATCGTTTACTGTTACAATATGAACTCCCTTACCCTCAAGACTATTTAAATAAGCTGGTAAAGTTGATACCAAAGTCTTACCTTCACCAGTTTTCATCTCTGATATTTTTCCTTGATGTAATATTATTCCACCAAGTAATTGAACATCGTAATGTCGTTCTCCCAACGTTCTTTTTGCTGCTTCTCTTACAAGCGCGAAACTTTCAGGTAGAACATCATTTAATTTTCTTCCATTCGTAATTGAATTTTTTAAATTATAAGTTTTTTCTTTAAAATCACTATCATTTAAGGTTGCCATTGACGGTTCCAGATCATTAATTTCTTTAATTAGGTGTCTAATTTTATCTAATTCTTGTTGATTACCGCTTTTAAATATTTTACTTAATGTTTTCTTAAATAAATTCATTATATTGGTATATATGTATTTATAGCTTAAATTAAATAGTAATTATGACAATTAATCTAAAAAATTTCTTAAATGATAAATCAAAACTATCAAGAATGGGTGAATTTCAAGAACTTAAACCTGTTGACGGACTTGAGTTGTCGTCAATATCAGCTGACCTTTATGACAATGGTAGAGATGATTTAGCTTTATTTTATTTTAGAGAAGGCGCAAATTACGCTACTCTAAACACCACAAGCAGTATAAAATCTGAGACAATTATTTGGAACCAAAGATCTAATAAGAAATCAATTAAAGCGTTATTAGTTAATACTAAAAATGCAAATACTTTCACAGGTAAAGACGGCTTAGAAAGTTTAGACTCAGTATCTAAAAATTTGTCAAGAATTTTAACTATTAGAGAGAGTAAAAAGAAAGAAGGTGTAACAGAAACAGTAAAAATTAAAGATTTAATATTCGCGTCGACAGGTGTAATTGGTGAAAAATTTCCTACAGAAAAAATTAATTCAAGCTTACAACAATTGGTAGATAAACTCAGAGACGATCATAATAAAATGATTTGGATTAAAACAGCATCATCAATAATGACTACTGATACAAAACCAAAACTAGCATATGAGGAAATTACTATAGGTAATAAGATAATAAAGCTTGCAGGGATAGCTAAGGGTGCTGGAATGATTTCGCCTAATCTTGGAACAATGTTATCTTTTATATTTACTGATGCTGATATCGCCTCAAATTTGCTCAAAACTTTATTGAAAAGAGTAATCCCAACAACATTTAATGCAATTACAGTAGATAGCGATCAATCAACTAACGATATGGTCACATTGTTTGCAACTAAAAAAATTAAGATTGGACAAAACAGAAATTTAACTGATCCTGTTATTCAAAAGTTTGAATTAGCATTAAAAAAATTATGTTTAAATCTCGCGAAGCAGATCGTGGTAGATGGTGAAGGTGCAAAAAAATTTATTACAATTAAAGTTACTAACTCAAAATCAATCATTAGTGCAAAAAAAATTGCTTTTGCAGTAGGAAATTCTCCATTATTAAAAACAGCTGTGGCCGGAGAAGATCCAAATTGGGGAAGAATAATTATGGGAATTGGAAAATCAGGTGAGATTGTTGATAGTGAAAAAATAATAATTAAATTTGGAGATTTTGTGGTAGCTGAGAATGGTAAAATTTCAGATTCTTATAATGAAGAAAATCTCAAAGAATATATGAAGTGGGACTCCATACGTATTGAAATTAACTTAAATCAAGGAGGCGAAACTTTTGAATGTTATACTTGTGATTTCACTCACGATTATATCGATATTAATGCAGATTATAGAAACTAAATTAGTTAAAAAATAATTTAAAAATTTTAAAAATTTTGAAATTTAGTTTTATTCCATTACCAACTCTAGGTTTTCTCGCTTTAATTTTATTTGTCTTGATTAAATAATTTGTAACTTTATATTTTTTAAAAACAAATATTTTTACAATATCAGCCATAAAGCAATTAAGCTCAATCATGTTGATGATTTTTTTTAATTTTTTAAAATTATACAATTTAAATCCGGTCAAAGGATCTTTTATCCCAAACTTAGCAAAAAAAAGAAAAGAAAGAATTTTTTCAGTATTTCTAATCAACTTAAATCGATTACACACTATCAAGTCAAAACAGCCCTTATTTTGAAAATTTATAACTTTCAAGATATCTTTAATTTTATGTTCTCCATCTGCATCGAATGTTATTACATTATCGATCTTAGAAGGTTTTTTGCTTAAATGTCTAAATGCTTTAATTAATGATTTTTCATACCCTAAGTTCTTGTAATTATATAAAAAATTTACTTTTTTTTTTATCAAAAAATTTTTTGTTCCATCAGTTGATCCATCATCAATGATTAAGAATTTAAAGTTTGAACTCTTATATTTTAAGATTTTCTTCAATGATGATAGTTCATTGTAAGATGGAATAAGAACTATATTTTTAAACATTTCTTTGTGACTAAATTACCTTTTTTCATTTTCTTTCTAAATCTTTTTCCGTAAAATTTTTGTATTTCAAAAATATCTAATGAGTTTTTTGGACAAGGTCTTAAAATTTCTACATGTTTTTCCTCAAATTTTTCATCTATTTTTACATCTTTTTTTAACCAAACACCTCTTCTTTGAATGATGCTTGACTCTATCTCATTTTTTTCAATTTTCTTTACGCCATCCCCCATAGAGCTTTCTAAGATTCTTACATCCTCAATCATTTTGTTCCAAGTTATGGGGTTTAAAGAAAATTTATGATCGGGCCCTTTTCTGTGATTGGAGTCTGTAAAGTGTTTTTCAATTACACGAGCTCCAAGTGATATACTTCCTAAAACACTTACGTGGCCAGGAGTATGATCGCTTAAGCCTAATATTATCTTTGATCCAAACAATTTTTTATAAGACTCTAATACTCTTAAATTAAGAAATTTAAAATTTTCCATTGAATTAGTGTAATTAGTATTACATTGCATCAATACTAAGTTTTTATTAAATTTAAGGATCTCCTTAACAGCTTTTTTGACATCTTTTAAAGATGAGGCTCCCGTAGCTAAAATGACTGGTTTTTTTTTCTTAGCAATTTTTTTTATTATTTTTTTCCAACTTATATCTCCAGAGCCAATTTTGTAAGCACAAATATCTTTATATACTTGATCTACATATTCTAAATCATATGGGGCTGTCATAAAATCTATTTTAAATCTTTTACATTCTTTTTTTAAAATATGGGTCCACTTTGGATTAATACTTGCTTTTTTATAAACATCAAAAACACCAGCTTTCCATTTAGACTGGTGACTTAACTTTCCCACTTTTTTAAACCCCCGGTCACTTACTATTGTTTCAGCTTTAAAGTGTTGAAATTTTGCTGCATCAGCACCAGCTTGAGCACAAAGCTTAATAAGTTTTTTTGCCCTAGTAAGACTTCCGTCATGATTAGCAGCGATATCTGCAATAAAATAAGTTCTTGTTAATTTTTTTGTTTTCTTTTTGAAAAAATTGTTCATTTAGTTATCTTAATCTTTTAACATAAATTTGATTAATTTAGCATTGTTTTATGACTATTGAAAATTTTTAATTTAATACTTATTATATAATTATAATTATTTAAATGATTAAATATAACTTAAAGTGCAATAACAATCACGAATTCGAAAGCTGGTTTTCAGAGTCTAAAGAATTCGAGAAACTAAAAAATAAAAAACTACTTGAATGTATTTTTTGCGGTTCTAACAAAATACAAAAAAATATCATGTCACCAAATGTTGTTAATGTGGATAGAGAAACACTTAATTTAGACAGCAAAGGCCATAAAGACTTTAATGAAATTAAAAAAGAATTAAAAAAAATAAAAAAATTTGTTGAAAATAATTTTAAGTATGTCGGTAACAAATTTTCTCAGGAAGTAAAAGATATTCATTATAACAATAAAAAAGAAAAAAATATTTATGGGACTACCACTTTGAAAGAAAGACAAGAATTGAAAGAAGAGGGCATCGAACTAACAACGATACCTTGGATTGATGAAGAAAATTAATTTTTTTTGCTTAGAAATATATAATTTACAGATAAATCTGAAGATTGTTTCCATTTGTTTTTAATTGGATTAAAGCTCATACCACTTATATCAAGAGTATTGAAATTTAATTTATTCAATTTTTTTTCGAGTTCCTCAGGTTTTACAAATTTATTCCAATCATGCGTTCCAATTGGTAGCCATCGTAAAATATATTCCGCTCCAATAATTGCCTTTATATAGGAAATAAAAGTTCGATTTAAAGTCGCTGTAAACATTAAGCAATCTTTTTTTAACAATCTTTGACATGACTTTAAATAAAGGTCGATATTATCAACATGTTCTACAATTTCTAAATTTAGTACTACATCAAAGTCTTTTTCATTAAATTTTTCCGGTGATAAATTTAGATAACGGATTTTTAAATTATTTTTTTTTGCATGTAGCGAAGCTATTTTTATATTTTTTTCTGAGGCATCTATGCCGGTTACTTCAGCACCAAGTCTACTTAGTGGCTCACTAATCAAACCACCTCCGCAACCAATATCGAGTATTTTTAAATTTTTTAAAGGGTTACTAATATCTTTATCGAGTTTAAAATGTTTCTTTACCATTTTTAATATGTATTCAATTCTTATGGGATTAAACATATGTAAGGGTTTAAATTTACCGTTTACATCCCACCATTCATCAGCCATTTTAGAAAATTTTTGTATTTCGTCTTTATTTATGGTTGTCATTTTATTTTTAATGTTATTTAAAGTATCTTAATTAATATTATAAAAATTAAAATATGGCAAAAAAAGTATTAAAATTTGGTGGCACTTCAGTTGGCTCAATTGAGAGAATAAAGCATATTGCTAATATAATTAAAAATGAAAATTCTCAAAATAACCAAATCATAGTAGTTGTGTCAGCTATGGCAGGCAAAACTAATGAATTATTAGATTATTCAAAATCTATTTCAGATAAGTTTGATAAAAGAGAATTAGATGTGCTGATTACCTCTGGAGAGCAAGTAACAAGCGCGTTATTATCAGGAATGTTAATAGAGCTAGGTGTGAAAGCTAAATCTTGGATGAATTGGCAGATACCAATTTTAACAGAGGGTGATCATGGTAACTCCAGAATTGTTAATATTAATATCCAAGAAATAAATAATTTTTTATCATCAGGGGGTGTGGCGGTAATACCTGGTTTTCAAGGCATCACAAAAAATAAAGATATTACGTCAATCGGAAGAGGTGGTTCCGATGCTACAGCTGTTGCGATAGCAAAAATCTTTAACACTGATTGCTGTGATATATATACTGATGTAGATGGGGTTTATTCAACTGATCCAAATAAAATTCCAGTAGCAAAAAAAATTGATAAGATTTCATATGATGAGATGTTAGAACTTTCATCACTTGGAGCAAAAGTCATGCAATCTTCTGCAGTTCAAGCTGCGATGATGTATGATATTCCTATTAATGTTAAATCAACTTTTTCGAATAGAAAAGGAACAAAAATTTTTTCCCAAGAGAATATAGATTATAGCAAAAGTGTTACAGGAGTAGCGTATTCAAAAAATGATGCTAAAGTAACATTGGTTGGTGTTCAAGACAAACCAGGAGTCGCAGCTGATATTTTTGAGCCTTTGGGTAAAAATCAAATAAATATCGATATGGTAATACAAAATATTTCATCAGATGGTAAAAAAACAGATATTACTTTTACTTTAAAAAGAGATGATTTAAAAAAAGCACTAAAAATAATAAAAGAAAATAAAAAAATTAAATTTTTAGAAATTTATAATAATGATAAGGTATCAAAAATATCTATTGTAGGAGCAGGCATGGTTACAACTCCAGGAGTAACTCATAAAATGTTTAGAGCTTTGGCAGAAGTTAATATAAACATTTTAGCTATATCAACTTCAGAAATAAAACTTTCTGTTATCATTGATGAAAAAGATACTTTAAAAGCAGTTAAGAAACTACATACAACGTTTGAATTAGATTAAAATGGAAATAAGACCGTACCGAAATATTAAAAGAAAAAAAACAAAAGTTATCAACGTAGGCAATGTTCGTGTTGGAGGAGACTCCCCAATTACAGTACAATCAATGACAAATACCTTAACGACTGATATTAAGGCAACCATAAACCAAATTAATGAATTAGAGGAAGCTGGAGCTGATATAGTAAGAGTCTCATGTCCAGACGAAAACTCTACTAATTCTCTAAAACAAATCGTAAAAGAGATAAATGTACCAATAGTAGCTGATATACATTTCCATCATAAACGTGCTATCGAAGCGGCAAGAAACGGAGCTAATTGCTTAAGAATTAATCCAGGAAATATTGGAACCGCTGATAGAGTGGTTGATATTATAAAAGCTGCAAAAGATTTTAATTGTTCGATAAGGATTGGAGTTAATGCAGGTTCTCTTGACAAAGCCTTACTTGAAAAATTTAAAGAACCTTGTCCAGAAGCTTTAGTTGAAAGTGCAAAATATAATATTGACTTAATGGAGAATAATGATTTTTTTAATTTCAAAATAAGCGTGAAATCTTCTGATGTTTTTTTAGCAATTAAATCATATGAAAAATTATCTGAAATATGCGACTACCCTCTTCACCTTGGTATAACTGAGGCGGGTGGTTTAATGAGTGGAAGTATTAAATCCTCAATCGGTATAGGACAATTACTTTTAAAAGGGATTGGAGATACAATTAGAGTATCTTTATCAGCTGACCCCGTTGAAGAAGTCAAAGCAGGATATGAAATTTTAAAATCATTAAATATTAGATCAAGAGGTGTAAAGATTATCTCTTGTCCTTCGTGTGCTAGACAAGCCTTTCCTGTGATTGATACAGTAAAAATACTCGAAAAAAAACTTTCTCACATTAAAGTCCCTGTAACGTTGTCAATAATCGGCTGCGTAGTAAATGGTCCGGGAGAGGCAGCTCAAACAGAAATAGGCTTGACTGGTGGCGGTCAAGATAACAATCTTCTTTATCTTTCAGGAGTTCCACACTCAAAAGTTCCAAGCAAGGAAATAATTGAAAAAATCGTCAACTTGGTTGAAAAAAAAGTTAAAGAAAAAACATTGTAAATGATACCCAGGGATAAAGTAGAGCAAATAATTGCTAAGCATAAATTAATTGAAAAAGAGCTTTCAGGCGGAAAGATCGATCCAAAATCTTTTGCAAAAAAATCCAAAGAATATTCTGAAATTGGCAATATAATTGATACTGCAAAACAATATGTTAATTATGAAAAAAATAGAAAAGATCTTCAATTAATTTTAGATGACAAAAATAGTGAGATTGAAATTTATAAAATGGCTGAAGTAGAATTAGAAAATTTAAAAAAAAATCATGAGTTAAATGAGAATAAATTGAAAATATTTTTATTACCTAAAGATAGTGATGACCAGAAAAATGCTATTGTTGAGATACGAGCAGGGACTGGAGGTCTCGAAGCCTCTCTTTTTTGCTCTGATCTTTTTAGAATGTACGAAAAAGTATGTTCAAAAAAGAAATGGAAATTAGATATAATTAGTATCTCTAAAAGTGAAGCAGGAGGGTTCAAGGAAGTTATTTTTTCAGTGAATGGAGATAATATTTACTCTTACCTTAAATATGAGTCTGGTGTTCACAGAGTACAAAGAGTACCAACTACTGAAACTCAAGGCAGGGTGCACACTTCAGCAGCAACCGTTGCAGTTTTACCTGAGGCTGAAGAAGTAGACATTAAAATCAAAGATACTGATTTAAGAATCGATGTGTTTAGATCTGGAGGTCCAGGCGGGCAATCAGTAAATACTACTGACAGTGCGGTAAGAATTACTCACTTACCTTCAGGAATTGTTGTTAGTCAACAAGATGAAAAATCCCAACATAAAAATAAAGCTAAGGCATTAAAGATCTTAAGAGCACGAGTTTATGAAGTTGAAAAACAAAAAAAAGACAAGGAGAGATCATCTAACAGAAAAAGTCAAATAGGTACTGGAGACAGATCGGAAAGAATTAGAACTTACAATTTTCCACAAGGAAGAGTAACAGATCATCGAATAAATCTTACACTTCATAAATTAGATGAGTTTTTAAGTGGAGATATTCATGAAGAAATGAATGAGAGTCTAAGATTAAGAGATCAAGACTTAAAGTTAAAAGAACTCAAATGAACATGAACTTCTTAGAATTAATAAAAAATGGATCTCAATTACTTAAAGCGAAAAAAATAGAAAGTCATGTCTTAGACTCAGAACTGATAGCTTCCTTTGTATTCAATCGTTCTAGAGAAAACATTTTAATTAATAGCAAGGAAATGGTTCAATCAAACGAGATATCATTTTTTAATAAACTCATAGAGAGAAGAAAGAGATATGAACCCATAGCTTATATTTTTAATAGTAAAGAATTTTGGAGTAGAGACTTTAAAATTGATAGCAGGGCTCTGATTCCTCGACCTGAAACTGAGATGATGGTAGAAGCAGTGTCAAAAATTTTGAAAAATAGAAAGTTTTCTTTTTTAGATGTAGGTGTAGGTTCTGGATGCATTACAGCATCAATCTTATTTGAAAATCTTCATAGTTTTGGAGTGGGACTTGATACCTCTTCTAGCGCAATTAAAGTCGCAAAAAAAAATATATTAAGATTTAAACTTCAAAATAGGTGTAAATTATTGAACAGATCCTACGAAAAATTTTATGGGTATAAATTTGATCTTGTTGTTTCAAACCCCCCATATATAAGGAGCTCAGACATTAAAAAATTACCAATGGATATCAGAAAATATGAACCCAGATTAGCTCTTGATGGAGGAAAAGATGGGCTTGACGTTATTAAAAAAGTTATCTACAAATCAAGGTCTACGTTAAAGAAAAACGGTTTGCTTGCTATTGAAATTGGGAACGGGCAATTTATAAAAGTTTCACGATTATTGAAATTACTTGACTATAAAATTAAATTAACAATTGAAGATTATCAAAAGAATGTTAGATGTATAATATCATTACTAAAGTAAAATGTTCAAATCATAATTATTAAACATGCATAATCCAAAAAGAAGATCTTTTAGATCAAGATCAAATAAAAATGGCTTCAGAGGCAGAAGGGACATAAATAGATCTAATAATAATTCATTTTCAAATAATAATGGAAATCATTCATTCAAGAGGAATGGAATGATGACAAATCCTTTTAATATTGAAAAAATAATACAAAAGTATCAGCAACTTGCTAAAGATGCTCAAAGTTTAGGTGATCCAGTAATAGTGGAAAACTATCTTCAGCATGTTGACCATTATTCAAGAAGACTTGCTGAAATATCATCTAAAAGAGAATCTAGTTTGGATAACAAACCAAAAGAAAATCCTCTAAAAAATTCAGAAGATAAGATAAGCGATATTTCAGAAGCTGAAAAAATTAAAACAAAGAACGTTTAGAACTTTTAAAAGATTTTAATTCTGCCATTTTGAGATCGATTTTAATTCTCTCGATTTCAAAATTCTTTCTATCCTCATTATTTAAAACTTTTCCAGACGGTAGCTTAAGTTTTTGAGAATTAACTTTTTTTCCATTTACCACAACTTCGTAATGAAGGTGTGGACCAGTTGATAAACCCGTAGAACCTACATATCCAATTATTTGACCCTGTCTAACTTTTTTTCCTTCTTTTATTCCTCTAGCAAACTTTGACATATGTGCATAAATTGTTTCATAAGTTGAGTTATGTCTTATCTTAACACAATTTCCTCCTCCTCCACACCATCTTGCTCTAGTGACAGTACCTGATCCAGATGCCATTATTGGTGTTCCTTTAGGAGCAGCAAAGTCTGTTCCTCTATGCATTTTGTTAAAACCTAATATTGGATGTTTCCTCATCCCAAAAGATGAAGATAACCTTGCACCATTTATTGGAGTTTTCATTAAAGTTTTCACAACACTTTTTCCATTTAAATCGTAGTACCCCACACCATCTTTATCCTTAAAGCTATAAAGATTAATTTCTTCATTATTTACAAACATAGAGGCATAAATTATTTTACCTGTATCTTTGACCACATTGTTCTCGTCTACAAATTTTTCATAAAAGATTTCGAACCAATCACCGGCCCTAATGTCTCTTTGAAAATCTATTTCAAAACCATAAATTCTTGCAAATTCAACAATGATATTTGGTTCGATACCAGATTTAATTGCTGTACTGTAAAGATTATTTTTAATTGTATTCTTGATGACAACTTCTTTTCTTTTTAATTTTATTATATTTTTTTTAATAGAAAATTGATTATTATTATTTCTAACTTCTATTATTAAAGTATTTGATACAGGGTAAATTATATTAACAACGCTATTTTTTTTGTTTTGATTTTTTTTTAAAATTATAGAAATCTCTCTTCCAGAATAAATGTTTGAGAGTTTTTGGTCTTTAAGTTTTTTTACTATTTTACTAATTTCGTCTTCATTCACACTATATTTTCTTAAAATTCCTTGAACGCTATCATTATTTTTAATAACATAGTTGTAAACTTGATAAGGTCTTCTAAGATTATCGGTTAATCTTTCTAAAATGTTATTATCTTCAATATTTATATTTTGATCTTCAATATTTTTTTTATTATTACTGCCCTGGGAAGAAAAATTTAAGTAACCTAAGATTGTTAAAAAAAATAGAAAAAAAACTATTATATCCTTTTTAAATAAGACTACTTTTTCTTCATTATAATCATTAAATTTTATCAAATTTTGCCACATTTTAAATTTAGGTATAATTAACTAACGCCATGGTTGTTTTCTATTAAAAATATCGAAAATTTGCAATAATAAGCTTCAAATTTGCATTGAAATTACTCACTTTTTTAACAAATATACGTCTTGCTTTATCCTAATTTTGTAATATAACCACGCTTCGCATTGAGGTGTATATAAATTTAAATTTTTAGCCACCATCGGTGTGTTCAAACCTTAAAATTTTAAGGTTTTAGCTGTTTTAAATTGTAAATCTTAAGAAGAGAAGTGTGGACGGTTAGGTTAATAAAGAAATTGTCGTACACACTTTAACGAAAGTAACTTTAATTTTTTTAAAGTTATTAAAGCTAGTGTGCGCCGTTATTAAACTTGAGAGTTTGATCATGGCTCAGAACGTACGCTGGCGGCACGCCTTATACATGCAAGTCGAACGCAGTAGCAATACTGAGTGGCAAACGGGTGAGTATAATGTGGGAATCTGCCTTTTGGTTTGGAATAACACGGGGAAACCTGTGCTAATACCGGATAAGCCTTCACAGGGAAAGTTTTATACGCCGAAAGATGAGCCCGCACTTGATTAGTTAGTTGGTGAGGTAATGGCTCACCAAGACAACGATCAATAGCTGGTCTGAGAGGACGATCAGCCACATTGGGACTGAGACACGGCCCAGACTCCTACGGGAGGCAGCAGTAAGGAATCTTGCACAATGGGGGAAACCCTGATGCAGCGATGCCGCGTGAGTGAAGAAGGCCCTTGGGTTGTAAAACTCTTTCGTCGGGGAAGAAAATGACTGTACCCGAATAAGAAGGTCCGGCTAACTTCGTGCCAGCAGCCGCGGTAATACGAAGGGACCTAGCGTAGTTCGGAATTACTGGGCTTAAAGAGCTCGTAGGTGGTTAAAAAAGTTGATGGTGAAATCCCAAGGCTTAACCTTGGAACTGCCATCAAAACTTTTTAGCTAGAGTATGATAGAGGAAAGTGGAATTTCTAGTGTAGAGGTGAAATTCGTAGATATTAGAAAGAACACCAAATGCGAAGGCAACTTTCTGGATCATTACTGACACTGAGGAGCGAAAGCATGGGTAGCGAAGAGGATTAGATACCCTCGTAGTCCATGCTGTAAACGATGTGTGCTAGACGTTGGAAACATAGTTTTCAGTGTCGCAGCGAAAGCATTAAGCACACCGCCTGGGGAGTACGACCGCAAGGTTAAAACTCAAATGAATTGACGGGGACCCGCACAAGCAGTGGAGCATGTGGTTTAATTCGAAGATACGCGCAGAACCTTACCAACACTTGACATGTTCGTCGCGAGACCAAGAGATTGGTTTCTTCATTTAGTTGGACGAAACACAGGTGCTGCATGGCTGTCGTCAGCTCGTGTCGTGAGATGTTGGGTTAAGTCCCGCAACGAGCGCAACCCCTACCTTTAGTTGCCACCATTTAGTTGGGTACTCTAGAGGGACTGCCAGTGATAAGCTGGAGGAAGGCGGGGATGACGTCAAGTCCTCATGGCCCTTACGTGTTGGGCTACACACGTGCTACAATGATACTTACAATGGGAAGCAAAGAGGCGACTCAGAGCTAATCCCTAAAATGTATCTCAGTTCGGATTGCACTCTGTAACTCGAGTGCATGAAGCTGGAATTGCTAGTAATCGCGGATCAGCGCGCCGCGGTGAATACGTTCCCGGGTCTTGTACACACCGCCCGTCACACCATGGAAGTTGGTTACACCTTAAGGCAAATCGTCAACCTTCGGGAGACATTTGACTACGGTACGATCAGCAACTGGGGTGAAGTCGTAACAAGGTAGCCGTAGGGGAACCTGCGGCTGGATCACCTCCTTTCTAAGGATGACCAAAAATTTCATTTGGTCAAAAAAAATTAATTTAATGTGACCGTCCTCATTTCTCTTCTTATTTGATTAAAGTGTCTCATAGTGCTAAAGGGGCCGGTAGCTCAGGTGGTTAGAGCGCACCCCTGATAAGGGTGAGGTCGGACGTTCGAGTCGTCCTCGGCCCACCAATATTAACGGGGGATTAGCTCAGCTGGGAGAGCGCCTGATTTGCATTCAGGAGGTCAGCGGTTCGATCCCGCTATCCTCCACCAATTTTGACACTTTTAGTTTTTTTAAATTGTAAATATTATTATCAATATCTATATCCGATTGTTCGAATAGATGAACAATCAACTAATGTTCGAATAGATGAACATTTTGAAAAATTTAATTTAGACAGAAAATTTTTTTCTGTGCATAAATCAAGCGTTTAAGGGCGTATGGCGGATGCCTAGGCACTGAAAGGCGATGAAGGACGTGGTATACTGCGATAAGTTTTGGGGAGCTGTATGCAGGCTTTGATCCAAAAATTTCCGAATGGGATAACCCAACTCTTTATGAGTTACTTTATACTGAATAAATAGGTATAAAGAGCGAACCCGGAGAACTGAAACATCTAAGTAACCGGAGGAAAAGAAATCAATTGAGATTCCGTTAGTAGTGGCGAGCGAAAACGGAATAGGCCAGCAACAATTTTAAGATAATTTGAAAAGTTTGGAAAAACTTACCACAGAGGGTGATAGTCCCGTAAAAGTAAAGCTTAATTTTGTTCTTGAGTAGAACGGGACACGCGAAATCTTGTTTGAATTTAGGGGGACCACCCTCTAAGCCTAAATACTCTTCAGTGACCGATAGTGAACTAGTACCGTGAGGGAAAGGTGAAAAGAACCCCTATTAGGGGAGTGAAATAGAACCTGAAACCGTATGCCTACAAACAGTCGAAGCTCTTTTTAGAGTGACGGCGTACCTTTTGTATAATGGGTCAGTGACTTAATTTATCCAGCAAGCTTAAGCCAATTAGGTGTAGGCGTAGCGAAAGCGAGTCTTAAATGGGCGTTTAGTTGTATGAATTAGACCCGAAAACGAATGAGCTTACCATGAGCAGGTTGAAAGCAGGGTAACACTTGCCGGAGGACCGAACCAGTTGACGTTGAAAAGTCTTTGGATGATTTGTGGTAAGGGGTGAAAGGCCAACCAAATTCGTAGATAGCTGGTTTTCCGCGAAAACTATTTAGGTAGTGCGTTGAGTAAATTGATGTTTGGAGGTAGAGCACTAAACGGGCTAGGGGAGAGAAATCTTTACCAAACCTGATAAAACTCCGAATGCCAAACATTTTACCTCAGCAGACAGACTGTGGGTGCTAAGGTCCATGGTCGAGAGGGAAAAAGCCCAGATCACCAGATAAGGTCCCTAAATCATGATTAAGTGTGAAAGGATGTGGAGATTCCTTAACAGCCGGGAGGTTGGCTTAGAAGCAGCCATCCTTTAAAGATAGCGTAACAGCTCACCGGTCTAATAGAGTTTCTGCGCCAAAGATGTAACGGGGCTCAAATCATGTACCGAATCTGTGAATTTATAATTTCTTTGGAAATTATAACTGGTAGCGGAACGTTCTGTAAGCCTGCAAAGGTGTATCCGTGAGGAACACTGGAGGTATCAGAAGTGCGAATGCTGACATAAGTAACGATTAACAGAGTGAAAAACTCTGTCGCCGAAAATCCAAGGTTTCCTGCGCAAGGTTAATCCGCGCAGGGTTAGTCGGCCCCTAAGACGAGGGCGAGAGCCGTAGTCGATGGAAACAAGGTTAATATTCCTTGACCCGATGGAAGTGACGGATTTCATAAGTTGTTAACTCTTAATGGATTGAGTTAGCTGCGAAGAAGTCCCAGGAAATAGCTCCATCATAGGACCGTACCCTAAACCGACACAGGTGGATTATTAGAGTATAATTAGGCGCTTGAGAGAATGATGTTGAAGGAACTCGGCAAAATGCCTCCGTAACTTCGGAAGAAGGAGGACCCATTTTAAGGCAACTTTTAATGGGTGGCACAAGCCAGGGAGATGCGACTGTTTATCAAAAACACAGGGCTCTGCTAACACGTAAGTGGATGTATAGGGTCTGACGCCTGCCCGGTGCTGGAAGGTTAATGTGGTGAGTGCAAGCTCACTCCTGAAGCCCCAGTGAACGGCGGCCGTAACTATAACGGTCCTAAGGTAGCGAAATTCCTTGTCGGGTAAGTTCCGACCTGCATGAATGGCGTAACGATATCTCCGCTGTCTCCAACATCAACTCAGTGAAATTGAATTCTCCGTGAAGATGCGGAGTTCCCGTGGTTAGACGGAAAGACCCCGTGCACCTTTACTACAACTTTATATTGGTGTTAGGAATGATATGTTTAGCATAGGAGGGAGACTTTGATGTTTTGGCGTCAGCCAAAGCGGAGTCACCAGTGAAATACCTCTCTTATTATTCTTGACATCTAACTGCTTGCCGTAATCCGGCAGCAAGACATTGTATGGTGGGTAGTTTGACTGGGGCGGTCGCCTCCCAAAAAGTAACGGAGGCGTGCGAAGGTAGGCTCAGAACGGTCAGAAATCGTTCGTAGAGTGCAATGGCATAAGCCTGCCTGACTGCGAGACTGACAAGTCGAGCAGAGTCGAAAGACGGTCATAGTGATCCGGTGGTTCTGAGTGGAAGGGCCATCGCTCAACGGATAAAAGGTACGCCGGGGATAACAGGCTGATACCCTCCAAGAGTCCATATCGACGAGGGTGTTTGGCACCTCGATGTCGGCTCATCACATCCTGGGGCTGGAGCAGGTCCCAAGGGTTTGGCTGTTCGCCAATTAAAGTGGTACGTGAGCTGGGTTCAGAACGTCGTGAGACAGTTCGGTCCCTATCTGCCATGGGTGTAGAAGAATTGAGAGGAGCTGTCCCTAGTACGAGAGGACCGGGATGGACATACCACTGGTGGACCGGTTGTAGCGCCAGCTGCAGTGCCGGGTAGCTAAGTATGGAAGAGATAACCGCTGAAAGCATCTAAGTGGGAAACTCACCTCAAAACTAGTTCTTCCCATAGAGCCGTAGTAGACCACTACGTTGATAGGCTGGGTGTGGAAGCGCGGTAACGCGTGAAGCTGACCAGTACTAATAGCTCAATTGGCTTGATTTATGCACTGAAAAAAATTTTTAAGATTAAAATAATAATATTAACCTGATAAAAAAAAGTGAAAATTCTAGGATACATCCCGGCTAGGATAGGTTCAAAAGGCATAAAAAGAAAAAATTTAGCTAAATTAAACGGTAAGCCGCTTATCTACTATACTGTAAAATTTGCAAAAAAAATGAAACCAAGTATTTATCCCTTTGTTTCTACAGATAGTCGAAAAATTCTTAATTATACCAACAGTCTCCTTAAAGAGAAAAACAATTATATTAGGCCAAAATCACTATCCACCGATAAAAGTAAACATGCGGATGGATTACTACATGCAATTAAATGGCTCAAAGTGAAAAAAAAATTAGAATTTGATGCTGTTATGCTGCTTCAACCCACTTCTCCAATAAGAGAAATTTCTGAAATGAGATCCGCAATTAATGCATTTAAAAAAAGTAAAACTAAGTCGCTTCTTGGAGTAAGGTTAGTAAAGGAACATCCATCTGAAATGATCAAGTATAGTAAGTCTCAATGGGGATTTCTTATAAAGCATAATTTTAAATTAGAGGGAAGACAAAACTACAAAAGAAATTTTTATAAAATAGATGGAAGTCTATATATTTGTAAAGTTGATTTTATTAAAAAAAATAAGCTTTTCTTTAAAGAAAATAATTCTACTTTATTTGTTTTAAAAAATAAAAAACTTATTGATATCGACAGCAACCTAGATTTAAAAGTTGCTGAAAATTTATTAAAAAGCAAAAGATGGCAGCTTAGTTTTAGTAGAATGAAAAGATTCTAGTTGAAAAAGTATCTACAAACATCATAATTTCCAAATTTATCAGCTGCTCCAACTGCTAATACTTTTATATCTTTGAGTAAAACTGTGTCTTCATTCAAAGTGTAATACCAAATTTTTTTGTTCAATCCAAAATCAAGGTTGTCACTCATATATCTACCATTTTTAAACTTTATTGCCAAAAAAGGCTGTGGTCCAAAAACTTCACCATTTTTAGTAAGAATTTTAAAAGAATTTTTGTTAATTCTTTTGATACCAAGTTTTAATTTTGGTTTTTTGTTCATTTTAAAATTTATAGTATTTCTAAAGCCCTCTGAAGTATCTACGTAATTAAATTTTACATTTGGATATTTTTTTTTTGCTTTTACTATAAAATTTCTAACCTCATCGACTTCCGTAGCTATATTCCTGAAGTCATGGCTCGTAACTGCCATTAAAGTTTTTACACCTTTGTTTGCCTGTTTAAATGCCTTCATAACCTCAGGTAAATTAATAGACTCCGTTCTATTTTTAATGGATAAAACTCTTCCAATATATCTTCTACAAGCACCTTTTAATTGATAATCATCATGATCGGGATTATAGATTTCCCATTTTTTCGTTGCTCTCCTCCAATCCCAACCTTCAGCATTTGAAGAATTATCAATTTTATTTTTTTTACTATTAATTGAAGTGTTAGATAGATCGTACGGAATAAACTGTTCTAAAAATAAATTTATATCTGGTCTCTCAATATGAAATCCAGCTCTGAAACTTGTAGGGAACCAATTTCTATCAATTATTCTCCTAGCAATTACCTCATATAAATGTGATGAATTGAAATATGATTTTGAATTTCTGTGTGCCTCTTTGTAGGTTGTCATAGGATGAAAATGAAAATGAACTTTGTCTCCTAAATTCTTTCTTTTTTTTATAATATTATTGTAAAAGTCAAAAATTTTATGGTAACCAACTGATCTTCTTCGTGGATTAAATTTGTATCCAATATGATCAACACAGTGCCAGCTGAATTTCCAATTTTTTCCATTGGAGTCAGGTAACTTATTTCTGAATTTTTTATCATTAATTTGATTGATCATTTTTTTAATTTCATTCCAATTTTTATTGTATGTAAGTAAATGAGGATTTATTGCTGAAAAAAATTTTTTTTTACTTATTTTTTTCGGTATTCCTTTACCTTTAAAAAGTTCCTTAAGTTTTTTTTTATTTTTAATCTTGAATTTAATGTTAAATAATTCTTCAATTCGTTTAAAAGTTGCCTTGGTGCTTTCATATAAAGGACCCTCTGTATCAACTGCATGAACGATGTAGACTGTTTTATTTTTTTTCATTTTTATAATTTCTTACTTATAGTTTTGATACGTTTATTTTCAACACAAAAACTCTCATAATCGGTATCATAAATAAATTTTTTAAATGGATCTTTTCTAGACGACCAATTTTTAGGATTTTTAGGATTATTCATTCTGCCATCAGTTCCTTTTTTTGAGTTTAGAAACAACCTTAGCCTTTTTCTTAAAATTTTATTTGAATTTATTTTATTGAGACCTTTTTTAATTTCTGATGATTTAAAATTAGAAACTCTTTTGTAATCGAACTCATCCATTAAATCTTTAAGTAGGTATTCTATAATTGCTACTTCCCAACTAAGCAAATTTTTTTTCCAATTGTTTAAATGTTTTATTGAAAATCCAGTTTGCTTTTTTTTACTATATGCAGAAAAATTAATATAGTTGTGCCTAGCCTTAAGATTTTTTTTCCAATAACTTTCATCAAGATATTTTTTATCAAAATTTACTCCAGTAAAATCGCAAATTTTTTTGACGTTTTTTTTCGGACTTATATGCAATTCCTCAAATTTTAAGGGCAAAAACCTATTTTTATTAAAATTTTTTGATAACCGTTTATAGTGATGCACTGCATCAACCCAATTGAAAATTACATTTAAATAGCTAAAATTTTTAGTAAATAATATTTTCTTTGACGAGGAAATTATAGCTCTTGGATCTCTCACAATTTGGAAAGCAATATTGTGTTTATTAAAATTTAAAAATGTTTCAATTTTTCTCCACTCTCCATTGGTGTATTCACCGAATATTTGTTTATTTCCAAAATTTTGTAAAAAAGAATTTCCAAGGCTGTGATATAAATTTGAATAATCCTTAACATTGTCTTTAATCAAATTGTACAATATTAAATTTGGATCAATATTTAAATTTTTTCTATATTTGACCCTTAAACTCATCTCATTGGCTATCTGATATCTTGTTGATAGTTTTTGTAGGTTTTTAAACTGTTTAAAAATATGGCGAAAAAAGTAAAATGTTTCCATAAACATTTGGACTTTTCCATTTAATGAAAAAATTTGAGAAGTTAATGAGCCACCGCTTCTCATGGTTCCTGTACCAAATATATTATTTATTTTTTTCATTTAACTTTAATTTTTTAATTTTAAGAATAATTTTAGGTACAATATTTCGAGCATTTTTTTTTATGACTTTGAAATCAAAATTTTTTGGCTTTTCAAAAGATTTATTAAAAGTAGGCAATCTTCCCTTTTTTACTGTATTCATCCAAATCAAAAAATCAGGATTAAATAATTTTCTTCCTTTTTCATAAGGACAAACAAAGTCAGCAATTACAAAGTTTTTTTTACTTTGGGAGGCAAGTTTTTTCATCCTTGATGCCTGTCTAATTACTCCTTTTTTTGAAAAGTCCCAATCATTATATTTTTTTCTAATATTATCTGCATTAATCCAATCTGCTTTAATTTTTTTTTTTAATTCTTTTGCTAAAGTCGTTTTTCCTGAACCTGGTAAGCCAATGATTAAAATTTTCTTAGACATTTTAATTATTTTTTTTATATACGTTTATTATCTTAAATAAGAGTTCAACACACTCTTTTGGATACTTTCCGATAGCAGTTTCTGCTGCCAAAACCAATCCACTAGCTCCCATTTCTAAAGCATTATAAATATCATTTACTTCTGCTCTTGTTGGGTATGCATTATCTATCATACTTTCTAAAAAATTCGTCGCAACTGCAATCTTTGCTTTCTTAAATTTTTTAGAAATTTTGAAAATCTTTCTTTGTGCTAAAGGAATATTAGTAATCCCAACGTCTTTTGATAAGTCTCCTCTATCTATTAAAAAATTATTTTGTTTTTTTAAAAAAAAATTTAAATTTTTTAATCCCTGTAACGTTTCGATCTTGAAAATTTTCCTTGCAGATGGGAGTATTTTTGAAAAATTGATTATATCTTTTTTTGAGTTTGTAAAAGATAAAGCATAATTTTTTATACCGAAATTTTTGCCTATTTCTATTGCTTTAAAATCTTTTTCTGTAAGATAGTTTAAACTTATTTTTCTATTTATTACATGAACGCCTTTATTTCCTTGTAAAATTCCTTTTACTATACATTTAGTCTTAATATTTTTTTCTGATTTTGAAACAACTTTAAGCTTCAGGTCTTGAAAGCCTACATCCAAAATATCACCTTTTTTAAGTTTGGTAAAAACTTCATTTGGATACAAACTAAATAACCCCTTATTTTTACTGATAATGACAATCTTATTTTTCTTACAGACAATATTTTTTATTTTTCTCAATTTAGTTCTTATCTGAGCTCCTTCAGTGTCAATACATATTGGAATTTTACAATTTTTTTTTAAATAGATTATCTTCTTTTTTAACTCGGTTGTGTTTAAGTGAGACATATTAAGTCTTACTAAAGATACTTTTTTGTTGTTTATATATGTTAGAAAATCTCTATTTAAAGACGATGGTCCGAGAGTAACAAAAATCTCAATATTGCTCATATTTGTATAATTTATATTTCACTCAACATTCTTTAAAAAGAAATTTATATTACAAGATTTTTCTTTACTGTTCAATAAATGAACGGTAAATTAATGCCAATATGGTAAAAAAAGATGATCAATTTGATGTTCTGAGGAAAATTCAGAAAAAACCAGACTCTTCACAAAGAGAATTAGCCAAAGATCTCGGTATAAGTCTAGGGAAACTAAACTATTGCCTCAAAGCATTGCAAGCAAAGGGTTTAGTCAAAATTAAAAATTTTAAAAAAAATCCTAAGAAATTAAATTATTTATATGTTCTTACTCCAAAAGGTATAGCTGAGAAGACAAGACTTACACTAAATTTTATGAAGAAAAAAATGGATGAATATAATGAACTTAAAGATGAAATTGAATAATAAAGAATTATGAAAAAAAAAAATTTGATTGTTTTTGGGGCTGGTGGGCATGCGGTGTCATGCCTCGACCTCATCTTAAATCAAGGTAAGTTTAAAATTAAATTCTTAATTGAAAAAAAAGTAAAGAAAAAAAAACTATTTGGAATTAAAATTTTAAAAGAAAAAAAAAATTTAAGTAATTACAAAAAAAATGCTAGTCACGCTTTCATAGGAATTGGGCAAATAAAATCCTTTTTACCAAGAAAAAAATTATTTGATAAGCTTAGGTTAGAAAAATTTAAATTACCAACAATCATTTCAAAAAACGCATATGTTTCCCCTAAATCCGAAATTGGAATTGGAACAGTAATAATGCACGGAGCAATAATTAATGCAGAAGTAAAGATCGGTGACAATTGCATTATAAATACCGCAGCCGTGATAGATCATGGGTCTAAAATAGGAAACAATTCTCACATATCGACTGGCGTTATAATCAATGGTGATTGTACTGTCGAAGATAATTCTTTTATAGGTAGTGGCTCAATTTTAAGAGAAAAAAGTTTTATTAAAAAAAACTCTTTTATTAAAATGGGCTCATTGATAACAAAAAAATAAAATGAAATCAAAAATTAATATCATTGCTGAAATTGGAGTAAATCATAATGGGAAATTTTTAACTGCAGTAAAATTAATGCAAAAAGCAAAAAAGTGTGGTGCTGACTCAGTGAAATTTCAAACTTTTTTTACAGATGAATTTTGTAAAGAAGATGCAAAAAAAGCAAATTATCAAATCAAACAAACACCAAAAAAACTTTCACATTACAATATGCTTAAAAATTTAGAATTAACAGAGAACGAATTTTTAAAATTATTTAATTTTGCGCAAAAACTTAATTTAAATTTTATATCTACTCCATATGATATAAAAAGTGTAAAACTTTTGAAAAAATTAAATATCAATTGTTTTAAGACTGCCTCAACAGATTTAATCGACTTACTTTTGCATAAAGAAATTATTAAAACTAAAAAACCAGTAATAATTTCTACTGGGGCATCCACGATGAGTGAAATAAAAAAAACAATAGATTTTTATAAAAAAAATAAATATAATAAAATTTCTTTACTACATTGTGTTTCAAATTATCCATGTTCAGATACAAGTCTTAATTTAAATGTAATAACCACACTTAGAAACAGTTTCAAATTACCAGTAGGTTTTTCTGATCACTCGAAAGACAGTAAAGCAGCAACTCTAGCCGTTGCACTTGGGGCAAGGATTGTTGAAAAACATTTTACATTAGATAACAAAATGTCAGGACCAGACCACTTTTCATCAGCTGATCCAAAAACATTTCAAAAATATGTAAAACTTTTAAGAGAAACTGAAAAATTGCTTGGATCATCAGTGAAACAAGTCCAGCTAGAAGAAAAAAGTATACGAAAAATTTCACGTAAAAGTATAACTGCAAAAGGTAATTTGAGTAAAAACTCAAGAATAAGATTAAAAGACATTATTATGAAAAGGCCTGGCACAGGCTTAAATGGTCACCAATTAAGTCGCGTTTTAGGAAAAAAATTAAAGTTTAATATCAAAAAAAATCATCAAATAAAAATTAAGGACTTAATTAGATGATATTTGTATCAACTGGACAGATTAAAAATAAGACAATATTTTCGATTGTAAAATATTATTTACAAGGTGGAATAAAAAATATTGAAATGTCAGGTGGCAAATATGATCCAGATATTATTAATAGATTAATATCTTTAAAAAAAAATAATAATTTTATGCTTCATAATTATTTTCCACCTCCAAAAAATCCATTTACTCTTAATTTGGCGACCTTTAATAAAACTTTATATAAATTAGGAAAAAATCATGTTATCAACGCGATAAGACAGTCGGCAAATATTGGATCAAAATATTATAGTTTTCACGCAGGATTCCTGATTGATCCTCTTCCAGAAAATCTTGGAAAAAAAATTTTTAAACAAAAAGTAAATGACGAAAGAATAGCAACAGAATTATTTTTGGAAAGGTTGAGTTCCATATCTAAAATTGCAAAAAAGGAGGGTGTTGAACTTCTAGTTGAAAATAACGTTTTAACTAAAAAAAATTTCCAAACTTTCAAAAAGAATCCTTTAATGATGACTTCTCTAATGCAAACTTTAAAAATTGTAAGAAGTTTTCCTAAAAATGTAAGTTTATTAATTGATCTTGCTCATTTAAAAGTTTCAGCCAAAACGCTTAATTTTTCTCCTAGCGAATATTTAAAAAAATGTGATAAATGGATCAAGGCATATCATTTAAGTGACAACAAGGGATATTATGATACCAACAATTTAATAACAAAAAAGTCTTGGTTTTGGCCTTATATAAGCAGAAGAAAAAAATACTATACTTTAGAACTAAGGACATCAAATTTGAAAAATATAAAGTCTCAAATAAAAATGTTGCAAAAATTCTTGGAAAATAAATTATGAATATAGTGATAATAGGAATAGGATCCGTTGCTATGAGTATTTCAAGTATAATTAATAGTGAGTCGAATTACAAAATTACGGGTTATATTGGAACTTCAGATGAAGACAAAAAATTTCGTGGTAAAAAAATTTTTAAAAATTATCCATTTCTTGGTACAAGAGAAATTTTAAAAAACTTAAAAAAACAAAAAGTTGAAGGTTTTATTGTAGCTATTGGTGATATGTATATAAGAGAAGAAGCTTTTCATCAATGCATTAATGATGGTTTATCTCCTATTAATGCCATTTCAAAAAATGCTTTCATAGATGAAAGTGCTGATATTGGTTCAGGAGTAGTAATAATGAATGGTTGTATAATACAGCATGGTGTTTCCATAGGAAACAATTGTTATTTGGGAAGTGGATCTATTTTTGAATTCAATAGTAAAGTAAACAATAATTCTAATATTGGATCTGGTTGTATTGTAAGTTCGAATGTCGATATTCAAAAAAATGTTTTTATGGGAGCTGGAACAGTTATTAACAAGAAAATCAAAATAGGAAAAAATCAAAAAATTGATAGCAATCAAGTTATCAAAACAAATTTAAAAGGACTAACTAGAAAATAATGAAGAAAAAAATATTTATTACAGGAGGGTGTGGTTATATCGGAGGTATTTTAATAAGAAAATTACTTGCAGATGGATTCAAAGTAGCATGTTTCGATTTACTGATTTATGGAGACTCTTCTGTAAAAAGTCTCTCTAATAACAAAGACTTTGAATTAATCAAAGGTGATATTAGAGATAAAGAAAAATTACAAGAGGCAATCAAAGGGTCTGATGCAATCGTTCATCTCGCCGCTATCGTAGGAGATAAACCATGTGATGCTGCTATAAATGCATCTTATGACATTAATTTTAACGGAACTAAAATTTTAGCTGAAATTGCTAAAAAGCAAAAAATCGGCAAATTTATATTCGCCTCAACCTGTTCAAACTATGGAATAAGCAATCCAAATGAGTTTGCGAAAGAAACTAGCTCATTAAATCCAGTATCTTTATACGCTGAAAGCAAAATTGACTGCGAAGAATTCTTGAGAAATTTCTCTAGTGAAAAATTTAAGGTTGTTTCTCTGAGGTTTGGAACTGCCTACGGTATGTCGTATAGAACAAGATTTGACTTAACTGTGAACTCATTTGCTTATGAGGCATTCAAAACAAATAAGATTTCTGTGTTCGCTCATGATACTTGGAGGCCATATATTCATGTTCAGGATATTTGTAATATCATCATTGAATTTCTAAAAATGGAAAAATTAAAAGAAAATTCTTATACTTTTAATGCGGGTTATACTGATGAGAATTATACAAAAAAACAAGTAGTAGAGAAATTAATAAAAATTTTACCGGATTTAAAAGTTGAGTATATTAGTTTAAGTAATGATAAACGTAATTATAAAGTTGATTTTACTAAAATAGAAAACTTTCTTAAAAATAAAAGAACAAAAGATGTAAATTACGGTTTTAAAGAAATCTTGAATGCTCTCAAAGCAAAAAATATCAATGATAAAGATTTTTATAATAATAATTTGGAAGCTTTAGTAAAGTTTTTTAAAGTCAATCAAAAAAAATTGGAAAGAAAATTTACATATGAAAAATAAATTATTAATACCTTGGGCAAAACCAGATATAGGGATAGAAGAATTTAAACAAATCCAGTCTTCTTTTAAATCAAATTGGCTTACGCAAGGTCCTAAGGTAAAGGAATTTGAAAAAAAGATGGCAAATTTCTGTAATTCAAAATATGGTATAGCAGTAAGTAATGGCACTTCAGCTTTAGATATTGCTTATAAAACTTTAAAAATAAAAGAAGGTGATGAAGTAATTTTACCTGCACTTTCATATTTTTCTACAGCATCAATGATTACTTATCAAAAGGCAATTCCTGTTTTTGTAGACATAAAACAAAATAATTTTAATTTAGATCCACAAAAAATACAGCAAGCTATATCAAAAAGAACTAAAGCAATAGCTTTTATTGATTATGGTGGTAACCCAAGTCAATTAAATGAAATTTTAAATATTGGAAAAAAATATAATATTAAAGTTTTACAAGATGGGGCGCAATCTTTGGGAGCACTTTATAAAGGTAAGCCAATGGGTGCTAATACACCAATTTCCACAATGAGTTTTCATATGGCTAAAATTTTATCAACCGTCGAAGGTGGAATGATTTTTACAAATAATAAAAAACTTAAAAATGAAATTGTAATGAGAAGAAGTCACGGTGAAAAAAAACCAGGTGACTATAAGCATAATATCTTGGGATATAATGCAAGGATGACCGACCTACAAGCTGGAATAGGTTTAGCCCAGTTAGATAAATTAAATTTTTTCGTAAAGAAACGTCAAGAAGTTGCTAAATTATATGATAGTCTCTTTAAAAATTGTAAAAATATAATATTACCGGAAACTAATAAAAACTGTAAAAATGCTTACTTCTTTTATCCGATATTATTAAAAAATAGAGATAGAATAGCAAAAAGGCTCAAAAAAATTTATGGTATCGATACAAGAGTAGCTTACAGATATCCGCTGTACAAACAAAATCTTTACAAGAGCAAAAAAGCAAGATTTGTCAAAAAAAACTGTCCAGTTGCAGAAAAAATTAGTTCAAGAATTTTAAACTTACCTATTTACCCATCACTTAAAAATAAAGAAGTTCAATATATTTTTAATTCAATCTATAAGGAGATGAAATGAATATCATTTCATTTATTGACAGTCATACATCAAGCGCAGCATTAATTTGTGACGATAAAATTGAAGTTCTCATAAGCGAAGAGAGATTTACAAAAAAAAAGGGACAAATATGTTATCCAAAAAAGTCTATAGATTATTGTCTTAAAGTTTTAGGCAAAAGAAAACTTGATATTGTTCTTTGCAATGGAAAAATAGCTGCAGATCCTTTTTCGATTAGACTTGCAAGAGCTAGCACTCATTCCATTCATGATTGGATAGAAGAACAACATAAGTTTCAAAAGCCTTTATTAATTGAGGGAAAAAGTGTTTCAAAAATCAAAAAAAACTATCTTCTGAGCTCTTTGAGAAAAAAAAAATACCCTAACACAAACTATCTTGGAATTAACAAAGTTAAATGGCATTACGATAATACAGATAAAGATCGTAATCTTTTTAGAAAAGTCCAGATTAAAACAATAATGAATCATTTAAAAGTCGATGAAAACCAAATAAAATTCCCAGAACATCATCCTTCACATGCTGCATACGCATATTTTGCAAGCCCCTTTAGAGGAAAAAAAACCATAATATTTACAATGGATGCAGTAGGTGAAAAAATTAACGCTACAATATCCATTGTAAAAAATGACAGAATTAAAGAAATTTTTAGAACTGGAAACTGTAATATAGGAAGATTATGGAAATATATCACTCTTTTATTAGGCATGAAACCGGATGAACATGAGTATAAAGTAATGGGACTTGCTCCATATTCTCACTTCGAATACTCGAAGCAGGTTTTAAATATTTTTAAAAATAAATTTCAAAAGACAAAAGGTTATAAATTCTTAAATTGTGGGGCGATAAAGGATATTTATTTCTCTTTTCAAAAAATATTTGAGCCATATAGATTTGATAATATTGCAGGCGGACTTCAGCTCTACACAGAAGAAATTATAACTAAATGGATTTCTCACGCATTAAAGAAACACAAAATAGGCAGAGTGGTATTTTCTGGAGGAGTTTCAATGAACATAAAATTAAATAAATCAATTTCTGAAATAAAAGAAGTTAAAGAATTATTTGTTCCAGCGAGCGGTGGTGACGAGTCTCTAGCGCTGGGTAATTATTATTCTTTATTTGGAAATAAAAGAACCCGCCCGTTGAATAATATTTACTTAGGTCCCAAATATTCTGACAGTGAAATTAAAAAAGCAATTTATAAAAATAGAAAGAAAGATTATTTGATCTTGAAAAATATTACCAATAAACAAGTTGCTAAGTATCTTGCCTTAGGTTTAGTAGGTGCTCGATTTAGTGAGAGAATGGAATTTGGTGCAAGAGCATTAGGAAACAGAAGTATAATAGCTGACCCTTCAAAGATTGAGGTTTTAAAAAAGATTAATAAACAAATAAAAAATAGAGATTTTTGGATGCCCTTTACCCCAACTATTTTAGATTTTAAAGAAAAATCTTACATCAAAAATCCTAAGAAAATTTTCTCACCACACATGACCATAGCTTTCAACTCAACCGAGTTGGGTAAAGAACATTTGAAGGCTGCTATTCATCAGTATGACCTTACAGTACGACCACAAATATTAAAAAGAAAATTTAATCCTAAATATTACGATTTAATAAAAGCTTTTCACAAGATTACCGGAATAGGAGCTATGCTAAACACTTCTCTTAACTTACATGGATATCCAATTGTTATGTCACCAGACGACGCAATGCATGTTTTTAATAATTCAGAATTAGATATGTTAATATTCGATAGTTTTTTAGTTTTAAGAAAGAAGATTAATTAAGTCTTTTAAATCCATCATGACAAATAGGAATTTTTTTTAAAAGCTCCAAATTTTTACCTTTTTCGAAATTTTTTATTTCTTTAAAAGAAAGGTCCAAAACCTTAAAATATTTTTTTAAATTTTTCTTATTATGATTAACTGATAAAAATATAAGATTAGATGCTAGGATTGAACTTTTTAACATCTTGAAAGAAATGTAGGACTTATAACTCAGCCAATTTTTATAAGATAAAGTAAAACTTGGAATTGCACTTAAACCATTAATATTTATCTTGAGTTTATGTTTTAAAGCAATTTCTCTCCATCTTTTTTTAATATAGGTTCCAATTTTTTTTACTTTCAACCATGATTTTTCCTTTTCCATAATTTCCAAAGTTTTAAGGGCTGCCGCATACCCTGTTCTCTCTGTCCAAAAAGTACTGCTTATAAAAGTAGATTGTGCTGCTTGCATAATTTTTTTTGATCCCATTATTGCTGTAATTGGATATCCATTGCCCAAAGCTTTTCCAAGAATACAAATATCTGGATATACTTTATATTTAAGATGTATTCCTCCAAATGTTTCTCTAAAACCACTTGTGCATTCATCAAAAATTAAAATTATATTATTTTTTTTACAGTAATTTCTGATTCTAATTAAAAATTTGTTTTTAGGTAAAAAATTTCTGTGAACTTCCATCTTAACAATGCCAATATTATTTCGAGAGCAAACTTTATAAAAATCTTGAATATCATTATACTTAAAAGGGAAAACAGTATTTTGCAATTTTTTTGGAACACCAGAAACTGATAATCCTTTTAAATGATGTTCATTGAGATTTTTTTTGGATTTTAAGTTTGCTGATAAATACCAGTCATGCCACCCATGATACCCACACACTGCAATATTATCTTTCTTAACAAATGCACGGGCAATTCTAATTGAAATTGCGTTTGCTTCACCACCTGTTTTTGCAAATCTTACCATTTCAAAATTATTATGCATTTTTAAAAGCTTTTCGGCCAAAATTACTTCTTCTTTACAATTTAAAGATGACATATTTCCATTTTTAACACTTTTAATAACAGCATTGTCTACTTTGGTATTCGAGTAACCCAAAAGATTAGTCCCTACACTCATTGTAGATAAATCAAAATATTTCTTTTTGTCTAAATCCCAAACATAACAACCTTTTGCTTTCGAAAAATAAGCGGGCCATAAACCTGGTAAAAACATTTCTGGACGTTTTGAGAGTAACATATTTCCTCCTGGGATAATATTTTTTGCTCTAATCCACATTTTCTGTCCAGTTGAAATTTTTCCACCAATGTTTCTTTTTACATTCATATTCTGTATAAAAATATTTTTATTTTTTTTTATCAAATTCTCAATATCTTTAAAAACAAATTTATTTTTATCCTTAATCTTATCATAAACTTGATTTAGAACCCTGAGATCGTTTGGCTCGTCTAATGTAAGGCGAAATTTAGAATAATCTTTTTTATAGGAAAAATTAAACTTTTTTCTAGCATTTCTAATAATATATGGAGTGACATGTTCTTTATCGTAAGCAGCTTCAGCTTTTAGGTTGGCTTCCCTTAAAATTTTATGTGAGAATATTTCAATATCAAAACCGTCCGGGAAAGTAGGGGGATTTGTGTTTGAAATGTAATCATATTCACTACTTTTAAAAATTGAAATCATTTTATCAACTTGAGAATAATCTACAAAAGGACAGTCAGCTGTAATTCTTACTATTATATCAGCGCTATATTTGCATGAAGCATCGAAGAACCGTTTTAATACATTTTTTTCAGACCCTTGGAAAATACTAACCTTTTTACTTTCAACTACTTTTAACAACTCATGATCTTCTGATCTTTTAGTTGTTGCAACGATAAGTTCATTATATTTTTTTGATTTTTTTAACCTGTCAATTAAAAATTCTAAGGCAGTTTTTTTTCCTATTCGCTTTAAAATTTTACTTGGGAATCTAGTCGATCCTAATCTCGCTTGTATTATTACTACTATCTTTTTTTTATCAAGTTTCTTTTTTACCATTTTCTTGGATCAATCAATTTAATTTTACTGACTTTTAATGATCTAAAATTTTTTTTATCATTTTTTACTTTACACTTCAAAATTTCTTTTAACTGAGCCAAGTTTTCATAACCTATTACTATTTTACTTACTTTTTTTATAGAGTAAATAAATTGCAAACAAGCATGTAAATTACTAATTTTATTTTTTTTTAACCAATCAAACCAATTGTTGAACTCATTTTTACTTTTTAAAAATTTTTTTGGAACGGTATTTTTTTTTCTTAATAAAAGACCTTGTAAAAAAATTGATCTAGCGTGTATTTCAACCTTTTTTTTTTTTAAAAAATCAATCCAACCACTATCCAACATTCTTTGGTCAAAAACATTTAACGGTAATTGCACAACTTCAGGTTTAAATTTTTTATATAATTTATTCAAGTCGCTTGGTGAATAAATTGAATAACCTACCTTGTGGCAAATATTAATTTTTTTTAAGTTTTTTAAGTTTTGAAAAATTCTTTTTCCATTTTTCTTTAAAAGAAAATTTGGATTGTGGGCTAAAATAGCGTAAATTTTTTTTTTATTTAAATCTTGCATAGTTGAACTAATTTCTTTTTTTAAAATTTTGAAATCTTTATGCTTTTTTTTTAATTGAATTTTAGAAATGAAATTAAATTTACTTTTTGAAAATTCTTTAAACATTTTCTCTGAATCATATATTGTTGCAGTATCGAAAGTATTTAATTTTTTAAATGAAAGATATTTGATAGATCTCTTAAAGTTTTTTGTTTTAGAAAAAAAGCTTGTTGGATTTAGCCCATAACGTTTCTTAAAATTTGCAGTTCCAATAACTAATTTTTTATGTATTTTCATTATATTCAAGTCATCTTAGGTAAATTTAGTATTTTACCCTTGACTGTTCAATAATTGAACATTACATAATTATATAAAATTATCAATTAATTATTTTAGATAATGAAAAATATTCTTGGCTTTATAATTGAAAATATTCTTAAAAAGAATATTTTTTTGTTAATCTTGCTTATTTTATCAATGCTGATAGAAGCAGCTTTAGCAGTCTCATCAGTTATAACAATTGTCCCTTTTGTTGAAATAGTTTTGAATCCTGAATTACAAAATCTAAATAAAATTACTGCATTTATTTTAAAAATTTTCGATAAATTAAATATAAGTGGAAATTATTTTTCATTTGGAATTTTATTTTTTTTAACAAATTTAATTAAGGCTTTAGTTTCATTAAAAGTTTTACAAATAATTCTCAAAATAAAATTTCGAATTATAAAATCTTTTAGGATGTCATTATTAAATTCAAGCCTATCCTCAAAATGGAAGTTTTTTTCTGGTATTGGTAGAGGAAAATTAATGAACTCATTAAATGAAGAATTGAATAAGATATCAGATTTTTTCTCAGAAATAGCTACAGCGATAAGTTACATCATACAAATATGCGCTTATCTAATTTTACCTTTCATACTAAATTACAAAATAACTTTGACAGTAATTATATTTACTTTTGTTCTTTTGATACCATTCGTTTTTTTGAATAAGATATTACTTAAATTAGGAAAAGAAAACATCGCTGCTGGCAACTCAGTCATCGGTCTGATTAATGAAAGTTTGCAAGCAGCAAAAGTTATTATCAGCTATGGTAACAAAAATAAAAGTTTAAATAAAATTGGAAAACAGACAGAAAACTATAATAAAACTGCTATAAGACAAAGATTGCTTCAATCTTTATCAAGCAATGCTTTTAAACCAATAGCAATTTTAATTTTGATTATAACATTTGGCTACGTTGGTAATATTAAAGCAAATTTATCTTATCTAGCAGCTATTTTTTGGAGTCTATATTCTTCATTACCCCTGCTAGCAATAGTATTAAGATCAAATTTGAGATTAGCAACATACTTTCCAAGTTTACAACAATATTCAGAATTGAAAAACCGATCAATATTATTCAAAGAAAGTTACGGCAAAGAAAAGGTTAGCAAAATAATCAATTCAATTAAAATAAAAAATATTTATTTTAACTATGAAAAAAAAGAAAATATTATTGAAAATTTATCTTTAGAAATAAATGCCAACAAAATTACTTCAATTGTCGGAAAGTCGGGTTCAGGAAAATCTACCATTTCAGATATATTAATAGGTTTACAGGATATTAAAAAAGGTGAAATTTTTTTTGATGATAAAAAACTTGATGATTTAGATTTAAATTTCTTAAGAGAAAAAATAAGTCTCGTACCTCAAGAACCAATACTTTTCTACGACACGATTAAAAATAATTTGACTTGGTCTAAAACAGATGCTTCAGAAAATGATATTATAGATTCTTTGAAGCTAGCAAATGCTTACGATTTTGTCATGAAGTTACCAAAAAAACTCGAGACCGTAGTTGGTGAAAGAGGCACTGAGTTGTCAGGAGGAGAAAGACAAAGAATTGTTTTGGCAAGAGCTTTTTTACGAAATCCAACTCTTTTGATTTTAGATGAGGCTACTAGCGGTTTAGATAAAATTTCTGAAAATAAAATAAAAGAGTCAATATTAAGCATATCTAAAAACACTACTATATTAATTATTGCTCACAAATCACCTTTAATAGAGGCAAGTAATTATATTTATGTTTTAAGGGATAAAAAGATAGCCGAAGAGGGAACTTATAATAAGTTAAAAGAAAATCCCAATTCAGCATTTAATTTAATTAATTATTGAGATTCATATGAAAACTAAATTTGAATTTAAAATTCCCAACAAAAGAAAACTAATTATATATACTCCAGGGATATATAAAAATAATTTTGATAAGCTTTTTGGAAACGATATTTACTACCTTTTTCCTTTTCAGCAAAAAATGAACTTGATTATTTATCTTTTTGCTCGATTAATTTCTATTGTCAAAAGAAAAAAATTTATCATCATTTATTTTCAAATTCTTTGCTTTTTTGTTAAACCAAAGGTAATTTTAACAACCTTCGATAATTATGATTTTTTTTATCAACTAAAGGATTATTTAAAAAATAACATTAAAATACTTGCAATCCAAAATAATTGGTATGGTGGAAAATATTCAATTAAGCATTTTGATAAAGATAAAAAATATTACAAATGTGATAAAATTTTCATTTTCGGTAAATGCTATGAAAGTTTTTATAAATCCAGAATAACAATTACAGATAAAATTGAAATTATAGGATCTTTCCGTGCAAATCTTTTTGATCGAGCTTTTGATAACAATATTGATCAGAGGTCTTTAAACTATGTATCGCAATTCAGACCTTTATCTTCTTATAACAAAGAAGACACTTACCCGACAGAATTACAAAAAAAAATAGTAAAATTTTTAGACAATTATTGTATTAAAAATAATTTAATACTTAATATTTTTTTTAAATATAATGATAATAAACTAATGACAAAAAAAAAATACTTTTTAAAAATGGAAGAAAATTTTTATAAAAGTCTTAATTTAAAAACAAAATATAATCTTATTGTGTCTAATGAAATTAATGGAAATTTTAATAAGCTACTCCAAAAAGATATTATTATAACAAATGACTCAACTTTGGGTTATGAACTATTTGCTTTTGAAAAAAAAGTAGCTTTTTTTACGATAAGAAATAAGGAACCATATACTGTTAAATTTGGTTGGCCAGGTGAATATCCCAGTGGTAAATTTTGGACAAATGTTTATTCAGAAACTGCAATGACAAACATTATAGATTGGTTGAGAAAAATTGAAAAAACTGAATGGCTAGAGTATACAGAAAATATAAGAAATAATCTAATAACTAAAGATTTAGGTAATAAAAAATTAGTAAAACATGTTAAAAACTACATTGAGGTATAAAAATATATGATTAATAAAAAATCCATTTTAATTACTGGTGGTACAGGTTCTTTTGGCGAGCATTTTGTTTCTTATTTACTTAAAAATTATAATCCTAAAAAAATTTTAGTTTTTAGCAGAGATGAACAAAAACATTTTAATCTAAGTAGAAAATTTAAAAAATTTAATTCAAAACTTAGATTTTTGATTGGAGATGTAAGAGATTATAAAAGATTATCTTTTGCAATGAAAGGTGTTGATATTGTTGTACATGCGGCTGCAATGAAACATGTACCCATAACAGAGTATAATCCTTTTGAAGCTGTAAAAACTAACATATTAGGTTCTCAGAATGTAATCGATGCCTCTTTGAAAAATAAAGTTCAAAAAGTAGTAGCTTTAAGTACAGATAAGGCATCTTCACCAATTAATTTATATGGTGCTACGAAACTTACTGCCGATAAGATGTTTATATCAGCTAATAATTATACTATTAAAAATAAAGATCCGATTTTTTCTGTAGTAAGATATGGAAATGTAATGAGCAGTAAAGGCTCAATAATTCCTCTTTTGTTGAAAAATAAACATAGGGAAAGTTTTAGTATTACAGATAAAAGAATGACCCGATTTTCTTTGACTTTAGAAGAGAGTTGCAGGCTTGTGATTTTTTCAATTAAAAATATGATTGGAGGAGAAATATTTGTTCCAAAAATTCCTTCTTACAGGCTTTTAGACTTAACAAAAGCTTTAATGCCTAATACAAAAATTAAGTTTTCAGGTATCAGACCAGGAGAAAAAATTAATGAAGAGCTTATCTCAGAAAATGACGCTATGAGAACTTTAAGTTATAAAGATAAGTATATAATTCTCCCCAACTCAGAGTATCAACATTCTATCTCTAAATATTTAAAAACTTATAAAAAAAGTAAGTTATGTGAGAAGGGATTTAGTTATAGAAGCAATACAAATAAAAAGTTTTTAACTATAAAAGAATTAAAAAAACTTATAAAAGATGACCAATAACTTTCAAGATTGATGGATTATTTAAAAATTTATAAAAATAAGAAAGTTTTAATAACTGGAAATACTGGTTTTAAAGGAACGTGGTTATCAGTGTGGTTACAAATGTTGGGAGCTAAAGTAATTGGCATATCAAAGTTTGATGACACTAATCAATCAAATTTTTATGATCAAAAATTAGATAAAAAACTTAAAACTTTTTTTTTTGATATTAAGAACCTAAAAAATTTAAGGAAAGTAGTAGCTCAAACTAAACCTGACTTCATATTTCATTTAGCTGCTCAATCATTAGTATTAAAATCCTATCAGAAACCAATTGAAACATGGAATACAAACCTAATTGGAACCTTGAATGTTTTAGAGTCCATTAAAAAGATAAAGAAAAAAATTTCTGTAGTGTTGATAACAAGTGATAAATGTTACAAAAATCTTGAAACAAAAAAAGCATATAAAGAAACAGATATGCTTGGTGGAGAAGATCCTTATAGCGCCTCAAAAGCTTCAGCTGAAATACTTATCAACTCATATGTAAAATCTTTCTATTCAAAAAAAAATAACATTAGAATTAGCTCAGTTCGTGCAGGTAATGTAATAGGAGGAGGAGATTGGTCAAATTATAGATTAATACCAGATTGTATGAGATCTATTTTAAAAAATAAAAGTATATTAATTAGAAATCCGAAATCTACAAGACCTTGGCAGCATGTGTTAGAACCCTTAAATGGATACCTTATTTTAGGTTATCACTTATACATAAGCAAAAAACTACATGGAGAATCCTTCAATTTTGGACCTACATTTAATAAAGATTATAGGGTTATCGATGTCATGAATGAGATAAAAAAAAATTTACCTCAAACTAAGTGGAAGATTTTGAAAAAAAGAAAAAAAATGGAAAATAATTTGCTTAAATTAAATAGTAACAAATCTTACAGACTATTAGGTTGGAAAAATTTATTAAGTTTTAATAAAACAATTAGTTACACTGTTGATTGGTATAAAAATTATAAATTTAACAAAAAGAATTTATTATACTTCTCTCAACATCAAATCAAAAGTTTTTCAAAATTAATTTAGTGTTATGAAAGTAATTATTTTAGCAGGTGGTTTTGGTACAAGAATTTCTGAGTATACAAAAACAATACCAAAACCCATGATAAAGATTAATGGTAAACCAATTTTGGTACATATAATGAGTCATTATGCTAAATTTGGATATAAGAATTTTTACATAGCTACTGGATATAAAGGAAAAGTAATAAAAAAATTTTTTAAAAAAAAAATCAAAGATTGGAATGTAAATTTGATTGATACTGGAAATAAAACAATGACAGGTGGCCGGTTGAAGAGACTAAAAAAATTATTAGGTAATGAAACTTTTTTTATGACTTATGGTGATGGTATTTCAAATGTTAATATTAAAAAACTTTTAAATTTTCATAGAAAATATAAAAAATTAGTTACACTTACAGCCGTGCAACCTACCGCAAGATTTGGCGCTGTAAAATTTAGTGGTAAATTTGTAAAAAGCTTTAAAGAAAAATCAAAAATAGATGAGGGATGGGTAAATGGTGGTTTTTTTGTTATGGAGCCAAGTTTTTTAAAACTAATTAAAAGTGACAAAACATTCTTAGAGAAGGAACCTCTTGAGAATGCATCGAAAAAAAGAGAGCTTATAGCCTATAAACATAGAGGTTTTTGGCAATGCATGGATACTAAACGTGATAAAGATTTGCTTGAAAAAACTTTGAAAAAGAAAAAAATTTGAAAAAAAAGATTTTAATAGTTGGAGGGACTGGTTTTATTGGTTTTTATGTTGCCAAAAAAGCTTTAAAAAAAAACTTTTATGTTGAGAGTATTTCAACAAAAAAGCCACAACAAAAAAGAAAAGTTAAAAAAGTCAAATACTTAATTTGTGATATTTCAAAAAAAGAAAAATTAAAAAAAGTTGCAAAAAGAAAATACGATTATGTCGTTAATTTAGGTGGCTATGTGAATCATAATGATAAAGATCAAGTTTTTAAAAGTCATTATTTAGGGTGTAAAAATTTAGTGCAAATTTTTTTGAACTCAAAAATAAAGTCATTTGTGCAGTTAGGAAGTGGAGCTGAATATGGCGATGTTAAATCACCTATTAGAGAAACAGCTTTTTGTAAACCAAAAGCTCCATATGGAAAAGCAAAATTAAAATCTACCCTGTACTTACAAAAAATGTTCAAAAAAAATAATTTCCCAGCCACAATTTTAAGATTATTTCAAGCTTATGGTCCAAAACAAGATTTGAATAGAGTTGTACCAATTACGATAAATTCTTGTATTAAGAACAAAAGCTTTCCATGTTCAAATGGAAAACAGTTGAGGGATTTTATCCATGTGAATGATGTTGTAGAAGCAATTTTTAAATCATTTAAAAATAAGAGTTCAACTGGCGAAATTATAAATATCGGAAGCGGTAGACCGATTAAAATTAGAGGTCTTATAAAGAAAATTGTCTATCTTACTGGGGGAGGAAAACCAGAATTCGGACAAATCCCTTTAAGAAGAGATGAAACAAAAAAAAATTTTCCAGATATTTCAAAAGCTAAGAAGATATTAAAATGGAAAAATAAAATAAATTTGTCAAAGGGATTAAAAAAAACTATTAAATCATACAGACAATAATGAAAAACGAACCTCTAGTTAGTGTAATCATAAATTGTTATAATGGAGAAAAATATCTAAAAAAAAGTATTGAGAGTGTGCTTTCCCAAAAATACAAAAATTGGGAGTTAATTTTTTGGGACAATCAATCTACTGATAGCAGCAAAGAAATATTTAATTCTTTTAATGACAATAGGCTTAAGTACTTTAAATCAAAAAAATACTTAAAACTTTATGAGGCAAGAAATGAGGCAATTAAAGTGTGCAGTGGAGAATTTATATCATTCTTAGATAGTGATGACTGGTGGACACCAGACAAGTTAAAAGAACAAGTGCCTTATTTTGAAAACCCCAAAGTTGGATTAGTATACTCAAATTTTTACTTTTATTACGAAAAATCAAAAAGAAAGAAAAGTTATAAAAAAAAAATTTTTTCTGGAAATATAAAAAAATATCTTTTAAATAACTTTTATATTGGAATTCTAACTTCATTGATTAGGAAAGATGCTTATTATTCGGTTAATGGATTTGATAAAAGTTATGAGATTATCGGTGACTTCGACCTCAACGTAAAGTTAAGTGATAACTGGCTTTTTTATGGTATTAATAAATATTTAGCTTTCTACAGAATCCACGGACAAAATTTATCTATTAAGAAGAGAGATTTAGAAATTTTAGAAATGGAAAAATGGCTTGTTAACAAAAATAGCACAGAAAATATAGATTTAAGCAATATCGAAAATTATGTGAATTATCTAAAATTTTTCGATATTCTCCAAAAAGGTAGAAGATATGACGCATTTAGAAAAATATTAAAATTAAAAAATAATTTTCTTAAGCTGAAATCAATTTTACTTTTATTTCTTCCTATTTCTTTAATAGAAAAAATTAAAAGTTAAAATTTTAAAAAATTAATTTCTAATTTTCTTTAGATTTTGTGAACTAAGAGCTAATATGAACCAAGCAATAGAACCGCTCCAGCTACCATAGAGACTTCCTGTAGATTTCAAAGGCCAGATCTCAATGAATATTGCTATTAATAAAATTAAGGAGATAAGATTTTTTTTGGTTTTTAAATTTTTGTACGAATTAAAAAATAATAATATTATAGCTGTAGCAATAAATAAATATCCCAAAATACCGTTATCGTTTAAAATTTCCAAATGATAATTATGTGGATGAGATAAACACCATTTGTCTTTGATGCTTACTTCGTTATAACAATATCTTCTTGAAGATTTAAATCCATTTCCAATTAATTTATTTTCTGAAAATGATCTCAAAGTCAAAAGATAAATATATCCATGAGTGCTTGAGTTCGAAGTCTCAGAAAAAAAATTAAATTTTTTAAGTTTATTTGGTATTACTTCATCTTTTTCAGATTTTTCAAGATATTTCGACCAATCAAAAATAATATTTCCATAGCTGGAAACTTTACTTGTAACAAAAATTTTTTGATATAAATTAAGGTAGCTTTGATTAATTGACTCATTAAACTTAAACAAATATCCAAAAAACAGTCCAAAAATTATAAAACAAATTATAATATTAATTCTTAAAGATTTTATAAATAAAAATAAAATTAACAACGAAAAAAGTAGAAGTATTAGTGGAACTCTATTTCCTGATATAATAATTGAAAAAAGTATCAGTGAAGTAAAAAAAATAAAAAAAATATTGTAATATTTTTTATCTCTTAAATTTATTAAAGAAATTAAGGAAAGCAAAAAGAACTCTTGCAAGTATCCACCAGCTATCTTTTCATTCCCAAAAATCCCAGTGTAAAATTCATTATATAATGGGCTTAAGCCAATAATATTTTTCCCGAAAATAAATTGAAGAAGAATATCGAATGCAATTATAGTTGTTGTATAAAAACAAACCTTAAAAAGTAGGTTTAGATTTACAAAATCATTTTCACTTAGTGTTTTTAAAATAATAAATAAAAATAAAAATCTTAAATAAAAAAAACTTTTTAAATAAATTTGTGTTCCTGGTATTTCATTATTTAATAAAGTAGAGAAAATTGTAGAAAAAAAATAAAGAATTAAAAAAATTGTTACGAGATCAAACTTTAACCTCAAATTATTTTTAAAGATAGTAAAAGCTCCAAAAATTAATAATAAAAAAAGATTAGTATTTATAATTAAATTTCCAGTTAAAAAAGATAAAGGAAATAAAACAAGGAAAAAATTAAAGAAATGTTCAATTTTGTATTTATTTACAACTAACATAAATTATTGAATTATAATTTATTATCATTAGATTTAAACATATACTACATTATTAATAAGATAATATAAGATTGCTATAAGGGATTTTGGGCGTGTAGTTCAGTGGTAGAACGCTACGTTGACATCGTAGAGGTCATAAGTTCAATTCTTATCACGCCCACCATGCTGTTTATTACTATTTACATTTATAGATAATAATACTATAAAACTTTGCCTGGTGATTATTGCGAAGGGGCCACACCCGATCCCATTTCGAACTCGGAAGTTAAGTCCTTCAGCGCCGATGGTACTTTGTCTTAAGACATGGGAGAGTAGGTCGTTGCCAGGCTATAAAAAATTATGAAAGTTGCTAGCTCATTAAAATCGTTAAAAAAAAGAGATCTTAACTCCAAACTTGTAAGAAGAAGAGGGAAGATTTTCATTATCAATAAAAAAAATCCAAAGTTTAAGGCTCGTCAAGGTTAAAGAAAATGAATAACCAAGACCACAAAAATACCTGGGTCAATTTCACAAAATTTGTTTTGTGGGGTACTGTGGCTGTTGTATTAATTTTGATTATATTGGCTATAACTTTACTTTAATAAGTCTTATGATTATAGGATCAACAAAAGAGCAAAGTCCAGAAAAAAGAATTTCAATAACACCTGAAACAGCAAAAAGTTTTAAAAACTTAGGTTTGAATGTTTGTTTAGAGAAAGGGTATGGAGAAAGTCTCGGTTATAGTGATAAAGAATTTAAAGATTATGGTGTAGAAGTATTAAGCAGTCCGAAAGAAGTATTTTTAAAATCAAATTTATTATGCAAAGTTCATATACCTTCGAATACAGAAATAGAATTAATTAAATCAAAATCTAATTTGATTGTGAGCAACTTAAATAAAGAGGATAAAATTTCAAAAAAAGATATCAATATCTTTGCTTTAAATTTTTTGCCTAGAATAACTAGAGCTCAATCAATGGATGTTTTGTCATCACAGGCAAATTTGGCAGGGTATAGAGCCGTAATAGAGTCAATTTATGAATATGAAAAAGCTGTGCCAATGATGATGACTGCAGCTGGAACAGTACCAGCAGCTAAAATTTTGATAATAGGAGCTGGTGTTGCTGGCTTACAAGCTATAGCAACCGCGAAAAGATTAGGAGCAATAGTTTCAGCTACTGATGTTAGATTAACGGCAAAAGAACAAGTTGAAAGCTTAGGTGGAAAATTTTTAAGTGTAGAAGGTTCAGAAAATTTAGAGACAAAAGGGGGCTATGCAAAAGAGGCTAGCGAGGATTTTAAAAAAAAACAAACAGAAATGTTAGAGAATGCGGTTTCAAAAAATGACATTATTATCTGCACCGCGTTAATCCCTGGTAAACCAGCACCAAGAATTATTAATGAAAAGATGATTAAAAATATGAAACCAGGATCAGTAATTTTTGACTTGGCTGTGCAAAATGGTGGTAACTCTGCTTATTCGGAATTAGATAAAATCACTTTGATAAATGGAGTAAAAATTATCGGTTTAAGTAATATAATGAACAAACTGCCTTTAACTGCTTCAAATTTGTATGCTAAAAATATTTTTAGTTTTGTTAGAAACTTATATAGCAGGGAAAAGAAAACATTTGTTTTAAATATGGAAGACGAGATAATAAAAAATACTTTAATTAAGGAGTAATGATATGGAAATCGATCCATTTATATTTAGACTAAGTATATTTGTTCTTGCTATTTTTGTTGGGTATTATGTAGTTTGGAGTGTTACACCTTCACTGCATACACCCTTGATGTCAGTAACTAATGCAATATCTTCTGTGATTATAGTTGGTGCGATAATCGCTGCATTAGCTGGAGTTTCAGAGAATGTTTTTGAAGGTTCTAAAATTTTTGGGTTATTAGCTATTTTTTTAGCAGCAATTAATATTTTTGGAGGATTCTTAGTAACTCAACGAATGCTACAAATGTACAAAAAAAAGAAAAATAAAAAATAATGTCGGCAAACTTATCAGCAATATTTTATTTAATTTCTGGAATACTTTTTATTCTAGCTTTAAGAGGTTTATCGTCGCCTGAAACTTCAAGACAGGGAAATTTTTTTGGTATTCTTGGAATGACGATTGCAATAGTTGTTACTATTTTTTCAGTAGGTAACTTCTCATCTTCTATCATTTATGTATTAATTGTTTTTATAATTGGTGGTTCAATAGGCGCATTTATAGCTTTTAAAATACCTATGACTGCGATGCCTGAGTTGGTTGCTGGTTTTCACAGTTTAGTTGGTCTTGCTGCAGTTTTTGTTGCAATATCAGCTTTTTTAGATCCAGATGCTTTCAATCTAGGATCACCCTCAAATATAAAACTTGCAAGTTTAATTGAAATGTCAATAGGTGCTGGAATAGGAGCAATAACTTTTACCGGTTCTATTATAGCATTTTTAAAATTAAGGGGAATTATGTCGGGTGCCCCAATTACATTTCCAGGTCAGCACTTAATTAATTTAATTTTGGGAATTACAGTTATTGCTTTAGTCTTTTATCTTTGTAAGTCTCAATCGAGTATTTTATTTTGGAGTATAATAGTTATTTCCTTTCTAATTGGAGTTTTATTAATTATTCCAATAGGTGGAGCTGATATGCCCGTTGTTATTTCTATGCTTAATTCTTACTCTGGTTGGGCAGCAGCAGGAATTGGTTTCACTCTTGAAAATACAGCGTTAATCATTACAGGAGCCTTGGTGGGTTCATCAGGTGCTATACTTTCTTATATAATGTGTAAAGGCATGAATAGATCTTTCATAAGTGTAATACTTGGAGGATTTGGTGCAGATGCTTCTACAGGAGAAAGTCAAAAAAACAAGGATCAAAAGCCTGTAAAAAATGGAAACGCTGAAGATGCAGCCTTTTTAATGAAGAACGCATCTTCAGTAATAATTGTACCAGGGTATGGAATGGCAGTTGCACAAGCTCAGCACGCATTAAGAGAGATGGTTGACAAATTAAAAAAAAATGGTGTAACAATAAAATATGCAATTCACCCTGTAGCAGGAAGAATGCCAGGTCATATGAATGTTTTGCTAGCCGAGGCAAACGTCCCGTACGATGAAGTATTTGAATTAGATGACATCAATAATGATTTTGCAAATACAGATGTAGCATTTGTTATTGGAGCTAATGATGTCACAAATCCAGTGGCAAAAACAGATCCTAAAAGTCCAATTTTTGGAATGCCAGTTCTAGACGTTGAAAAATGTAAATCAGTTCTATTTGTAAAAAGAAGTTTGTCACCAGGATACGCTGGAGTTGATAATGAACTTTTTTACAGGGATAATACCTTAATGCTTTTTGCTGACGCAAAAAAAATGACAGAAGATATAGTAAAAAATATAGATTAATGAAAACAAAAATATTTTGTGATATCGCAGACTATAAGACTATAAAATTTTTCAATAAAAAAAATATTGTTGATGGTTTCACAACAAATCCAAGCTTGATGAGATTGGCTGGTGCAAAAAATTACAAAAACTATTCAATAAAAATTTTAAAGATTTGTAAAAAAAAACCAATTTCTTTTGAGGTTTTTGCTGATAATCCTGGAGACATGCTTAAACAAGCTTACAAAATTAACAAATGGGGAAAAAATGTTTATGTAAAAATTCCAGTAGTCAACTCTAAGGGAGTTTTCATGGGGAAGGTTATTAAAGAGCTGAGTGCAAAAAAAATTAAACTAAATATTACAGCAGTTTACACTTTTGAACAGGTAAAAAAAATTATTAAGTGTTTAAATAAAAATAGCAAATCAATAATATCAATATTTGCTGGTCGAATGGCAGACAAAGGTAAAGACCCTATGCCAATTTTTAAAAAATCGATTACTAAAACAAAAAAATATAATAATATTGAAATATTATGGGCTAGCACTAGAGAACCTTACAATTTTTTACAAGCAAAAAAAATAAAGTGCAATATAATTACAATGCCTCCAAGTATAATAGAAAAGATAAGTAGTTTTGGAAAAAGTTATAAAGACTTAACTATTGACACTGTAAAAGGATTTTTAAACGATAGTCAGAAATCTAAATTTAAAATTTAAATTGGTTGCGGGGGTAGGATTTGAACCTACGACCTTCAGGTTATGAGCCTGACGAGCTACCAGACTGCTCCACCCCGCGATAATTAGGCCTTCTTGAGATTAATGGCCTGCAGTTTATTTTTTTCCTCTTTTATCTCAAATTTAATTTTCTGATTTTCTTTTAACACTCTTAACTTAGATTTTTCTAAAGCCGTTACGTGTAAAAAGATATCCTTTTCGGTTTCATCATCAGTTATAAATCCGTAACCTTTTTTTGAGTTAAACCATTTAACCTTACCAGATGGCATAGTACTCCTATTGATATTTAATTATATTCTGTTTCTTAATTTCTGGAGTTTTTTTACTCTTTTAAGATTTTCTGTTTTAATTCTCTTCTTTTTTTCAGAGGGTTTCTCGTAATTACTCTTCATTTTTATAACTTTAAAAAAACCTTCTTTTTGTAGCTTTCTTTTTAAAACTCTCAAAGCTTGTTCAACATTGTTATCTTTTACTTCTATTTTAATAAAAACCTCCAGTTATTTTACCGGTAGGTACCATCTAAGTAGTGAATTGTCCAGTTTGAATTAAAAAGGTTTAATCGGGACTTTTTTCTCAAAATTATCTCTATACTTTTTAAGACTTTCAGCGATATCCGGGTGTTCATTTGCCAATATCGCGACTGCGAATAAAGCGGAATTTATAGCTCCAGCCTTACCAATCGCAAAAGTCGCAACGGGGACCCCCGCAGGCATTTGCACAGTAGATAAAAGACTATCGATGCCTTTAAGCACACTTTCTATTGGCACACCTAAAACAGGAATAGTTGTTAAAGCTGCGGTTACTCCTGCTAAATGTGCAGCACCGCCGGCAGCCGCTATAATTATTTTTGTATTGTTTTCTTTACACTCATTTAAAAAATTTTCTAATCTTTTAGGAGTTCTGTGAGCTGAGATTACCCTTGTTTCACAATCAATATTAAATGACTCTAAGGTATCAGAGCAGTTTTTCATAATTTCCCAATCAGATTTACTTCCCATTATTACTGCGACTTTAGGTTTTTGACTCATAATGTTTCTTCACTTTCTGGGTTTAATTTTTTTTCTAATTTTTCTTTTTTAATTTTTTCTTTTTTTTCTCTTTCTACTCGTCTTTTAGCTTTAGCTAAAGCTTTTTCGAATTGCTCTTGTGAACAAAGAGCCAGAATTACTGGATCTTTGGCTTTCAAATTTGAAAAATTCCAATAACTTCTTTTTCTAATTAAAGATACAGTTCCTTTAGTACTTCCTACTAGCTTTGAAATTTGACTATCCATTAATTCTGGGTAATTTTTTACTAACCATAAAATTGCATCAGGTCTATCTTGTCTTTTTGATAAGGGAGTGTATTTGGGTTTTTTTCTCTCTTTTACCTCAACAAATTCATTTCTTTGCGTGAGATTTAAATCTTTTTCAGGATTTTGAGAACATGAATTAATCTCTTCCCTGGATAATTGTCCAGCAATAATTGGATTATATGCTTTAATACCTTTGGCTACATCACCATCAGCTATTCCTTTGACCTCTAACTCATGTAAATTGCAGAATTTCGCTATTTGTCTAAATGTTAAAGTGGTATTTTCAACTAACCAAACAGCTGTGGCTTTTGGCATAAATGGAATTTCAGACATAAATTATTTCTTTTTTCTTAGATTACTAAATTTTTTATTATACTTACTCACCCTTCCTTTATCTAAAATTTTTTGTGCACCACCAGTCCATGCTGAATGTGACTTAGGATCAATATCGAGTTTAAGAACATCATTTTCTTTGCCCCAGGTTGATCTTGTTTCGAATTCACTTCCATCAGTCATTACGACTTTGATTTTATGATATTTAGGATGAATATTTTTTTTCATGAGGGATGTTTTATATCAATACCTTATTTTTCTCAATAATTTTTTTCTATCAGAGCACTCGAAAGTTCCTCATGAATTTGTGAATTTGTTGCGATAATATTATTAATATTTGAACTTTTGTCATCTTTAAGATTGTCTACAAAACCTCCAGCTTCTTTAACGATAATAATACCTGCAGCTATATCCCAATAATTTAAATCTCTTTGCCAATATCCGTCAAATCTTCCACAAGCTACATTAGCCATATCAAGCGAGGCACTGCCAAATTTTCTTATCGGAGTACTACATTTTTTTGAAATATCAATATATTCTTTGAAGACATTATCTTTGTTTTTATTATTATATTTAGGACCTCCAGTAACCAGAATTGAGTCTAGTAGTTTTTTTTTATTAGAAACTCTAATCCTTGAATTATTTAAGTATGCTCCAAGTCCTTTCTCAGCACAGAACATTTCGTTTTTAATCGGATCAAATATTATACCGCAAATAATTTCACTTTTATGTTCGTAAGCAATTGAAATAGCAAAATGAGGAATACCATTTAAAAAATTAGTTGTTCCATCTATTGGATCAATAATCCATTTATCCTCTTTATTTTTTTCAATTTTTCCTATCTCCTCACTTAATATGCTGTAATCAGGATAAGCTCTCATTAATTCCTGAATTATGATTTTTTCTGTTTTTTTATCAGCCGCACTTAAAAAATCCCCTGGTCCTTTTTTTGAAACTTGGAGTTTTTCTAGTTCTCCGAAATCTCTTATGAGTGATTTAGATGCTTTCATACAAGCTCTTAGCATTATATTTATTTTTGGAGAATTTAGTCTCATCAGTTAGACTTTTTAATATATTCTAAACTTCTAGTGTCCAATAAAATTTTTTCACCTGCTTCAATAAACGGAGGCACCAAGATATTTAATCCGTTGTCTAAAGTTGCTGGCTTATAAGACGAAGCTGCTGTCTGCCCCTTCACAACAGCATCTGTTTTTTTTATTATACATTCTATATTATTTGGTAAATCCAAGGAAATTGGTTTTTCTTCCATAAATGTAATAACAACTTCAAGATTTTCTTTTAAAAGTTTATATTTTTCACCCGCTAATTTTTTGGACAAAGAAATTTGCTCAAATGTTTTATTATCCATAAAAAAACAATTTTCTTCATCCATGTATAAAAAATTAAATTTTTTTTCATCTACATCTGCTTTTTCAATATTTTCATTAGATCTAAATCTTTCATTTAGTTTTGTACCTTTTAAAACACTTTTTAATTCGACCTGGTTAAAAGCACCACCTTTTCCAGGTTTAACATGTTGAGTCTTTAAAACAGTCCAATAATCTTCTTTATATTCAATTATCATTCCAACTTTTATTTCATTAGCACTAATTTTCATTTAATTTTTTTGATCGCCTCTTTAGGGTTTAAAGAAGGGTTATTCCAAATAAAAGATGAAATTGCAATATAATTTCCTCCACTTAGAAGTAATTTTTTGAAATTTTTATTATTGATACCTCCTATAGCAACTATTTCTCTCTTTATATTTTTTTTTGCCCATTTTAGAATGCTAAAATTTGCTTTTGAAGCGTTTGGTTTTAATTTAGAATTAAAAAACGAACCTAAAGCAATATAATCAGCGTTATTTTTCTTCGCTATCATGCATAACTCTTTTGAGCCATGACATGTTACTCCTAATATTTTATTTTTTAAAGCAAGCCTAGCTTTTATAATTGAACCATCTGTCTGTCCCAAATGACAGCCATCAGCATTAATTTTCTTTGCAATTTTAAAATTATCGTTAATTATAAGTTTCACGTTATATTTAGAAGTTATTTTTTTACATTTAAGTCCAATTTGAATTACTCGTCTTTGACTGACATTTTTTAATCTTAGTTGAAAAAATTTTACTTTATTAGAAGATAAAACCTTATCTAAATCAGAAAAAAAACTACTCTTTATTTTATCCGGGGAAATTAAATAGACAAATTTTTTCAAATTTAATCTTATTGTTCTAGTTTTTCCGTCCACTCCGCTTTTGATGAAAGCCCATTCATTTTAGCTCGATGATTAAATATTTTATGAACATTTTCTTTATCATCCATTGATTTTGCCCAAGTTTTAAGAGCAGATTGCTGTAAAGCTCTACCGTAAGAGAATGTGAAATGAAATGAAGTATCATTTATTTTATTTATTTCATTAAGATTCCTTGTTGCCTCTATCTCACTTTGACCACCTGATAAAAAAGCAACTCCTGGGACTTCTTTAGGCATATTGTTTTTAATACATTCTAAAGTTTTTTTAGCTATTTCTTTTGTAGATGATTTAGATTTACAATCCTTACCAGGTAAAATCATATTTGGTTTCAACACTGTTCCCTTCAAATTAACATTATGTAATTCTAATTCTTTATAACATTCATTAAGAACTCGACTTGTTACCTCGTAACACTTATCTATATTATGATCACCATCCATTAAAACTTCAGGTTCTATTATAGGCACCATATCTGCTTCTTGGACTATCGAAGCATATCTAGCTAAGGCATGAGCGTTTGCTTTTATTGAAAGCATGCTAGGTTGATCAGCACTTATAGAAAGCACTGCTCTCCATTTAGCAAATCTTGCTCCCAATTTATGATATTCTTCCACTCTAGCTTTTAAACCATCTAAACCTTCTGTAATTTTTTCATTTTTGGAACCGGCGAGTGGCTTTGCACCTTTGTCAACTTTTATACCTGGTAAAACACCACTTTTACTTATTAACTCTGGAATTGTAATCCCTGAACTTGACTTTTGTCTTAATGTCTCGTCAAATAAAATTACACCGCTAATGTTATCTCTCATTGAGCTTGATGTGAATAAAGTTTCTCTAAAGTTTAATCTATTTGTCTCTGTACACTCAACATTTACACTTTTAAGTCTTTTTTCCATTGTGCCTGTGCTTTCATCAGCGGCTAAAATACCTTTTCCTTTAGCAACCATTTGTTTTGCAATATTCTCAATACTCATAATTTCTATTATTTCCTAAGCACTTTTATAGCAGGGAGTTCTTTACCTTCAAGAGATTCTAAGAATGCTCCTCCAGCTGTTGATAAATGTGTAAAAGAGTTTTCAAAACCGCCCCCATTCAGAGCTGCTAAAGTATCCCCACCCCCCACGATTGAAATTAAAGACCTTTTTTTTGTATTTTTAGCAATACTTTTTGCTATCGAAATCGTCCCATGTGTAAAATTTTTATTTTCAAAAAATCCGGCTGGTCCATTCCAAAAAACAGTGTTTGAACTGTCAATTATTTTACAAATTGAGTTTAAAGAGTTTTTTCCTATGTCTAAAATAATCTCTGTTTTCCTTATATCGTTTTTTGATCTATAAATTGGCTTACCATTCATACTTGTTGATACTTGAAAATCAGTTGGGATAAAAACTTTACAACTATATTTTTTTGCCAAATAATTAATTTTTTCTATAAAGTTTCCAACATCTTTTTCAATTAGAGACATTCCAATTTTCAAACCTTTAAAAAGTAAAAAATTATTCGCCATAGCTCCAACAACAATAAGATTATCGGAGTTTTGAATTAAGCTTGATAATACATTAATTTTTGTTGAAATTTTCGATCCGCCGATAATACATGTAACAGGTTTTTTTTTCTTTCTTTTTATTAAATCTATTGACTTAATTTCTTTTTCTAGTTGGGGCCCTCCATAACTTTCGACAAATCTTGTTATACTGTGAATTGAAGCTTGTTTTCTGTGTGAGCAAGAAAATGCCTCGTTTATAAATATGTCCGCTAGATTTGACAATTTTTTTGCAAATACTTCATTGTCTTCCTCTTCTTCTTTAAAAAATCTAATATTTTCTAAAAAAAGTATTTCACCGGTCTTAAGATTTTTTGAACACGAAACTGCATTATCGTCTATATTTTTATCGTAAAAAACAATTTTTTTACTTAAATTTTTTTTCAAATATTCAAAAACTGGTTTAAGAGACAATTCACTTTTTATTTTACCTTTTGGTCTACCTAAGTGTGAAACCAGAATAACTTTTGCATTTGTCTCGATTAATTTCTTTAAAAATGGTAGGTTTTTTTTTATTCTTACATCATCCATAATCTTAAAATTTGATATAGGGACATTTAAATCCAAACGCACAAGGACTCTTTTTTTTGAGATATTAATTTTTTCAGAAAATATTTTTAATTTTGACATTAATCAAATTATTTTCTGATCTTTTGCTGAATTAACTGAATGATTTCTTGACTTGTCAGTTTATAATCCTCAAAAAGTTTTTTATAAGGAGCACTTTTTCCAAAAGTTTCAATGCTTATACTTAAATCTTTTTCAGACATATATTTCTTCCAACTAATACAATTTCCAGCCTCAATAGATATTTTCAAACTATCATTTTCTAAAACTTTATCTCTGTATTCTTTATCTTGTTTATCAAAAATTTCCTGACAAGGCATTGATACTACTAAAGAGTCAATATTAAGATCTTTTAAATCTTTCTGGACTTCTAAAGCCAAGGAAACTTCTGAGCCAGAAGCAATTAATGTAATATTACTAGCATGTGATGAAATCTTTAATTGGTATCCACCTTTTGAGCAGTTATTTATTTCAGAAAAATTTTGATTTATATATGGAAGTTTTTGTCTCGAAAGAATAATTGCACTTGGACCTTTATCATTTTTTAACGCCATTTCCCAACATTCAAGAGTTTCATTCATATCAGCTGGTCTGAAAACATTGAGGTTAGGAATTGCCCTTAGACTTGTAAGCTGTTCTATAGGCTGATGGGTTGGTCCATCTTCTCCGAGACCAATTGAGTCATGGGAAAAAATATAAATGACTCTTAATCCCATCAAAGCTGAGAGTCTAATGGATGGTCTGCAATAATCAGAAAATATTAAAAAGGTGCCGCCAAACGGAATTATATTATGATACAAAGCCAGACCATTCATGGCAGCTGCCATACCGTGTTCTCTAACACCATAATGAATATAATTGCCACCAAAATTTTTGGCTTTTATTACTTTTGATTTTGATGTCATAGTATTATTAGATCCACTTAAGTCTGCCGAACCGCCTATTAGATTTGGTAAAATATCTGTTAAACTTTCGATTGTTTTCATTGAACATTGTCTAGTGGCCATTTGAGGCTTCTCTTCAAAATATTTTTTTTTCTCTTGTAAAATTACTTTATTTAAGTCTTTTAAAAAAATCTCGTTATTTGTCCTATTAAACGCTTCTTTTAAATTCTTATTCGAAGAATTTAAATTTTTTAACCAATCACTTTCAATTTCGGCTCCCTTTAATCCTATTTCTCTCCAAGAATTCAAAATATCTTTTGGAATATCAAAAGCAGAATGATCCCACTTAAGTTTTTTTCTAGTTAAGTTAATTTCATCATCACCTAGCGGGGCTCCGTGCGAGGAAGATTTTCCGGATTTATTTGGTGAACCGAAACCAATTACAGTTTTGCAAGAAATTAAAGTGGGCTTATCAGACTTTTTAGCTTTTTTTATTGCTAAATCTATTTGTTTTTCATTATGTCCATTTATTTCTAAAAATTTCCAACCGTAAGACTCAAATCTTTTTTTATAATTATCAGAAACACTTAATGCAGTTGTGCCATCAATAGAAATCTTATTATTATCAAAAAATACTATTAAATTTTTTAATTTCAAATGTCCTGCTAAGCTCATCGCTTCATGACTAACTCCCTCCATAAGGTCGCCATCGCTCGCTAAGACATATGTTTTATGATTAATTATTTTTGAGCCAAATTTTTTTCTGTACAACTCTTCACCAATTGCAATTCCTACAGAATTACCTAACCCTTGACCAAGCGGCCCTGTAGTAGTTTCAATACCCGAATTAATTTTATACTCTGGATGTCCAGCACATATTGAGTCTAGTTGTCTGAAGTTTTTTATATCTTCTAGTTTTACACTGTCATAACCGGTAAGATAAAGCAGGGAGTACAATAGCATCGAACCGTGTCCTGCTGATAAAATAAATCTATCTCTATTTATCCACTCAGGATTTTTCGGATTAAACCTGAGGTGGTATTTAAATAGAACTGTCGCAACATCTGCCATACCCATGGGCATTCCTGGATGTCCAGAATTAGCTTTCTGCACCGCATCAATTGACAGAAATCTAATTGCATTTGATAATTGATTAAATTTAACTTTCACTCTTCAATTACCTATATAGACTTAGAGTTCCTATATCAATATTATGATATAAAAAAAAAATTAAATGGACAATTTTACATCTAAAGAAAAAAACTTAGACAAACTCATTGATAAATTATCAAATTTATCATCAAGTTATTCACAGTCAGATTATGACATTGAAAAAATAAAAACTGAAAAAAATCAATTACAAATAGAAAAAAAAGAAATGGAAACAAAATATGGCAATCTATTAAAAGAACATAAATATTTAAAAAATAAAATTTTTAAACTGCAGGAAGAAATGAACAAAAAACAAATTAAACAAGTTGAATTTGACCAGGAAATAAATCAGCTAAACAAAGAAACAGAGGAATTAGTTGAAGAAATTGAAAAATGGCAAACGTAAATATTAAATTTAATAATAAAGATTATTTATTATCTTGTGATGATGGACAGGAAGAGTCTTTAAAAAAATTAACAGAATTTTTAGATAAAAAATATAAAGAACTTAATGACAAGCTAGGAAATATAGGTGAGAATAAACTTTTATTAATCACAACAATTCAACTTATAGATAATTATTTTGATTTAAAAAAAAAGGTTACTTTACAAAAAAACAATTTAGATAATTTGTCAAAAAAATTTCTAGAACTAAAATCTTTAGCTATAAAATATAAAGATGTTAAAGATAAAGAGATGTTAAAATTAAATGAAGAGATAGAAAGTTTTAAAAAAACAATAGAAGAGAATAATCATTCTTATGAGTCCATGTTAGATAGAACAACTAAGTCACTAGAAAAAATCATTGAAAATACTTCATCCATTTCTAAAGTTCAATAATGAGAACTAAAGATAAAATACGAAAAAATTTTTCTTTACTGAGAAAAAAAAAATATTTTGAAGTTACTGAAAAATTTTTTTTTCCATTAATACCTTTAATAAAAAAAATTCGCTTTAAAAAAATTAAAATTGCATCTTATTATCCTTCAAATTATGAAGTAAATACACTTAGTTTGTTCCAAATCATGAAAAAAAAAAATATAAGTATTTCACTGCCTACAATTTTTCATGTTAATAAAATGAAGTTTTTAGAGTGGACTTACCTAGATCCTTTAAAAGTCAATAAATACGGTATGTTGGAACCTACTTCATTATCAAAAACTACTAGGCCTAATATTTTTTTAGTTCCTCTTTTAGCTTATGATAATCAAAAAAATAGACTTGGATATGGCAAGGGTTTCTATGATACTTTTTTGAATAGCTATTTTAGACGAAATAAAAAGATTGTTACAATTGGAGTTGCTTTTTCATTTCAAAAATATAATAAACTCCCAGTGTCGAAATTTGATTTTAAATTAGATTATGTTTTAACAGAGAAGGGAATTTATTAATGAAACTTTTAATCCTTGGAGATATCATGGGTGCTTCTGGAAGAAAAGCAATAAAAGATCATATTAAAAATATTATAAATGAAAACGAAATTGATTTTACAATAGTTAACGGTGAAAATTCAGCTGATGACGGTAGAGGTATAACTAATTTGATTGCAGAAGAATTTTTTAATCTTGGTATTGATGTCTTAACGTCAGGAAATCATATTTATGATCAAAAGGAAACTACAGAATTTATTGAAAAGGAGACAAGATTATTAAGGCCAAATAATTTTATTGAAGGTTCACCAGGTAAAGGTTTTGGCGTTTATGAAAGCAAGAATAAAAAATTTAAAATAGGTGTAATCAATTTGATGGGAAATGTTTTTATGAAAAAAACTGAAGACTTATTTCAATCAGCAAAAATATTACAAGAAAAAATGAAGTTAAAGGAAAACGCTGATTTTATAGTAATTGATTTGCACGGAGAAATCACCAGTGAAAAAAATGCGATGGCACATTTTTTTGATGGTAAAGCAACAGCTGTAGTAGGCACACATACGCATATACCAACAGCCGACACAAGGGTTTTGCCTAAAGGAACAGCTTTTCAAACAGATATAGGTATGTGTGGAGATTATAATTCTGTAATTGGAATGGATAAACAAAATTCTATCATGAGATTTTTAAAAGATAAAAATGCAAAAGCTCATTTTCCTGCTCAGGGTACAGCTAGTCTCTCTGGTATAATTGTAAATGCAGACAATCACACTGGTTTAGCAAAATCAGTAGAAAGATTTTTTTTGGGGGGAGTACTCAATCATTAGAATATGGCGGGGCATTCACATTGGGCAGGTATTAAACATAAAAAAGGTCGTCAAGACAAAGAAAGATCAAAAATTTTTTCAAAGTTATCGAGAGAAATTACTGTTGCCGCTAAGCTTGGCGCAAAAGATCCAGAGACAAATTCAAGGCTAAGAACTGCCATCCAAGCAGCGAAACAGTCTAACATGCCAAAAGAAAATATTGAGAGAGCTATAAACAAATCTTCTGCGAATACGTCCGAAAATTATCAAAACTTGAGATATGAGGGTTTTGGTCCATTTAATATTGCATTTGTAATTGAAACCTTAACAGATAATAAAAATAGAACAGCGTCAAAGTTAAGAACCATATTACAAAAAAATAATGGTAGACTTGGAGAAAATGGTTCATCTTCTCATCTCTTTTCTTCATGCGGAGTAATTCTAATAGATAAAAAAGATTTTTTAGATGATGAAATACTCGAAATAGCAATAAATGCAGGTGCCAAGGATTGTATCACTTCAGAAAAATATCATGAAATTATTTGTAAAAAAGATGACTTTTATAAAGTCAAAACTTCAATAGAAAAAAAAGTAAATAATATTCTTTTCTCTGGTGTTGAATGGAGGGCAAATGAAAATATAAATTTAGGTTCTGAAAAAACTGAGTTAATAAAAAAAATTGTGGAATTATTAGAGGATGAAGATGATGTGCAAAAAGTATTTTTAAATAGTAAAATTGATTTATGATAATAATTGGCATAGATCCTGGTTTGAATGGAGCAATAGCTGTATTAGAAAATAATAAGGTTTTGAACATCTTTGATGTTCCTGTTATGCCAGAAGGAAAGAAAAATAAAAGGCAGATTAATAGCGCACAACTAGTAAAGATGCTCGAAGAAATTATCAAAGATTTAGATAAAAATGAAGTCACAGTTGTGGTTGAGAATGTAAGCGCGATGCCAGGTCAAGGAGTTACTAGCATGTTTAATTTTGGTCAGACCTTTGGAGCTATTAAGGGAATTTGTGCAGCTCTGAGTTTACCCATCTTTTTTGTAAGGCCAGCAAAATGGAAGAAACATTTTGATTTAATAAATTCATCAAAAGATTCAAGTCGAACCAAAGCTATTGAATTGTACCCTACAATTTCTGATAAATTGTCAAAAAAAAAAGATGTAAACAAGTCAGATGCGATACTAATAGCGAGATTTTATAGTGAAACCCGACTTAGAGACGATTTTAAATAATATAAATAAAAAAGCTCGTATACTCGTCAAATTCATGACACAATCTAAAAGTATTTAATCGGTAATGGAATCAGATATAGCTACTCAAGTAGTTGGATTAGGTGGGGCAAATGATTTTACTTTGTGGAATTTATTTGTAAGAGCCGATATAGTTGTTAAATCAGTTATAATATTATTAATCGCAGCATCTATTTGGTCATGGGCAATTATATTTGATAAATACAAAATGTTTAAAAGAATTAATGCCTCAACCCAAGACTTTGAAACCAAGTTTTGGAAAGCAAAGTCCGCTCAAAGTTTTAATGATAATTTACCAGCAAAGTCTAACGATCCAGTCACGAACATATTTAAATCTGCAATGGGTGAAATTATGAAAACTAGATCTAAATCTTCCACGGTTCAAACTGCTAGAGTTGAGAGAGTTCTAGAAATAACTACTGAAAATCAAATGACTAATATAGAAAAAAATTTCACATTTTTAGCTACTGTTGGGGCCACAGCACCGTTCATAGGTTTATTTGGTACAGTTTGGGGAATAATGAATTCATTTCAATCTATAGCTATTTCCAGGAACACAAGTCTTGCGATAGTTGCACCTGGTATCGCCGAAGCTTTGTTTGCAACAGCATTAGGTTTGCTTGCCGCTATTCCAGCGGTAATCGCCTATAATAAATTTAGTAACGATAGCAAAAAGTATAGCGCAAGAATAGAAAACTTTTGTAAAAGGTTTCTTTCAATAATTTAGATATGGCATTTAAACTTAATCGTTCAAAAGATGAGCCCATGAGCGAGATAAATGTAACACCGTTTGTAGATGTGATGTTAGTTTTATTAATAATATTTATGGTGACCGCTCCTCTATTAACTGTTGGGGTGCAAGTAGATTTACCAGAGTCAGCCGCAGACTCTTTACCAGATGATCAAGAACCACTTACAATAACGATAAATTCTAAAGGTGAGGTATTTATTCAGGAGCACCAGGTTACTTTTAAAAAAATTGTACCTAAACTTTTAGCTATAGCAAAAAATAGAACTGATACTAGAATTTATGTAAGAGGTGATAAAACAATTAATTATGGAAGAGTTTTAGAAGTTATGGGAACCTTATCAGGAGCTGGTTTCTCCAAAGTTGCTTTAATTTCTGAACCGTATAAACAGTAAAAATGTATTATGACAAAAGGGTTAATTTTTTCCGTTTCATTTCATTTAATAATGATTTTATTAACAGCTTTAACACTCCCATTCATGATTAGAGAGCCCATAGATTTACCTCCAATAGTTTCAGTGGAGTTAATACAAATTTCAGATAAAACAAATATTCCATATGCTCCAAAAGCAAGAAAAGTTATTGAAAAAGTTAAAGAGGAAGAAAAAAGAGTTGTATCCGAACAAGCACCACCTGCTGCAAAGGCCAAAGAAAAACCTGATAGAATTCCCCTCCCAAATGAGAGTAAAAAAGAAAAAAAAATAATAAAAAAAAAACAAAATCCAGAGGAAATTAAACCAGAAATTAGACAATCATCCGAATTTGAAAAAAAAGAAATAATCGATACGAATGAAATTGCAGCTTTAATTGACAAGGCTAAAGAAATAGAAGCAAAGACAGAGCGAGAGGAAAAGAAACTAACTCAAAGTTCAGTAAAAAATTCTTTTGCATCGGGCCTTTCATTATCTGAAGAGGATGCGCTTAGGGCTCAAATATTTGGATGTTGGAGTATACCACTTGGCCTTCCGTTTGATGAAGATTTATTAGTGAGAATAAAACTACAACTTAAGAAAGATGGCACCATATTAACATCTGAAATTTTAGACCATGAAAGAATGAACAAACCTGGACAAAAATTTTATAAAATATTGGCTGAAAGTGCTTTAAGGGCAGTGAGAATATGTCAACCATTAAAAGTTCCACCAACTGGTTATGAAAAATGGAAAAATATCCAACTAAATTTCAATCCAACTGAGATGTTAAAGGGGTAAAAAATGCAAAGAATTATAGTTATCTCATTATTAATTTTATATTTTAGCACAAGCATTAGTAATGCTTTAATAAAAGTTGATATCACAAGAGGAAATTTAGATCCATTACCTATTGCAGTTTCTCCTTTACATGTTGATCCATCTTCAACTAATCACAAAGATGTAAAAGTTAAACAACTAGGGGAAGATATTTCAAAAATAATTGAAAACAATTTTAGATCAACAGGACTTTTCAATCCACTTAAAAAAGATGCTTTTGTTCAAAAACCTGATATAGCGCATTTAAAACCAAGATTTGAAGATTGGAGATTAATTAAGGCACAAGCTTTAGTAACTGGAAAATTGCTTATTAAAGACGAAAAACTTAAGATTGAATTTAGACTTTGGGATCTGACCGCATCAAAAGAAATGGTCGCTTTAGCTTTTACTACAACTCCTTCAAATTGGAGAAGAGTTGCACATATTATATCTGATAAAATATATGAAAGATTAACCGGGGAAGAAGGTTATTTTGATACTCGAATCATTTATGTTGCAGAAAGCGGACCTAAAGATAAAAGAAAAAAACAACTTGCGATAATGGACCAAGATGGTGCGAATACTAAATATTTGACGTTAGGTAATGAACTTGTTTTAACACCAAGATTTAATCCAGCAAATCAATTAGTTACTTATTTATCTTACTTTAGAAATCTTCCAAGAGTATATCTTCTGGATATTGAAACCGGAATTCAGGAGGTAGTAGGTAATTTTCCTGGAATGACTTTTGCGCCGAGGTTTTCTCCAGATGGAAAAAAAATTATCATGAGTTTTGCTAAAGATGGAAATTCTGATATTTATACAATGGATCTTGAAAATCGGATTGTAGAAAGAATTACCGATCACTCTGCCATTGATACCTCACCTTCCTACTCTCCGGATGGCAAGTACATATGTTTTAATTCCGACCGAAGCGGACTTCAGCAGATTTACGTAATGAAAAGCGATGGTACAAATGTAAAGAGGATTACTTTCGGGGATGGGTTATACGGAACACCAGTTTGGTCACCTAGAGGAGATTTAATTGCATTTACAAAAGTAAGAAAAGGAAAATTTTATATTGGTGTTATGAGAACTGACGGGACAGGTGAAAGACTTTTAACTGAAAACTTTTACCAAGAGGCACCCTCATGGTCCCCTAACGGAAGAGTTCTTGTATTTTATAGAGAAACAAAATCTGGGTCCCAAGGAAAGGGATTTACTGCTAAATTATGGTCAATCGATATTACTGGTTACAATGAAAGAAAAATTAAGACTGAGACTGATGCTTCAGACCCATCTTGGTCTTCAACGCTATCAAAGTGAGGAAAGTGGGGTATTTATTGTGAAATTTTAACTTGAATAATCTAATATAATTTGAAATATTCTCATTAATTAACCATAAGGATATATATGAAATTTAACACAAAAGTAAAAAACATATTATTAGTCGTATTTGCTACTTTAGCACTCTCTGCGTGTGCTACTCAAAAAAAAGCAGGTATTGATGGAGACGTGTATACTGGCAAAGATACAGTAGAATATTTAGCTAGTGGTGTTCCTGACAGAATTTTTTTCGCAACAAATAAATCATCTCTAACTACGGCAGCTAGAGAGACACTAAGAAAGCAAGCTACTTATCTTAGAAAAAATCCTAAACTTAACGTGACAATTGAGGGTCACGCTGACGAGCGAGGCACAAGAGAGTATAACTTAGCTTTAGGAGAAAGAAGAGCAAATGCTGCAAAAGATTATATGATGACTTATGGAGTTTCTGGTAAAAGAATTAGCGTGATAAGTTATGGAAAAGAAAAGCCTGTTAACACAGCTTCTACTCCTCTAGCTTGGTCGCAAAACAGAAGATCAGTAACAGTAAAAGTAAAATAAAGCTTAAATCAATCATTTTTAAAGACCCCTGTAAATCAGGGGTCTTTTTTTTGCCATTATGTATAATTAATAATTTAATATGTTATCTTATAGATTTTACAAAATTTTATCATTAATTCTTCCTATAGTATTATTTAACTTTTCAATCAAAGCTGATGAAAATAAAATCAATGCAATCGCAGACCAAATAAATATTTTATCAAAAGATCTTAAAACTCTTGAGAAAGCAGTTTATAAAAAATCCGATATTACTCTTTCTAACTCCTCAAATAATTTAAACGAGGATGTGCTTACTAAACATTTATTAAAATTAAATGAAATAGAAGATCAATTTAGAGAACTAACTAACAGATTTGAGGAAATTAATTTTAAACTAGATAAACTTTCTAATAGAGTAACAAAGATTCAATCAGATACTCAGTTAAGATTTTCTGATTTGGAAGATCAAAATATTTCAGTAAATAAAAAGTTAGTGAAAAAGAAAAGTTCTAAAACAAATGAGACCAAACTGCCAGGTAGCGATAAACCACAAGATTTTGGAGCTGCACCAGCATATTCCACTGCCAATTTGCCTGCTAAACAAGAAACACAATCAGTGGATACTGCAGCAACTGTTATTACTGAGCAAGCGGAGAAAGTTGAGTCCTTGTTACCAAATAAGCCAGCAGAAAAACAATATGAATTTGCCGTAAGTTTTATGAAGATAGGAGATTATGAAACAGCAGAGTTTGCATTAAAAGAATTTATTGAAAAAAACAAAGATCATGACCTCGCTGGAAATGCGCAGTATTGGTATGGGGAAACTTTTAGAATAAGACAACTATACTCTGATGCAGCAACAGCTTATTTAGACGGTTATCAAAACTACCCTAAAAGCAAAAAAGCACCCGATAATCTTTTGAAACTTGGCATTACTTTAGTTCAACTAGGAGAGAAAGATCAAGGTTGCTCAATGATTTTAGGTGTAAAAAAACAATATCCAAAAGCAAGCAAGTCTGTGTTACAAAAAGCACAATATGAAGAGAAAAAATTCAAGTGCGCAAAATCTTAAAAATTTTTATTTAAGTAAAAAATTTAGCAATAACTATTCAGTTTTCAATGAAACTCTTCAGAAACATGTCAAAAAAAAAAATATAGTTGCTGCAATTTCTGGTGGTCCTGACAGTTTGGCTTTAGCTGCTTTTTGTGACTTTTATAGTAATGAAAACAAAAATAAGATTTTTTACGTTTTAGTTAATCATAATTTAAGGAAAAATTCATTTAAGGAGGCTAAAATAGTTCAAAAATTATTCGCCAAAAAAAAACTTAAATTAACGATTCTTAATAACAAAGAAATCATATTAAAAGACATCCAAAATAGAGCAAGAATTGTAAGGTATGATTTGTTAAGTTCTTTTTGTAAAAAACATAATATTAAGTTTATTTTAACTGGTCACCATAGTGATGACCAAATAGAAACCTTTTTAATTAGACTTTCAAGAGGCAGCGGAGTTGATGGTTTATCGTCAATGAAATCAGTTTCAAAGTTAAATAATAATATACAACTTATAAGACCTCTACTTAATTTTAGAAAACAGGAGCTGATTTATATTACAAAAAAAACTTTTGGTAAAAGCATTAAAGATCCCAGTAATAAGAATAGGAAATTTTTGCGTACCAAGATTAGGGGTCTTATGAAAAATTTTGAAAAAAGTGGAATTCATCACAATCAAATCATACGATCAATTAAAAATTTGGCATCAACCAAAGAGACAATTGAAAACTATATTAAAACAATTAGTAAAAAGTGTTTAAAAAAAAAACAAAATAGATTTTTTATAGACACAAGTTTGCTATTTTCAGAAACAGATGAGGTCCAATTAAAAATTTTAAGCAATACAATTCGCTCCATTTCAAGATCATATTATCCTCCAAGATCTAAAAAAATCTTAAAAATGATACAGAATTTTAAAAAATATCGAGTTAAAAAGGCTACACTTGGAGGGTGTCTGGTAACAAAAAAAGGAAAACTTATGATTTTAGAAAGGGAATCAAGAGATTATGGTTAAAAATGACAAATTATAATAAAATTTTAATCATATTGAGTTGTTTTAGCACTTGTTAAAATAACAAAAATACCTAAATTTACATTATGAACCTAAAAAACTTATTCATGTGGATGATAATAATCTTACTATCAGTAGGGTTATTTAATATGTTTCAAAGTCCAGATAATGTAAATTCCGCAAAGTCTAAAGTGCCATTCTCCAAATTTTTAAAAGAGGTAGATGATGGAAGGGTTATTGAAGTAGAAATTCAAGGAAACAATATTAAAGGAAAATTGGCAGATGGTTCAAGTTTTACAACTTATTCTCCTAACTATCCTAATCTTGTAGAGAAATTATCAGATAAGGGCGTAAGTATTATTGCTACTCCCCTCGAAGACAAAATGCCTTCCCTTTTAGGAATTTTATTGTCCTGGTTCCCGATGTTGTTGCTTATTGGAGTTTGGATATTTTTCATGCGTCAAATGCAAGGAGGCAAAGGTGGAGCGATGGGTTTTGGAAGATCAAAAGCTAAACTTTTAAATGAGGCGCAAGGCAAAGTAACTTTTAACGACGTAGCTGGAGTAGAAGAAGCTAAAGAAGAAGTTGAAGAAATAGTTGAATTTTTAAAAGATCCAAAAAAATTTAGTAGGTTAGGAGGAAAAATTCCCAGAGGTGCCTTACTTATTGGTCCCCCAGGAACTGGTAAAACTTTACTAGCTAAAGCTATTGCAGGCGAAGCTAATGTTCCATTCTTTTCGATTTCGGGATCAGACTTTGTAGAAATGTTTGTTGGTGTTGGAGCCTCGAGAGTAAGAGATATGTTTGACCAAGGGAAAAAGAATTCTCCATGTATAATTTTTATAGATGAAATTGATGCTGTAGGAAGAAGTAGAGGTGCTGGCTTAGGTGGTGGAAACGATGAAAGAGAACAAACTCTTAATCAACTTTTAGTAGAGATGGATGGTTTTGATACTAATGAGGGAATTATTTTAATTGCAGCAACAAACAGACCGGATGTTTTGGATCCAGCATTGTTAAGACCTGGGAGATTTGACAGACAAGTTGTTGTAAGCAATCCAGACATAATGGGAAGAGAAGCGATTTTAAAAGTTCATATTAAAAAAATTAACACAGGACCGGATGTAAAATTAAGAACTATAGCTAGAGGTACACCAGGTTTTTCAGGGGCAGATTTAGCAAATTTAATAAATGAGTCAGCTTTATTGGCTGCTAGAAAAAATAAAAGAGTAGTGACAATGTCTGATGTTGAGGAGGCTAAGGATAAAGTCATGATGGGAGCAGAAAGAAGATCAATGGTAATGACCGAAGACGAGAAGAAGTTAACTGCATATCATGAGGGAGGTCACGCGATATTGGCCCTAAATGTAAAGTCTACCGATCCAATTCATAAAGCAACAATTATACCTAGAGGAAGAGCTTTAGGAATGGTCATGCAACTCCCCGAAAGAGATAAACATGGACATTCAATCAAAGAATTGAAATCTCGTATGATCATTTTATTTGGAGGAAGAGTTGCCGAGGAAGTAATCTTTGGAAAAGATAATATTTCTACTGGAGCAGGGGGTGGACCAGGTTCAGATATAAACCAAGCAACAAAACTCGCAAAAGCTATGGTAATGAAATATGGAATGAGTGATGAGTTAGGTCCAGTTGAATATGGTGAAAATGAACAAGAAGTTTTTTTAGGAAGATCTGTGGCTACGCAACAAAATATGTCAGAGGAGATGGCTAGAAAAGTTGATCTAGAAGTAAGAAAATTGATAGACGAGGCATATGGTGAAGCTAAAAGAATATTAACAGAAAAGATTGATGATTTACATAAATTAGCCAAAGCTTTATTGGTATATGAAACTTTATCTGGCGATGAAATCAGGGATTTGATCTTAAAAAATATAAAACCATCAAGATCTTTTAAAGATGATAAAGAAGATGATAATAGAAAAGAGACTTCAGCTTTAGACTCTTTAGGCCTTAAACCCAAACCAGCAGTTTAGTCAGTAAAGAAAATGAATAAGTATTACACTCGAGCGTGTAATTTTTATTACGGTAGTTACTCAGAAAAACTTATTAAAAAAAAATTAGCCTTACCTTTATGTGGTAATAAGCTGATCTCATTTGATAAAATAGAATTAATTACAAGAAGCTCTAAAGGAACTTCTCTAAAAGTTATAGGGATAAAAAATATCAACTCAATTAAAGGTGCTGCTAAAAAAAAAGTTAAAAAAGATATAAAAAATATTACTTCAAAAAGGAGAAATTTCCTAAAAAATATAAATTTTTCTAAACCTTCTATAATGGGTATATTAAATTTAACGCCTGATAGTTTTTCAGATGGCGGTTTATACAATAAAAAAAGTTCAGCAGAAAAACATATTAAAAGATTAATAAAATCAGGCGCAGATATTATCGATGTTGGTGGTGAGTCAACTAGACCTGGCTCTAAAACTATACCAATTAAAACTGAATGGAGAAGAGTTGAGCATGTAATAAAAAACTTTAAAAAAAAGTTTCCGAAAATTTGTCTGTCATTAGACACAAGAAAATCTGAAATAATTAAAGAAGGTTATAGATACAAAGTAAACATAATGAATGATGTATCAGGATTTGAATATGATCCACTTACTTTGAGCACTCTTAAAAAAATGAAAATTTCAAAAGTAGTTCATCATATGCAAGGGACACCAAATACAATGCAAAAAAACCCAAAATATAAAAACGTTTTACTTGATATTTATGACTTTTTTGAAAAAAAAATAAATAGTGTTGATGATAAAATGTTAATATTAGATCCGGGAATTGGTTTTGGAAAAACTTTGAAACATAATTTGACTTTAATTTCAAAAATTTCTTTGTTTCATAGTCTTGGATTACCTATTTTAGTTGGATCATCAAGAAAAAGATTTATTTCGCAATTATCAAAGGTAAATGATAGTAAAGAGAGATTAGGAGGTACATTAGCATCAGTTCTTTTTTTGCTTTCACAAGGTGTACAAATGTTTAGAGTGCACGATGTAAATGAAATTAAACAAGGTATTTTAGTGTTTAATAATATTTTAAAAGAATAAGTGATTTAATGAAAAACAAGTATTTCGGTACAGATGGAATAAGAGGTAGGGTAAATGAAGGAAACATCACAGGAGAAAAGTTTTTTAAATTTGGATTAGCATCTGGCACTTATTTTAAGAATCAAAAAAAAACAAAACAAATTGCAATAATAGCTAAGGATACAAGACTTTCTGGATACACACTTGAGCCAGCTTTAGTTTCAGGTTTAGTTTCAGGAGGGATGCACGTTTTTACTTTGGGCCCTTTACCAACTAATGGATTGGCAATGCTTACTAAGTTTATGAAAGCAAATATGGGTATCATGATTACAGCTTCTCATAATCCATATCATGATAACGGTTTAAAATTATTTGGACCAGACGGCATGAAACTTTCTGACAAAATTGAGAAAAGAATTGAAAAATTGATAGATGCAAAAATTACTAAACAGCTCACAAATCCAAAATTGTTAGGTAGAGTGAAGCGTTTAGAAAACGGAAATGATAAGTATATCAAGATATTAAAAAGTAATTTTCCTAAAAATTTTAATTTAAAAGGTATAAAAATAGTATTAGATTGTGCTAACGGTGCTTGTTATAAGGCTGCCCCAAAATTAATAAGAGAATTAGGAGCAAAAGTTATTTCTATCGGCGTAAACCCTGATGGTTTTAATATAAATGAGAAATGTGGATCAACTTACCCATCAAAACTTAGAAAAACAGTAAAAAAACACAGAGCAAATGTAGGTATTTCTTTCGATGGTGATGCTGACAGAATTATTATGTGTGACGAAAAAGGAAAAATTATTGATGGAGATCAAATTATTGCAATGTTAGCCAGAAGATGGAAAATGAAAAAAATTCTTAAAGGAGGCGTTATTGGCACTTTAATGTCTAACTATGGTTTAGAAAATTTTTTGAAGAGAGAAAAAATTAAATTTTTTAGATCAAAAGTTGGTGATAGATATGTGAAGGAAAAAATGAAAAAATTCAATTTTAACTTAGGGGGAGAACAATCTGGACATATTATTTTAGGAAAATTTGCTACAACAGGTGATGGTTTATTAGTAGCATTAGAAGTTTTATTTTCTTTAAGAAAGGGCAAAAAAGCCAGTGAATTACTAAATGTCTTTAAACCTTTACCTCAAATTTTAGAAAATATTTCAGTAAAAGATAAAAGCATAATAAATAAATTAAAATGCAAAAGAGCAATAATGAAGGCTAACGCACTAATGGGATCGGAAGGTAGAATTTTAGTAAGAAAATCTGGAACCGAACCAAAAATTAGGATAATGGCAGAGTCATATAATAAAAAATTAATTTCAAAATGTGTTAATATGATCAAAAAATCAATAAATTAAATTGAAACCTAAATCAAAAATTTTAATAATAGCAGGATCGGACTCATCCGGTGGAGCTGGGATCCAAGCAGATATTAAAACTGTCACAGCCTTAGGTGGCTATGCTATGACTGCAGTAACAGCTGTTACCGCACAAAATACAAAGGGAGTTTATTCTATTGCCCCCATAAATCACAAAGAAGTGAAAAAACAAATTTTATTTACTTCTCGAGATATCAAGCCTGACGCAATTAAAATTGGAATGCTTCATTCTTCAGAAGTAATCACATCAGTTTTAAGGTCGCTTAAACAAATAAAAACTAAAAAAATAATTTTAGATCCTGTAATGATCGCTAAAGGTGGCTCACGATTAATAAGTGATAAAGCAATAAAAACTCTTAAGGACAAACTAATTAAAAAAGTTGAGCTTATTACACCAAATATACCCGAGGCTGAAGTATTGACAAATATGAAAATAAAAAGTTTAGAAGATATGATAAGTTCAGCTAATATATTACTTAAATTTGGTGTAAAAAACATTTTAATTAAAGGTGGTCATAGAAACTCAAATATAATGACAGATGTTTTGCTTAATAAAAAAGGATTAAAAATTTTCAAAAATAAAAAAATTAAAACTAAAAATACTCATGGGACTGGTTGCACTTTATCAAGTGCTATAACAACATTTTTAGGATGTGGAAAAAAAATAAATAAAGCCTGTGAGCTTGGAATTAAATATGTTAATCAATCTATAAGATCTAATCTAAATTATGGAAAAGGCCATGGACCAGTAAATCACTTAAATTCAATCATAATAGATAGGAAATTTAAATAATGAAAAATGTAGTAGTTGTAGGTTCACAATGGGGAGATGAAGGTAAAGGGAAAATCGTTGATTGGTTATCTAGTGAAGCTGACGTTGTAGCAAGATTTCAGGGAGGACATAATGCTGGACATACCCTTGTTATTGATAATGTAACATACAAATTGAGATTATTACCATCAGGCATTGTCAGAAAAAATAAAATTTCTATAATTGGAAACGGTGTTGTGATTGATCCATGGGCTTTATTAGATGAAATTAAAGAAATAAAATCTAAGGGCATTACTGTCGATGAGAAAAATTTAATTATTTCTGAGTCAGCAAACTTAATATTGCCTTTTCACAAAGAAATGGACGAGATTAGAGAGGACGCTGCTGGAAAATCTAAAATTGGAACAACAAGGAGAGGTATTGGTCCTGCCTATGAGGACAAAATTGGGAGAAGATCAATAAGAGTGATGGATCTTATTTCTGAAAAAAATCTAGATCGAAGGCTTGAGACAGTCCTAATTCATCATAATGCAATTAGAAAAGGATTAGGAAAAAAAACTTTTTTAAAAGATAAACTTAAAAAAGATCTTTTAGAAATAGCACCCCAAATATTAAAATATTCTAAACCTGTTTGGAAAAAACTAAGTGAATTTAAATCTGAAGAAAAAAAAATATTGTTTGAAGGTGCACAAGGAATTTTACTCGATGTAGATCATGGAACATATCCATTTGTTACTTCATCAAACACAGTTGCATCCACTGCAGCAACTGGAACAGGATGTGGAGTTGATACGATAGATTATGTTCTAGGTATCACAAAAGCTTACACTACTCGAGTAGGCGAAGGTCCATTCCCTACTGAATTAAAAGATAATATTGGCGAACTGTTGGGAAAAAGAGGTAAAGAGTTTGGTACCGTAACTAGTAGAAAAAGAAGGTGTGGCTGGTTCGATGGTGTTTTGGTTAGACAGACTATAAAAATATCTGGAATTAACGGAATAGCGTTAACTAAACTTGATGTTTTAGATGAACTCGATGAAATAAAAATCTGTATTGCTTACGATCTTAAAGGAGAAAAAATCGATTACTTGCCAGCTTCTGTTGAGGATCAAAAGGAAGTAAAACCAATTTATAGATCCTTTAAAGGATGGAATTCGAAGACGAGTGGAATTAGAGAATTTGACAAATTACCTGAAAACGCAAAAATTTATATAAGAGAACTTGAAAAATTTATTGAAACAAAAATATCAAGCATCTCAACAAGTCCTGAGAGAAAAGATACAATACTTATTGAGAATCCGTTCGAATAATATTAATTTGTAGTAAGTAGATTTTTTGACTTTCTAGCATTAATCATCGATTTTTGAAGTTTTTCAAAAGCTTTAGTTTCTATTTGTCTTATTCTTTCTCTACTTATTTTATATTTCTTACTTAAATCTTCTAATGTTTTGGGGTTTTCACTTAATCTTCTAGCCTCAATTATTTCTTTTTCTCTTGGGTTTAACATTTTAATTGTATCCTGCAAAAGATTTTTTTTATCTTCAAGCTCTTGCTTTTGCGAAATTAAAAGTTCTTGATCTAAACGATCATCAACCAACCAGTCTTGCCATTCTTCACTTTCACCAGATTTAATTGGATCATTTAGTGATTTTTCTTGCCCCATCAATCTTCTATTCATATTGATAACTTCGTCTGAACTTACATCTAATCTTTTTGAAATTTCTTTAACATGCTCATCTCTTAGATCACCTTCTTGTCCAGGAGCAATTTTACTTTTGATTTTCTTCAGGTTAAAGAACAGTTTCTTTTGAGCAGTTGTCGTACCCATTTTTACAAGGCTCCAAGATTTAAGAACATATTCTTGTATTGCTGCCTTAATCCACCACATTGCGTATGTAGCAAGCCTAAATCCCTTATCAGGATCAAATTTTTTTACAGCCTGCATAAGACCAATATTACCCTCTGCAATTAATTCATTTACTGGTAATCCATAGCCTCTATACCCCATTGCAATTTTTGCAACCAATCTTAAATGGCTCGTTACTAATTTATGTGCTGACTTAATATTACCTCTTTCCCTCCAATTTTTTGCAAGCATATATTCTTCTTCTGCATCCAACATTGGAAATTTTTTTATTTGAGAAAGATAAATTGAAAGACCACCAGTTGTTGGCGTCGGCAAATTGCTAACATCATTCATACTTTTCATAAGTGATATTTATATCTTACGCTTCTAATTTTCAACCTTCTGTTTTTCAAGAAAACTCAATAATTTTTGAATATCATTAGGTAGATCAGATTTAAAACTCATCAACTTCTTATTTGAAGGATGAATAAAACTCAGATCAATTGCATGTAAAGCTTGTCCATTTAATTCTTGAATTAAATTTTCAAATTTTTTTCCTACATTTCTAAATTTTTTAATTTTTTTTCCATAGTAATTGTCACCAATAATATTTGTTTTTTTGTGTTGCATATGAACTCTAATTTGATGTGTTCTACCAGTTTCAAGATTAAATTTGATCATACTTATTTTTGGAATATTTTTTAAATTAAAAATCTTTAAAGTTTTATAATTTGTGATAGCTAACTTTCCAGATTTTTCACTCGTTGACATCAATTTTCTATTTTTTTTATTTCTTTGAATAAAAGTCTTAATTTTACCATTAAGAGGTCTTAAAACTCCCCATACAAGGGCTACATAAGTTCTTTTAATTGTGTGATCACTAAATTGTTTGCTTAAAAAACTATGTGAAAAATTATTTTTAGCTATCACGAGAAGACCGCTAGTTTCTTTATCGATCCTATGAACTATACCTGGTCTAACAGGTCCATTAATATTTGATAAATTTTTTTTGTATTTATAAATTAAAGCATTGACTAAAGTATCTGTGTAATTTCCAGCTCCAGGATGAACCACCATTCCACTCGGTTTATTTATTATAAGAACATCGAAATCTTCATAAATAATTTTAAGTTTTATTTTTTTTGGTTTGACTGTTTCTTGACTTTCAATTTTGAAAGATATTTCAATTTTATTTTCTGCCTTTATAATTTTTGATGGTGAGGAAATAACTTTATTATCAACCTTTACATTTTGATTTTCAATAATCTTTTTCAGAAAAGATCTTGAATAATCTGGTATTTTTTCAGATAGTATAATATCTAACCTTTTTCCTTGATCTTCTATATCAGTAAAAAATTTAATTGTTTTATTCCTCATTTATATTTAAATTATAGTTATCTGCGTTCGTAGCTCAACTGGATAGAGCGTCTGACTTCGGATCAGAAGGTTGAGGGTTCAAATCCTTCCGGGCGCACCAATCAAATAATCCATTCATTGAACTTTAATTTATTTTCTAATATATATTTTGGAAATTCTTCATTTATTTCAACTTTTTCATATTTAATGTTTCTATCAAATAAATCTTTTTGATTTTTTATTCTTTCTGCTATTTTTTTTTCATCAAAAAAAATATTTTTCTTAAATTCTTGATGGGCAAAAACTTTTATTTTTTGAGATATCTCTTTCGGTTTTTTTAAGAAACTAAAATGCCATCCACCATCATATATTAATTGAGGTGGTCTAGGTCTATAAAATTTCCAAAATGGCCTTTTTTTGGTTTTTATATTTCTTAACCATTGGGGTGATTTTAAAAATTTTTTTTGGCAAATTTTAGTTCCCATCCAATATTTATCAGTAAAATTTTGTAAATTTAATTTTGATTGAAAATTTTTTTGTAAAAAACAAGCATATTTATTTTTGACATTAAACTCGGAGATTTTTTTTGGATTAGGAATTTCGTCGATATCTGAAATCATAATCAGATCATCATCGTTATATCGAAAAAAACCTTTTAACAATGAATTTCTTTGGTGTTGGTCTCTAACATGATTAGGTCCCCAGTTTTTTTTTAATGGAGGAGTATTTACGGGTATATCGTCAACTATTATATATGTGATTTTATCTTTAAATTTTTTAAAGTTGTTATAATTAAAATTTAATTTTTTTTTATTTCCTGCGTGATCTCTAGTAGCCTCCGCGACTATAAATTTTTCAACAACTTCAGACAATATATTCAATCTTATGTCTAAAATTAAATCTTCATCAAAATACATGAAACAGTCAATTAACTTCATTTTACTCACCCATATTTATTAACGTTCCCCTTTTTCTGGCGCCAGAATATGAAATATAAAAAATAACAACACCAAAAGAAAAATAAAAAAGAGAAATTATAACACCTTTAAAAATTGAATAATAATTAATTATGTCATTAATAAGTATATTTCTCATTTCCTCAAAAATGTGAACTAAGGGTAAAATTTTTGAAATTGTTTGGAGCCAATCTGGTAAAATCTCAATTGGATAGTAAATGCATCCTAAAGGAGCTAAAAAGAAAAGGCTTGCCCATGCTACATTTTCAAAAGATGGACCAAATCTAATTAGACCGGCTGTAACCAACAAACCCAACGTAACACCAAATACATATAAACTTAATAATAAAAATATCAGAGGAATTCCTAATTTAAAAACTGAAACACCAAACAGTGGTATCGCAATTAAGGCAGCAGGTACTAAACCTATTAAAGTTCTAATAATGGCTGTTAAAGTGAGTGCTGTAATAATTTCACTAATTTTTAATGGAGCTATAAATAGATTAGTAAAATTCCTACTCCAAATTTCCTCCAAAAACATCATATTATAACTTATGCTTGTTCTAAATAAAAAATCATAGAGTATAGCAGCAGTTAATATTATCCCAACAGTGTTACTATAGTAAGTTGAACTTTCAGTAAAAAACTTAGAGATAAATCCCCATAAGAAAATTTGAATTGTAGGCCAATATATTAAGTCAATCAATCTAGGAAATGAACTTTTAATCAAATAAAAATGTCTTAGGCTCAAACCATAAATCTTATGCCATTTCATTTTTACTCCTTGCAATTTTTAAAAATGTATCCTCAAGGTTATTTCTACCGTGTTTGTCAATTAATTCTTTGCAGGTCCCTCTATCTACTATTTTTCCTTCTTTCATCATTATGACTTTGTCACATAATCTCTCGACTTCTGACATATTGTGAGAAGCAAGTAATATTGTTAAATCATTTTTACTTTTGTAGCTTTCAATATAATTCCTCACAAAGTCTCCTATGTCAGGATCTAAACTTGCCGTTGGTTCATCCAAAAATAAAAGTTTTGGTTTATTAATTAATGATTTGGCGAGAGAAACTCTGTTTTTTTGACCCGACGAAAGTTCACCAGTTTTTTTGTCCAAGAAAGTGATTAAATTTAATTCTTCTCCAATTTCATCAATTCGTTCTGATAAATTTTTTAGACCATAAAGTCTTCCGTAAATTTCAAGATTCTGTCTCACTGTTAGTTTTTTCGGTAACTCAACGTACGGAGATGCAAAATTAATCTTTTCTAATAAATAATTTTTTTCAGACTTATTTATATTTTTGTTATCAATTAAAATACTCCCTCCAGATGGTTCTATTAAACCTAGCATCATGCCTATAGAAGTTGTTTTTCCGCAACCATTAGGCCCAAGTAAACCCAGAGTCTGATTTTTATTTATTTGAAAAGAAATATCTTTTACAGCCTCTATTTTTTTAAATTTTTTTTTTAAATTTTTTACTTCAACTTTCATCTTTTTCCAGCCGCTCGCTTTAGTCTATCATTAATGGCTACACCTATTCCAATATTTGGAATTTTTGCTACATATATTTTTTTGTATTTCATTTTCTTAATTAATCTAAATGTCTTATATAAATTTTTCGCAGCTATCTTTAAATCAGAATTTTCACTCAAATTGAAAGTATTCTTAGACTTTTTATATTTTTTCCCAAAGGTTATGAATGCGTGATTTTTTCCTACTCTTTTCTTATCTAAAATCATGGGTATATTTGGTGAATAATGTTTTTTAAGCATTCCGGGAGAATTAATTTTTTTACTATTTGTGTTTATAAAAACCTTTTTTTTTAAAATTCTTCCAATTTCTTTTTTACTTATTGCTCCAGGACGAAGAATAGTAGGCTTATTTACTAAATTAATTACAGTAGACTCTATACCTATTTTTGAACGCCCACCATTTATAATTAATTTGATTTTTTTCTTAAACTCTTCTGCAACATCAAATGATGTTACTGGACTAACTGCATTTGATTTGTTCGCGCTTGGCATTGCTAGTGGAAAATTTAATTTTTTTAATATTTTTTTTGCAACTCTATGCTTTGGAAATCTAATACCAACGGTTGGTAAATTTGAACATGCCAATTTATAAATTTTAGAACTTTTCTTTCTTTTTAATATAAAGGTCAAAGGTCCTGGACAAAAAGCTTTATAAAGTTTTAGAAAATCATCTTTTATAACGACATCTTCTTGAATTCTGCTTAAATCATAGTAGTGAACAATAAGAGGATTTATTCTTGGCCTACCTTTAAGTTTATAAATTTTTTTTATTGCTTGAGATGAATAAGCGTTTCCAGCGAGTCCATAAACTGTTTCAGTAGGCAATCCTATAACTCTATTTCTTTTTAAATATTTCAATGCTTTAGATAGGTTTTTTTTACTAAATTTAATAATATTTGAATAGATATTTTTCATAATGTTATTATTATGTATTCGATGAAAGGCAAAAATATTCTAGGTGAAATAAAAAGTAAATCTTTAAAAGAGGCAAAGGCTGAAATAAATGAAATTTTAAATAAACTTGAAAAAAGTAAGGATAATCTTGATCATTTTAGCTCTGACTATCAAAGATTAATCCATCTCAACAAACATGTATACGAACTTTTTAAAAAAAAAACAAAGCTGATATCTAAAATGTCTAAAAAGAAAACTAAATGATAGAAAAAAGACTATCCATAAATGCAAGAAAAACGGATCAATTTTTAAAAACATATTTAAAAAATCAAAAAAAAACACCTCTCCTACGAGCAATGAAGTATGGGGTTTTGTCTGGTGGAAAAAAAGTTAGATCTTCAATAATATTGAATACTGGTAAATTATTTGATCTAAGCGAAAAAAAATTAATTAATATTTGTGGAGCAGTAGAGTCCATCCACTCTTATTCTTTAATCCATGATGATTTGCCGTGTATGGATGATGATAATATTAGAAGAGGAAAAAGTTCTACACATATTAAATTTGGAGAGGCAACTGCAATTTTGGCAGGAAATTCACTTTTGACTCTAGCGTTTGAAATGATAGCAGATAATAATTATTCAATTTTGAAAAAATATAAGGTTGAATTAATCAAATCACTTTCATCCTTTTCTGGTCATACTGGAATAGCAGGGGGGCAAGAACTTGACCTGAGTTTTGAAAATAAAAAAAAAACATACAAACAAATAATTGATATGCAAAGAAAAAAAACTGGAAAATTATTTAATTTTTGCTGTTTATCAGCTGCAATAATTGCAAATAGAAGTAAGAAGGAAAAAAAAGAATTAGGAATGTTGGGAGAAGATATTGGTTTGTTATTTCAATTGATAGATGATTTTTTAGACATTTACAGTTCAAACAAACTTTTGGGCAAACAAAATAAAAAGGATAAAAAAAAAGGTAAAAGTACATTATTAAGTTTATTTGGAATAAAAAAAACCCAAAAATACACAGAAAATTTGAAAAAAAAAATATTGAGAAAATTACTTAAACATGGAAAAAAGGCTGAAGATTTAAAAAATACAATAGAGTTTATTTATAGAAGAAGATACTAATGGAAAAAATTTTAGATAAAATTAATTACCCTAACGATTTAAGAAAACTTAATAGAGAACAATTGTCACAAGTTTCAAAAGAGTTAAGGGAGGAATTAATAAATGTAGTTTCTGAAACAGGCGGTCATTTAGGTGCGGGTTTAGGTGTTGTTGAACTTACTGTTGCTTTACATTATGTATTTGATACTCCAAAAGATAAATTGGTTTGGGATGTTGGTCATCAATGTTATCCGCACAAAATTCTTACTGGAAGAAAAAATAAAATTCGTACCTTAAGACAAGGTGGAGGTATATCAGGATTTACAAAGAGAGAAGAGAGCGAGTATGACCCATTCGGCGCAGCCCATAGTTCTACCTCTATTTCTTCTACCCTCGGAATGGCAGTAGCTAAAAAATTATCTAATAATAAAAATAACGTTATCGCAGTTATAGGCGATGGAGCAATAAGCGCAGGTATGGCATATGAAGCGATGAATAATGCTGGCGCGTTGAAATCCAAATTAATAGTAGTCCTCAATGATAATGATATGTCAATTTCAAGACCCGTTGGCGCGATGAGTAATTATTTACCTAAACTTCTCTCAGGAAAAATTTATTTTAGTTTGAGAGAAACTATGAAAATGATTACTTCTGCTTTTTCAAAAAGATTTAGGCAAAAAGCTGGTAAAGCCGAAGATATTTTAAGAAGTATAGTTACTGGAGGTACCCTGTTTAGTGAATTAGGTTTTTATTATATTGGTCCGGTAGACGGACATGATGTCGAAAACTTAGTCAAAATTTTTGAAAACGTAAAAAACTCAAATCATGAAGGACCAATTTTAATTCATACAATTACAAAAAAAGGAAAAGGTTACAAACCTGCTGAAGAATCAGGAGATAAATATCATGGTGTGTCAAAATTTAATGTAATTACTGGGGAACAAAAAAAGACTAAATCAAATAAACCGGCGTACACAAAAGTATTTGCCGAAACATTGATCAAACATGCTGAAAATGACACGAAAATAGTTGGAATAACTGGTGCTATGCCATCAGGAACTGGGTTAAATTTATTTGAAAAAAAATTTCCAGATAGAATGTTTGATGTTGGAATAGCTGAACAACATGCAGTTACTTTCGCTGCAGGACTAGCAACTGAAGGTTATAAACCTTTTGCTGCAATTTATTCTACTTTTCTTCAAAGAGCTTACGATCAAGTTGTTCACGATGTTGCAATACAATCTTTACCAGTCAGGTTCGCTATTGACCGAGCAGGCTTAGTCGGTGCAGATGGTCCTACTCACGCGGGATCTTTTGACATAACATATTTATCTACTTTGCCTAATTTTGTAGTGATGGCTGCAAGTGATGAAGCAGAACTTGTTCGGATGGTTAATACTTCTGTTAATATTAATAATAAACCTTCTGCTTTTAGATATCCAAGAGGTAATGGAGTAGGAATAGAGCTACCTAGTATTAATGAGACATTAGAAATTGGGAAAGGCAGAATTATAAAATCAGGCAAAAAAGCTGCAATAATAAATTTCGGCGCCAGGTTAGAAGAATGCAGAAAGGCGTCCGAGATACTTTTGAAAAAAGGAATAAATATCACAATCGTTGATGCTAGATTTGCAAAACCTTTGGATGAAAAATTAATTGTGGAAATTTCTACAAATCACGAAGTTGTAATTACAATAGAAGAGGGATCAATCGGAGGTTTTGGTTCTCACGTAATGCAACTTTTGTCAGACAGAGGAGTATTTGATAAAGGATTAAAGTTCCGGTCTATGATTTTACCTGATATTTTTATTGATCAAGACACGCCGGAAAAAATGTATAAGAGGGCTGGACTGGATGCGCAAGCCATCTCTGACAAAGTTGAGTCTACATTAAATTCAAATGTTGTTTTAGCAAAGAATAAAATTTATTAATTCATCCACATTGAGCTCGATTCATTAACAAATGATCTAACAAAACACATGATAGCATTGCCTCACCAATTGGTACTGCTCTTATACCAACGCAAGGATCATGCCTCCCTTTAACAGAAATATCTGTATTTTTACCTTTTTTATCTATAGTTCTTCTTTTTTTTAAAATCGAAGAAGTAGGTTTAACTGCAAATGAAGTTATAATATCTTGACCAGTCGATATTCCTCCTAGAATACCACCAGCTTTATTTGATTTAAAATTTAATTTTCCAGATTTTGAAATCATTTCATCTGAATTTTCTTCTCCACTTAAAAAAGCAGCTCCCATTCCAGCACCAATGTTCACTCCTTTTACTGCATTAATACTCATTAAAGCTGCAGCAATATCGGTATCTAACTTAGAGTATATAGGAGCACCTAGCCCAACAGGAATACCTGTTGCTCTTAACTCAATAATTGCACCACAAGAGGAGCCGGCTTTCCTTACAGCAAGTAAATATTTTTCCCATAATTTTACAGAATTTTTATCTGGACAAAAAAACGGGTTTTTTCTTATTTCAGCATTACTCCAATTATCTTTATTACATGACATCAATCCAAGTTGAGTAACAGCCCCGACAATATTAAATTTTTTACCAATTAAATTTTTTAAAACTATTTTAGCTATTGCTCCTGCTGCAACCCTACTAGCTGTTTCTCTAGCAGATTGTCGACCTCCACCTCTAAAATCTCTTATGCCGTATTTTTTAAAATATGTAAAATCTGCGTGACCTGGTCTAAATTTATTTTTTATAGATTCATAATCTCTACTTCTTTTGTCCTCATTGTAAATTATCATTGAAATGGGTGTACCTGTTGATTTTCCATTAAATACACCAGATAAAATATTTACTTTATCTGACTCTTTTCTTTGAGTTGTGAATTTGGATTGACCTGGGCGTCTTTTAATCATTTCCTTGTTAATATCGCTTTCAGATATAGCTATATTTGGTGGACAACCATCAACTACACAACCAATAGCAGTGCCATGTGACTCACCCCATGTTGTGAACCTAAAAATTTTACCAAAAGTATTAAAAGACATAGTTATTTAATGTATAAATTATTTTAAAGAAATTATGAATCAAAAAAATGGCAAAAATTCACTTGGATTGGATAAGTGCTTTGAAGAGGCGGAAAACCCTATTGAATTATTCAAAAAGTGGTTTTCTAAAGCAAAAGAAACTGAAATTAATGACCCAAACGCTTTAGCACTAGCAACTTCTGATAAACATAATCAACCTAGCGTAAGAATGGTTTTGCTAAAAGGTTTAAGTGAAAAAGGTTTTGTGTTTTTTACTAATTTTAATAGTAGAAAGGGAACAGACCTGAAATCAAACCAAAAAGCCTCTATGTGCTTCCATTGGAAAAGTTTAAGACGCCAAGTTAGAATTATAGGAACAGTTGAAGAAGTAGACGTCAAAGAAGCCGATGACTATTTTTACTCAAGACCATATAAAAACAAAATTGGTGCATGGGCCTCATTGCAATCTGAAATTTTAGATAAGAGAGAAAATTTTATTAATAAGATAAAAGAAATTGAATTAAAATTTCCTGAAAACAAAAAAGTACCAAGACCACCACACTGGTCTGGCTGGCGGGTAAAACCGGAAGAAATTGAATTTTGGTTAGATGGCGAGGGAAGAATTCACGAAAGATTAAATTACAAAATTACGAATGGCAAATGGACTAAGAATTTATTATATCCTTAAAAAGATCTACCCAAACTAAAATCTGTTAGGTTTTGTAAAATTCTCTTCTCCTCACTATTTTCAAAAATACTTAATGCATCTCTTGAAACATTAACAAAATATTCAGCTCTTTTAAGACTTTCCTCAACAGCTTTATATTTATTTATTAATGCAAGAGTTTCACTAAAATCTTCTTCCGTTTTTTTTTCTTTTATCATTGTCTCTTTAAGAAATTCTTTTTCTTCATTATTAGCTCTTTGAAAAATCAAAATTAAGGGCAATGTAGTCTTACCTTCATAAAAATCTTTTCCTATTTCTTTTCCAAATACTAGTTCCTTTGCATAATAATCTAACGCGTCGTCCGCTATTTGAAAAGCTAGTCCCAAATTTTTTCCGTATGACTCAAGCGCACTTTTTTCTTTAGACTCACTTCCGGCTAAGCATGCTCCAGTTCTTGTTGCCGCAGAAAAAAGAGAAGCAGTTTTCATCGAGATAATTTTAATATAAGTATCTTCCAAAAGATCAGCTTCACCTCGATGTTGCAGTTGGAGAACTTCACCTTGAGCTATTTTCGCCGAAGTAGATGATAGTAATTTTAAAATTTCTAAATCTCCATCATCAACCATTATTTCAAAACACCTGCTAAGCAAGTAATCTCCAACTAAAATAGAAGATTGATTTCCCCAAATCGAATTTGTAGTTTTTTGCCCTCTTCTTATCTCACTTTCATCAATAACATCATCATGTAATAATGTTGCAGAATGAATTAATTCTACGCAAGTTGCCAAATTTATATCCCTATCACCTAATTCGTAACCTGCCATTTTTGCTGATCCTAAAGTTAATAAAGCTCTGAGTCGTTTTCCACCTGATTTAAAATGATGCGCTGACATTTTTTCAATTAATGGAACTTTGCTTTTTAGCTTAAGTTCTATTAACTCTTCAACCTTTACTAGTTTATCGTTTAAAAGATTTTTAAGTTCCAAGTAGGCGGAATTGGCTGATTTTTTTAACGGTATTACAGTTCCCATAGATATTATTTTTAATTGATTTTAAACATAATAAATTTTTTTAAATCCTACCCTGGTGACGCACCCATTATTCAACTACAAGTAGCGCAATTATTGTTTAAAAAAATACTTAGTATTGATATAAGAGATAAAGGTAATAATCAAAAATGTTCTCAATTTTTAAAAAAAAAATAATAGTTCCACATGTAAGACTTACTGGAATTATTGGAAATTTAGGTAGATTTAGGCAAGGCATGGATCTTGCGAGCCAGCAAGATATTTTAAAGAAAGCTTTTGCATTTAAAAAATCCAAAAATGTAGCGATTTCTATAAATTCGCCTGGAGGATCACCGGTGCAATCACATCTTATTTATAGTTATATTCGTCAACTTGCAGAAAAGAATAAAAAGAAAGTAATTGTATTTGCAGAAGATGTTGCTGCTTCCGGAGGATATTTTATTGCATGCGCTGGAGACGAAATCTATGCAAATTCTAGTTCAATAATTGGTTCAATTGGTGTTATTTCTGCATCATTCGGTTTTAAAGATTTAATTAAAAAAATTGGTGTAGAGAGAAGAGTTTACACTGCAGGAAAAAATAAAAGTACACTTGATCCTTTTGTTGATGAAAAAGCTGAAGATGTACAAAGGTTAAAAAATATTCAGCTGGAATTACATGCCGATTTTATTAAAATTGTTCAGAGTAGCAGGGGCGCAAAACTTAAAGATCCAGAAAAAAATAATATTTTTACTGGCGAATTCTGGACTGGCAAAACAGCAAAAAAATTGGGTTTAATAGATGGAATAGGTAATGCTGAACAAATATTGAGGGAAAAATTTGGTGAAAAAGTAATTATTAAAAAGTTTGAAAAACAAAAAAGTTTTATATCGAAAAAACTTTCCTCATCTATTGATTATAACATAGAGAGTTTCATAAATATTTTAGAAGAAAGAGCTATTTGGCAAAGATTTGGTTTGTAAATGCCTAAAAAAAAAACAAAAAAAAATAATTTTCTCTCTTTTCAGGACATAGTAATGAGCTTTCAAAAATTTTGGAGCAAGAATGATTGTATAATTTTGCAACCTTATGATATCGAGGTAGGTGCGGGTACTTTTCATCCAGCAACAACATTAAGATCATTAGGTCCTAAGCCATGGAGAGCTGCCTATGTTCAGCCATCCAGAAGACCAACTGACGGTAGATATGGTGAAAATCCTAACAGGCTTCAACATTATTATCAGTTTCAAGTTATAATCAAACCTTCTCCTGAAAATATAAAACAAATTTATTTAAAAAGTCTATCGGCTATCGGAATTGATATAAAAAAACATGACATAAGATTTGTAGAAGACGATTGGGAAAGCCCGACACTTGGAGCAGCTGGACTTGGTTGGGAGGTGTGGTGTGATGGAATGGAGATAACGCAGTTTACTTATTTTCAACAAATGGCAGGTCAAGATTGTAAACCAGTACCAGTTGAACTTACTTACGGTCTTGAGAGACTTTGCATGTTTGTTCAAGGTAAAAAAAATGTATTTGATATAGATTGGAATGATAGTGGTGTTAAGTATAAAGAAGTTTTTTTTCAAGCTGAAAAAGAATTTTCTTCATATAATTTTGAAAATGCTAATGTTGATGCATTATTAAAGAATTTTGAACTTGCTGAACAAGAATGTAAAAATTTATTAAAAAATAATCTTGCTCTTCCAGCATATGACCAATGTTTAAAAGCTAGCCACATATTTAATTTACTCGATTCAAGAGGTGTCATCGCAGTTGCTGAGAGAACTGGATACATAAATAGAATTAGGGAGCTAGCAAAAGGATCTGGAACTGTATGGTTAAATAATCAAAAATAATTATGTCTGAATTTTTATTTGAACTTTATAGCGAGGAAATCCCTTCAAACCTTCAAATTTCAGCTAGGGAGGAAATAAAAGAAAAGTTAGAAAAATCTCTTTTAGATCAAAGTATAAAAGCAAAAGAAATTAGCGCATACTCTTGTCCTACAAGAATAACAATTTTTATTAAAGATTTACCTGTTCAAATAAATATACCATCAAAGGAGGTCAGAGGTCCAAAAGTAGGCGTGATTGATGACATACTTAATAATTTTATCAGAGCCCATAAATCAACAAAAAAAGATCTTTTTAAAAAAAATACTGAAAAAGGTGATTTTTATTTTCTCAAAACCCTTCCATCTATAGTCGAGGTAAAAGATCTTGTTATGAAAAATTTATTAAACATTATTTCTTCCATTAAATGGAAGAAATCTATGAGGTGGGCTGATACAACTTTAATTTGGGCAAGGCCCTTAAGGTCAATTTATGCGACATTTAATGGTAAACTACTTTTATTTAATTACGGTCATTTACGATCAACAAACAACATAATAGTTGAAAGAGATTTGACAAAAAATATCAAGAAAATTTCTTCATTTAAAGAATATAAAAACTTTTTGCGTAAAAATAATATAATTTTTGACCATAATGAGAGAGAGAATATCATCCTAAAAAAATTTAAACAGATTTGCTCTAAAAAAAACCTTTCAGAAAAATATAACCCGGTAACTTTAAAAGAAGTAATTAATTTGGTCGATAATCCAAATATTTTTTTGGTTAATTTTGATAAAAAGTATCTTGAAATTCCTAAAGAAATTATAATATCAACTTTAGAGTCTCATCAAAGATATTTTCCCTTATTTGACCAAAAAGATCAACTAACTAATAATTTCTTTGTCGTGTCAAATAAAGCGGATAAAGATAATTTGATTAAAGATGGAAATAAAAAAGTTGTTGAAGCAAGACTTTCCGACGCAATGTTTTTTTGGAAAAAAGATAAATCAAAAAACTTAATAAAACAAATCTCTAAGTTAAAGAAAATAACATTTTATGAAAAACTAGGGACTGTTTATGATAAATCTATAAGAATAAAACAATTAGCTGGATACTTATCAGACGATCTTAATATTAGTAAAGAGAAAGTCGAGATCGCAGCTTCAATTGCTAAGTCTGATCTTTGTTCAGAGTTGGTTGGTGAATTTCCTGAACTACAAGGAAAAATGGGAAAATATTTTGCCTTAGCACAAGGATTTGATAACGATGTTGCAAACGCAGTTAGTGATCATTATTTGCCTTACGGAAATGATACCGCAGTTCCAAAAAAACCGATTAGTTACACTGTATCGATAGTTGATAAGCTTGACACTCTTGTTGGATTTTTCCTTATAAACCAAAAACCATCGAGCTCTAAGGATCCTTTTGCCTTAAGAAGATCGGCTATAGGATTACTTAAAGTTATAATCGAAAATAGATTAAACTTTAAATTAAAAGATTTGATAAATTATAATGTTGCTTTATTTAAAGATCAGGGAATAAATTTGATTAATCAAAATGCTGAAATAGAAATTTTAAAATTTCTTAAAGAAAGAATGAGAAACATCTTAAAAGAAAAAAATATTAAAATAGATATTATAGAGGCAGCTATAAGTTCGCACGAAGGTGAGAATTTTCTTGAATTGTTTAAAAAAAGTATTTTAATGAATAAGTACATAAACAAAGACATCGGAAAAAATGCAATAAGCTCCTATAGAAGGGCACATAACATAATTGGAAATAGTGGTGATAAAATTTTAGGGAAGCCAGATGCAGTTCTTTTTAGGAAAGACGAAGAAAAAAATTTATTTGATAAGATTAATGAGATACGGAAATCCCTAGCTTTGAAAGAGAGTGAAAAAAACTATGAAAATCTTCTATTAAGTTTGTCTGAACTAAAACCTTTTACTGACAATTTTTTTGACAATGTTGTTGTAAATGATGAAAATAGAGATATAAAAAATAATCGTTTAGAACTTCTGCAAATGTTTTGTAATACCTTTAATAACTTTTTAAATTTTTCTAAATTAGAAGGAGTCCAGTGAAAAAATTTTTATTTAACTTTGAAGACAAGTCAGTAAAAAATCTTAAGAATAAAAAAAATATTCTTGGTGGAAAAGGTGCTAATTTGGGAGAAATGGGAAGACTTGGACTCCCTGTTCCACCTGGTTTTACTATTTCGACCGAAGTATGTGATATATTTTATAAAAATAAAAAAAGATTACCTCGAAATATTATTAAAAAAGTTGAAACTGAGTTAAGGATTATTGAGAAAAAAACTAAAAAAAATTTTGGGGATTTAAAAAACCCTTTACTCGTATCAGTTAGATCTGGAGCAAGGATTTCAATGCCAGGTATGATGGATACGATACTTAATTTGGGGCTTAATGATCAGACAGTAGAAGCGTTAAAGAAAAAAACATTAAACGGTAGGTTCGCAAAAGATAGCTATAGACGTTTTATTCAAATGTACAGCAGTGTAGTTCTTGGTATCGAAGGACATTTGTTCGAGGAATTAATCGATAATTACAAGTTAACGAAAGGGGTTTTATTAGACACAGATTTAGATGAAGGAGATTGGGATGGCTTGATAAATAATTTTAAAGATTTAGTAAAAAAACAAAAAAAGATTAATTTTCCCCAAGATGTTAAACTTCAATTAATCGGAGCCATTAATGCTGTTTTTCTTTCTTGGGAAAGTCAAAGAGCCAAAACTTACAGAAAAATAAATAAAATACCAGATCATTGGGGAACAGCAGTTAATGTTCAAGCTATGGTTTTTGGTAATATGGGTGAAGATTGTTCGACAGGAGTGGCTTTTACAAGAAATCCATCTACAGGGGATAAATCATTTTTTGGGGAATTTTTAATTAATGCCCAAGGTGAAGATGTTGTAGCTGGAACAAGAACGCCACAACATATTACAAAAAAAGCAAAACAAGATTCTGGTTCCAAAGACCCCTCCATGGAAGAGGTGATGCCAAAAGTTTATAAAGAATTAGTAAAAATTTTTCTAAAATTAGAAAAACATTATAAAGATATGCAAGATATAGAGTTCACCGTTGAAAATAACAAACTATGGATGCTTCAAACAAGATCAGGAAAAAGGACCGCGAAAGCAGCAATTAAAATTGCTGTAGATATGGTTAAAGAGAAATTAATTTCAAAAAAAGATGCAGTTCTTAGAATTGATCCTAATACTTTAGAAACTTTATTACACCCAACTTTAGATGAAAAAGTAGAAAAAAATATTATTGCCTCTGGTTTACCAGCTTCACCGGGTGCAGCCAGTGGAAAAGTCGTATTCTCCGCTGATGAGGCGGAAAAACTCAATAGTATTATGCAAGATACAATCTTAGTAAGATTAGAAACTTCGCCCGAGGATATTCATGGAATGCATGCTGCAAAAGGTATTTTGACCGCAAGAGGGGGTATGACAAGTCATGCAGCTGTAGTCGCAAGAGGAATGGGGCGGCCATGTGTTTCTGGATCAAGTGAGATAACGATAGATTACGAAGCTAAATATTTTAAAGCAGGAGAAAATATAATTAAAGAAGGTGAAATAATAACTATAGATGGTGGAAGTGGCAAGGTTATGAAAGGGTTTGTGCCCACTGTTAAACCAGAGATTTCTGGTTATTTTTCAACAATTATGAAATGGGCAGATGAGTTTAGAAAATTAAAAGTTAGAACAAATGCTGAAACAGAGAAAGACAGTAAGATTGCTAGAGAATTTGGAGCAGAAGGCATAGGTTTATGCAGAACTGAGCATATGTTTTTTGATGAGGAACGAATTTTGTCTGTTAGGCAAATGATTTTATCAAAGTCAAAAGACGATAGAAATAGCGCTTTAGAAAAACTTTTACCACATCAAAAAGAAGATTTTAAAAAAATTTTTAAAGTAATGTCAGGTTTGCCTGTTACAGTAAGACTTCTAGATCCACCTCTTCATGAATTTTTACCCAAAACAGATAAAGACATTGATGAAGTCGCAAGATCTTTAAACTTGTCAGCCAAAGAGGTTAAAGATCGAATATCGGAACTCCATGAGGAAAATCCAATGTTAGGACATAGAGGATGTAGACTAGGTATATCATTTCCTGAAATATATGAGATGCAATGTAAAGCAATATTTGAGTCAATTGTTCTTTTAAAGAAAGATAAAATTAAATCTGCTTTTGTAGAAATTATGATACCCCTTGTTTCGACTGACTCTGAATTAATGATTTTAAGAGCTTTGGTAAACAAAATTGCTAAAGAAGTTGAAAATGAAAATAAAACTAAACTTGATTATACAGTAGGTACCATGATTGAACTTCCTAGGGCAGCTTTACAAGCTAGATCGATATCAAAACATGCGGACTTCTTTAGTTTTGGAACAAATGACTTAACGCAAACAACTTTAGGTATAAGTCGTGACGATGCTGGTAAATTTTTGAATGATTATATCGATAACAAAATTTTTGAAGTCGACCCATTCATTAGCATTGATCAAAATGGTGTAGGAGAATTAGTTGAAATAGCTTCTTTAAGAGGACGAGAAGTAAATAAAAAGATTAAATTAGGAATATGTGGTGAGCACGGTGGCGATCCAAAAAGTATAGACTTTTGTTCAAGAACCGGTCTTAATTATGTATCTTGCTCTCCATTTAGAGTACCAGTTGCGAGACTAGCAGCTGCTCAAGCTGAATTATCTAAAAGATAAACTTGCATCAAAAGCTTTAGAGCTATGTGTTAGGATACCAACTGAAATTCTATTTACACCTGTTCTTGATATACTTTTTATATTCTTTAAATTAGCATTTCCAGAATATTCGGTTTCATATTTTTTTTTACAAATTTTTAGACATTTTTTTAATTCATGAATTTTCATATTATCAAATAGAATTCTTTTAAATTTTAATCCAATAATTTTTTTCAATTGGTTTATATTTTCTACTTCTACAGTTATAATTTTTTTAGTTTTTGATGCTTTCAACACAAGACTCTTTAAATTTTTTTCTGACGCTATATGATTATCTTTAATAAGTATTTCGTCACTTAAATTATATCTATGGTTAAAACCACCTCCTTTTCTTACAGCATATTTTTCTAACAATCTTAAATTTGGTGTCGTTTTTCGCGTACAACAAACTTTAGTTTTTTTATTAACTTTTTTAACGAATTTATTTGTAGTGGTAGCAATTCCTGATGCATGATTTAAAAAATTTAAAGCTGTTCGTTCAGCCATCAAAATGGTTTCTGTTTTAGCTAATATTTCTGCAATTACTCTATTTTTTTTAATAAATTTGCCGTCTTTTATTTTTGATTTAAATATAGTTTCTTTGCCTACGGCTTTAAATGCTTGTTTACAAAAATCTATGCCGGCCACTATTCCATTTTGTTTTGCAATTATTTTAGCTCTAATTTTTTTCTTTTTATGATTAAGCAGTCGTGTTGTAATATCACCCAGTGGTTTAAGATCTTCATCTAACGCTTTTCTTACAACTAAATCTATATATTTATAATTAAATTTTTGCACTAAACTAACGACCAATTTGAGTCATTCTTAAAACAGACTTTCTTGCTGACTCAATTATTTTATCATCTAATAAAATTTCATTTGTTTCGTTTTCTAAACAGTCAAGAATTTTTTTTAAATCTATTTTTTTCATGTAGGGACAAAGATTACATGGCTTTATAAAACTTACATTAGGATTATCAGCTTCTACATTATCACTCATTGAGCACTCGGTTACTAACATCACTTTTTTCGGTTGTTTTTCTTTTACATAATTAATCATGCCGGAAGTTGATCCAGTGAAATCTGATACATTTATAACTTCGGGCGGACACTCTGGATGAGCAATAACTTTAATTCCAGGATTTTGCTTTTTAATATCTTCTATCTCTTTAGCATTAAATTGTTCATGAACAATACACGTACCTTTCCATGAAATAATTTTAACTTTTGTATTTTTTGAAACATAGTCCGCTAAATATTGATCAGGTAAAAAAATTACTTTATCAACCTTTAGAGACTCGACTACTTTTACAGCGTTAGCTGAGGTGCAGCAAACATCAGTTTCAGCTTTTACATCCGCTGAGGTATTTACGTAAGAAACTACTGGAACACCAGGATATTTCTTTTTTAACAACCTAACATCTTCACCAGTTATTGATGAGGATAAAGAACAACCAGCTTTCATATCTGGTATAAAAACTTTTTTATTTGGGCTCATTAATTTTGCTGTTTCTGCCATGAAATGAACTCCACACATAATTATTTTATCTGCAGAAGTTTTAGAAGCTTCAATAGCAAGCGCTAAAGAATCCGCAGCAATATCTGCCACACCATGGTAAATTTCTGGTGTTTGATAATTATGAGCAAGAATAATTGCGTTTTTTTCTTTTTTTAATTTATTTATTTTCTCAATTAAAGGTTGATGTATTTTCCATTCAACATCAGGTACGAATTTAGAGATTTTTTTGTAAATCTCATTAGTATTTTTTAAACTTTCTTGTTGTGCAGACATACTAGTTCTATTGTATCAACTTGCACAAAATTTGTCATTCATTTATTGTCGCATAATATATGCGGTCGTGCTGAAATTGGTAGACAGGCACGCTTGAGGGGCGTGTGGGTTTCCCGTGAGAGTTCGAGTCTCTCCGACCGCACACTGATAACTTTGTTAAAAAGGTAAATTGTATATCCACATCCAAAACTTGTCTTCATTTCGTGATAAATCTTTGGAGTCCCTTTGACATGTGATTGCTCCATTATGGAAAGTCATGAAATTCATTGGATATTTTTTTTTAACAAGGTTTGCTATTTTGTAAAATTCTGTAAAGATAATTAATTTTGGAATATATAGTTTATCTTTAGGAATATTTTCAATAATTTTTTTATTTCTAAAATTTACTAAAAAAGAAGTCTCTTTTTGATCCTTATATTTTATTAAGAATAAAACAGTAAAATTATATTTATTAACCTTTTTTAAACCATTTTTAATTTTATTTATAAAAGAATTTATTACTGGTTTTTTTTCTAGATTTTCAAGAGACATTTCGTTTTTTTGATATTTAAAAAAATTCGAGTTTGTTTTTTTCTTAAATTTATTAAATTCTTTGGTATTAAATTTGTATTGAGAAATTTTTTTCTTAATATTATCATTCTCTTTAAAATTTAAATAATCCCCAGGCGACAAAATTAAAGATTTTGTTTTGAAATTTTTCCTTTTAATAAATTTTTGGAAATCTTTTTTATTATTATTATGAATAAAATTAGCATAAAAATTTTTTCCTAAAGTTGCAATATCGGTAGCATATGGAACAAGGTAATCAGGCTTTAAGGTTTTGACTAAATCATAACAATATTTAATCGATGTATTTTTCTTCTTTTCTCCTAATTTTATCATTTCTTCCTTTTTCATTTTATAAAATGCTGGAAATATTCCTGTTAAATAAGGCATCATAAAAGCAATATCAATCTTTCCTAGTTTTGAAATTCTCTTTGCTTCTTTAATCGACATAATGTTATCAGTTTGAAAAAAACAAGTTTTATTTTTAAATTTTAACTTTAAAGAGCTATCTATGTTACCCTTGTCATTCAGAAACATTTGAAAACTTAATTCCTTATTAAATTTAAATATTTCATTATGATTCAAATACTTAATCTTAGAGAATTTTGCCTTTAAACTATCTTTCCACCACTTTTCTTTGAAATTAGGAGCAATAATTAATTTTTTAAACCATTTTTTAGGAAATTTTTTTATAGTCTCGTAATTAAAATGGTCATCATGACCATGAGAAAAATATATTATATCAGGTGTAGGTAAATTTTTTGGAGTAAAATTATGGGTTGGAAAATGCCAGAGACTGCCTCCCCATGATGGTCCAACTAGCCATGGATCAGTTAAGACTCTTACCTTATTAACCTCAATCATAACGCAAGCGTGTGTAATGTAAGTAATTTTCATGATATTATTTTATTGCTAAAAAACCTTCAAAACTGATATGTTTCATTATTGTCATAAAATCTTTAAATTTAGCTCGCTTCAATAGTCTAAAATTTTCAGCACTAGAAAATGGTTCTAACACACCACGTAAACTAATTGTCTTGCCGAGAATTGACGCAGGAGAATAATTTTTTTTTAACTTATATTCATTATATAATTGTACAGAAATATCCTGAAACCTTGCATCTGGAGCTCTTACCTTTTCGAAAAAAATAAAAGCGCCACCCCAATTCAGAGAATTGTATATTTTATTGAATATAATTTGTCTATCTTTTGGTTTCACGAATTGTATTGTATAGTAACAAATTATAAGATCTGATTTTTTTAATTTAATCTTTTTAAGATCGGCATTTATAAATTTGATATTTTTTCTTCCTTTTGATCTTCGTTTGCATTCTTTTATCATAGAGTTTTCAATATCAATACCAAAATAATTTACTGTTTTTTTAAAACTATTTTTTTTAATTATCTTTTCCAAAAGCGAACCTGTTGAACAACCTAAATCATAACAAATAGATTTTTCATTCAAGAAGAAGGTACTTAATTCAGTAATAATATCATGTCCTTCTTCGTAAAAAGGAACTGATTTTGAAACATGTTTGTCAAATACTTTTGAAATGTTTTTAAAACTCCATCCGGAAGTATAAGATGATAATGAGTCCCCTACTTTAAATTTTCTCTTTTTTTTCATAATTAATTTTCCTTTACAAATTGCATTAATCTTGAATTCAAAACGTAATTGGGAAGTAAATTTAAGAATTTTTTAAAGAACAAGCCTCTTTTCGTTGGTTCGCCAAAACACTTTTTACAAGTTAAATGCTTTTCTCCGTTAATATTTCTCAAATTTTTAAGAAATTTATTTTCTTGAAGAATTTCATTTAAATTACTTTCTTTTATTTTTCCAAGAGAAATACTGTCATCATAAGCTAGACAGCAGGGAACTACATTACCATCTGCTAAAACAGCCAAAATCTCGCTTGAGCAACTAAACTTATTATCTCTCGGTTCATAATCACTAATTCTTCTTCCATAAAAAAAATGGTTTTATTTTTAAAGTTACATTTTTAAAAATTTTAAATCCTTCTTGATAAAGATAATTTTGTGAAAATATTTTTTTGGCATTTTTTTCATCAAGTAATACTTTTAAATTTTCTTTATATTTTTCATCAGACGCCTCATAAAACAAATTCATGTATTTTTTAAACTGCAAGATTGTTGTTTTAATATCATTAGGTACAGATGGATCACCAGTCGCTAATCCAAAAAAACTCTTTAAATAATATTTTGATTTACTTAAATAATTTGAACCAATATCAACGGTAACGTCAATAGACTCATTTTTTGCTTTTATACAAAAATTTATGATTGTATTTACGTACCTATCAAGTTCTAATTTTAAACCTCTTGCACCCATATGTTTGGTTGAGTCTAAAACTTGTAATGAAATTTTTACAGTTGGTTTATAAAGAAAAATATTTTCAATATTTTTTTCTTTATTTAAAAGTAACCCGTTGGTAATTAAATGAACTTTTAATCCTGAATTTTGTGCATACTTCATAATTTCAAAAACTCTAGAGTCTAATAGAGGTTCATTATACTGAGAGAATGTTACATATTTAAATTGTTTATCCAAAGGATCAATTTGATCAATTATATTTTTTATTTTTTCTAATGAAAGTTTTGATATTTTGTCCTCTTTAAGAGGGTAAGGGCAGAAAGAGCATTCCATGTTACATGCTGCAGTGCTTTCAATTTGCAAAATCTTAAAACCAAAATTAGACAATTTTATTTTATTCATATTAAATATAATTAATAATTTATAAATTAATTTCGATTATTGTTCAAGTATTGAACGCTATTAAAAAGCTTCGTTAGACTCATTGATATAGCTTCAAACTTAATTCATTATTTGAAACTATCCTAATAAATGTTTAGAAAGTTAATATAAAATAAAACCTAAAAATAAAATTGAAAATTAGATATAGACCAGAGATTGACGGACTTAGAGCCATATCTGTTATTGCAGTAATACTTTATCACGCAGATTTAACCTTTAAAGGAATACCAATTTTTGCGGGGGGTTTTATAGGAGTTGATATATTTTTAGTTATCTCTGGTTATTTAATTACATCATTAATTTTGAAAGAAATTAATTTAAAAAAAGATTTTTCATTTATTAATTTTTACGAAAGAAGAGCAAGAAGAATATTACCTGCACTTTTTGGTGTAATCATTTTTTCACTTCCTTTTGCTTGGATGTATCTTTTACCGATTGAATTTAAAAGTTTTTCGAAGTCAATAATTTATACTATTTTTTTTGGTTCTAACTTTTATTTTCATTTTACAGGACTTGAGTACGGAGCACCCAGTAGTTTTTTAAAACCTTTTTTACACACTTGGTCTTTAGCAATAGAAGAGCAATTTTATATAATTTTCCCAATCATAATATTTTTAACTTTTAAATTTTTTAAAAAAAATTTAATTAAGATATTGATTGTCCTCTTTATAATAAGTCTAATTTTTGCAGAATGGGGTTCAAAAAGTTATCCTTCATCTACATTTTATTTTCTTCATAGCAGGGCATGGGAAGTACTTGCCGGTTCTTTGCTTGCATATTACGGCAACAAAAAAAGAAAAATTTTTTATAACGCTTATGAAAAATTTCTTCCTGCTGTTGGTATAGTTTTAATTATCTATTCATTCTTATTTTATAAAGATGATATGTTTCATCCATCCATTATGACAGTAATACCCGTAACTGGTGTTGCACTAATAATTTGGTTTGCTGGTAAAAAAGATTATATCAGCAAAATTTTATCAACTAAATTTTTTGTGAGTATAGGTTTAATTTCTTACTCTTTATACTTATATCATTATCCTTTATTTTCATTTGCAAGAATATCAGGGCTAGTAAGTGGAGATGTTGTTAAGAAGATAATTTTAGCTTTGTTTATAATATTTTTTTCAATATCCTCATACTTTTTAATTGAGAGACCTTTTAGAAAAAAAGGATTAATTTCAAAAAAAAAACTTGTTGGGTCTATTTTAGTTTTTTTAATAATAATTTGTTCATTCAATTTTTTAGCCATAAAGCAAGAGGGTTTTAAATCTAGAGTTCCAGAGATTTTACAAAAAGAAATAAGAAAGACGAATACAATGTTTAATACTTCTGGCAAGAATGGTACTGTAGTTCTTATAGGTGACTCTCATGCAGGAACTCTTGAATACAATTTAAATGAAAATTTGAAACAGAGAGGATATAAGCTCGAAAGATTTTTTACTGATTTTTATATAAATGGATTCAATCTTGTAAACAGAAAAACCAATGAAAACAAAAAAGAGTTTCCTATAATCAATAGAAATATAAAAACCTATCTTGCTCAAAATAAAGAACTAATATTAGTGTTTCACCATAGATCTACCGTAAAATTGCTAGAAACTTATTTTGATAACAAAGAGGGCGGTATTGAAAATAGATATCAAAAAAATAGAGATTGGGAGGAATATATTGAACCAATAAATAAAAAAACAACTTCAAAGTCACAAAGGAAAAAATTTATAGAAAAAGCGTTTGTAAAAGATATTGAAGAAATTCATAGTATGGGACATAAAATTATTATTATTTATCCTGTTCCAGAAGTTGGTTTTGATGTTCCTCGAAAAATTTATAACGAAATAGTTGTTAAGAAAGAAAAAGAAATTAAATTATTTTCTACAAGTTATGATGTTTTTAAAGAGAGAAACGAGGAAACTTTTAAACTTTTTGATAGTATTAAACTTAAAAATATTTATAGGATTTATCCCCATACTCATCTTTGTAATAAAATAATAAAAAATAGATGTGTAGTAAATTCCCAAAAAGACATTTTATATTGGGATGATGATCACTTGTCTTTAAAAGGCTCTGAATTGGTTGTAAACGATATTCTAGAAAAACTCAAAATTATAGATAAAAATTAAAATTTATTATTTCAAAATAATGTATGAGATATTAGGTTCAAACGGAAAAGACTGAAGTTTTGTATATTTAATTCTTTTATTTTCTAAAAAAGCCCTAGTTTCTCCCGGCCAATATTCGTTGTTTAATTCATCAAAAATAATAATCCCACCTTTTGGCATCAGTGGAACAAAATTATCTAAAGCGACTTTAGTGGGTTCATAAATATCAAAATCTAGCCACAAAGAGGAAACTACAAGGTGTCTATTTTTCTTCACAAATGCAGGGATTGTTTTAATGGCGTTGCCTTTAACTAGATTTATTTTTGTTTTATTTTTAATAAATCTATTTTTATTAAAAACTTTTATACTCTCTTTTATATCTTTGTATGAATTATAATTTTGTTTGAACGACCCTTTAAAAGACATTTTATTTCGATTATCTAACCTTGAAATGGAGGGAAATCCTTCAAAAGTGTCAAAACCAATTATTTTTCTTTGATAATTATAAGGC
>CACHRU010000001.1 GCA_902582345.1 uncultured Pelagibacteraceae bacterium | reverse complement strand
TTATTAATTGTATCAGTGCCAATGGAGAGAAATTTAAATAAAAAATCTTACATGGCTGATTCGATCACATGTAGAAAAATATACACGTCTGTTAAGGAAAACTTGTTAAATAGTGAAGGATATTCAAACACAACTTACCGTAGAGCCGCATCATATTTAACTAATATTTTTACACCTCCAAGCAAATGGGCGAGCTGGAGAAATGATGAAAGATTAAGTAAACAGCTCGTGGAGTTCGTAAAGCTAGAAATTACTTTGAAACCTACTAGTAAATATGCAGTGTTAAATAAAGTAAGACCCTTTACTTGCGAAGGTAACCTATCTTCATCTTATGAGGACGTGAAAATAACAAGAAGATTCAACTAATACGGAATCAACTAAAAAGTTACTTTTTTAACATATCTGTAACAAATTCTTAATACAAACGAGTCCTATCAAGTCTAAAAAATTATCGTTTGTTAATTAATTAATAAATATAACAGAGAGGAAAATATGAAAAAACTAACAATCGCTTTAGCTTCATTATTAACGATGTTAATCGTTACTTCTGCTCAAGCTAGAGATCAAATTAAAATAGTTGGTTCTTCAACAGTATTCCCATATGCAACAATTGTTGCAGAAAGATTTGGTTCATCTGGAAAATTTAAGACTCCAGTAATTGAATCTACAGGAACTGGTGGTGGAGCAAAACTATTCTGCGCAGGAGTCGGTGCAGAACATCCAGATATAACTAATGCTTCTAGAGCTATGAAAGCTAAAGAGTATGCGCTATGTCAAAAAAATGGTGTTAACGAAATTGTGGAGATTACAGTAGGTAACGATGGTATCACTCTTGCATTTTCTAAAGATCAAAAACCAGTAAACTTTACAAAAAAACAATTATGGGCAGCATTAGCAAAAGAAGTTGCTAAAGATGGTAAACTTGTACCAAACCCATATAAAAAGTGGAGCGACATCGATCCTTCATTACCAAATTATGATATCAAAATCATGGTTCCACCAGGAACATCTGGAACTAGGGATGCTTGGAACTCATTAGTAATGAAAAAAGGTATTGATGATGCATCAAAAGCTGCTGGTGCAAAATATAAAGCATTAAGAGAAGACGGTGCTGCAATTGAAGTAGGTGAAAATGACTCACTTATTATTCAAAAATTAGCTGCGGACAAAGAAATGTTTGGTTTCTTTGGGTTCAGTTATTTCTTAGCTGCAAAAGATAAATTGCAAGCTGCAAGTATCGAAGGTGGTCAACCAAGCTTAAGCTCTATTCAAGACTATAGCTACGCTGTTGCTAGACCTTTATTCTTCTACGTTAAAAAGGCCCACGTAGGCGTAATTCCTGGTTTACACGAATTCGTAAAAGAATTCACAGGTAAAAAGTCTATTGGTAAAAAAGGCTACTTAACTGATATCGGTTTAGTTCCATTAGATGGTAAGTTATACAAGACATCTAGAACTAATGCTGTTAAATTAGTAAATATGCCGCCTAAAAAGTAATTTTACTTTTTAAAAAATTAAAAGGGGGTTTCGGCCCCCTTTTTTTAACTGTAACTGGAGCTTGAAAAATGAATTTAGTTCTTATAAGTCTTATTCTACTTTTAGGTTTCTCCAGCTATTATTTTGGTAGAAAAAAAGCAACAATTATTCAATCTTCACAAAGACTAACAGCACTTCCAAAATTTTATGGTTATTATCTTGCGATTTGGTGCGCAGCACCGGCACTTATAATTTTTTCTTTATGGTCAGTGTTTGAACCAACAATAGTAAAAAATTTTATTTTAGCAGATTATTTGGATCAAAATTTAACTAAGAATGAGCTTCAACTTATTTATACAAAAGTAAAGGCTTTAGCATTAGGAACGTATACAGGAGATATTAATAATTTTTTAGATAATTCTGCAGGTAAATACATCCAAATTAAAAATATGGCTAATAACGCTAAGATCGTAATTGTCTTAGCAGCTTTAATTTTATCATTAAGCTATGCTTATCAATCTATTAAAAAGAATAACAGAATGAGGGAACCAGTAGAAATATTTTTAAAATGGGTTTTATTTACAGCTTCTTTGGCAGCAGTTCTTGTAACAATAGGAATTGTATTTTCACTTTTGTTTGAAGCCATAAGATTTTTTCAATCCGTCAGGATATTTGATTTCATTTTTGGAACACATTGGTATCCGGCAAAAACATTTGTGAGAGATGGTCAACCAGATCCTGAATTAATGAAAGATGCATTTGGAGCGGTACCATTATTTGCTGGAACTTTTTTCATTGCATTTATAGCAATGTGTGTAGCAATCCCAGTTGGGTTGTTAAGCGGAATTTATCTCGCAGAGTATGCAACAAGAAAAGTTAGAAAATATGCTAAGCCTATAATTGAAATTTTAGCAGGTATCCCAACCGTAGTATATGGATTTTTTGCTGCCCTCACTGTAGGTCCCTTCGTAAAAGAAATTGGAAATTCTTTAGGATTAGAAGTTTCATCAGAAAGTGCACTTGCAGCAGGAGCTGTTATGGGGGTTATGATAATCCCTTTTATATCAAGTTTAAGCGATGACGTTATATCAGCAGTTCCACAAAATTTAAGGGATGGAAGTTATGCGATGGGTGCTACGAAATCAGAGACTATTAAGAAAGTTATATTTCCTGCAGCATTACCGGGGATAGTCGGATCTATTTTACTTGCTGTTTCCAGAGCAGTCGGTGAGACTATGATCGTAGTGATGGCATCTGGATTAGCTGCAAATTTAACAGCCAACCCTTTAGAGTCCACGTCTACTATTACAGCTCAAATAGTAGTTATACTTATTGGCGACCAACAATTTGGAGATCCAAAAACTCAGGCAGCTTTTGCCTTAGGAATATCTTTATTTGTAGTAACACTTTTTTTAAATGTTATTGCTTTAACAGTTGTGAAAAAATATAGGGAAAAATATGAATGAGGCTAAGAGAAAACTCTTAAGTAAACGTTACAGGGCAGAAGCAAATTTTAAATTATTTGGACAAATTGCAATAGGTTTAGCTCTGCTATTTTTAGCTGTTTTTATGTATAAAATTTTTTCAAAAGGTTACACAGCTTTCCAAAAAACATGGATTGTTACGGAAGTTCATTACGATAAAGAATTAATGTTAATTGAGACAGATAATCCGAGCTTAGAAGATTTGGAGAACGCCGATTATTATGACATAGCCTACAAAGCAATGACTCGTTTAGATCCCTCTCTTCCTGAGGAAGACGATCGTCAACTTATTCAAATGGTGGCATTTACGTATGAACAAGAAGTTAAAAATCATCTTTTAAAAAATCCAAGTCTTCTAGGAAAAATAGTTCCTATAAGATTAACGGCTTCAGATGATTTAGACCAAGTCCATAAAGGAAATTATCCTCGTGATATTCCAGAGGAAGATAGAAGAGTTAATGATTATCAATTGAAAATATATGACATGTTGAATGAGAGAGGTGATATTTTATCAAAATTCAATTTAAGCTTTTTTACAAACCCAGATTCAAGGGAAGCCGAACTTGCTGGTATAGCAAGCTCATTTATGGGAACAGTATTTAGTATTTTAGTATGTTTAGCTTTTTCTTTTCCCATTGCAGTTTTAGCAGCAATATATTTAGAGGAATTTGCCCCTAAAAATAAGTTTACTGATTTTATCGAGGTTAATATAAACAACTTAGCTGCTGTACCATCAATAGTTTTTGGTCTTTTAGGTTTAGGGGTTTTATTAGCAGTATTTAATTTGCCAAGATCAACACCTTTAGTTGGAGGAATAACCTTATCCTTAATGACACTTCCCACAATTATTATTGCTGCGCGGGCTTCTTTAAAAGCAGTTCCCCCAAGTATAAGAGAGGCTGCTTTAGCGATGGGAGCAAGTAACATGCAGACAACGATGCATCACACTGTACCTCTTTCAATGCCCGGTACTCTTTCAGGCACTATTATTGGATTGGCACAAGCTCTTGGAGAAACAGCACCGCTTATACTTATAGGTATGGTTGCTTTTGTAAACACTATCCCAGGCACTCCTGTAGACCCAGCTGCAAGTTTGCCCGTTCAAATTTACATTTGGAGTGAATCAGCAGAAAGAGGGTTTGTTGAAAAAGTAAGTGCTTGTATAATGGTTTTACTTGGATTTTTAATATTGATGAATTTAGCGGCTCAGATTATAAGACATAAATTTGAGAGGAAATGGAACTAACATGACAAAGATAAGCGCAAAAAATGTAAATGTTTTTTATGGCTCTAAGCAGGCTTTGTTCGATGTTTCACTAGATATAATGGATAAAGAAGTGACTGCTTTAATCGGTCCATCAGGATGTGGAAAGTCAACTTTTCTAAGATGTTTAAATAGAATGAATGATGTAATAGATATTTGTAAAGTTGAAGGAAGCATTAAAATGGATGAATTGGAACTCAATTCGAGAAAACTGGACGTTGTAAGACTAAGAGAGAATGTAGGTATGGTGTTTCAAAAACCAAATCCATTTCCAAAAACAATTTATGAAAACGTCTCTTATGGACCTACAATTCATGGTATGGCTCAATCTAAAAGTGAATTAGATCAGATTGTTGAGATGAGTTTAAAAAAAGCCGCTCTTTGGGAAGAGGTAAAAGACAGATTAGATGAAATTGGCACTGGTTTATCAGGAGGTCAACAACAAAGATTATGTATAGCTAGGGCTATTTCAGTTAGTCCGGAAGTGATTTTAATGGACGAACCTTGCTCAGCTCTAGATCCTATAGCTACTGCTCAAATTGAAGAATTAATTGATGATTTAAAAAAAGAACACACAATAGTGATAGTTACCCACTCGATGTCTCAAGCAGCAAGGGTATCTCAAAAAACAGGTTTCTTCCACCTCGGAAAACTTATAGAATTTGGCGATACAGAAAAAATATTTAAAAATCCTGACAACCAACAAACTCAGGATTATATTACAGGAAGGTTTGGTTAATGAGTGAAAAACCACATATAGTAAAATCTTACGAAGAACAGCTGCAACTCTTGAAGAATACTATAGTCAAAATGGGAGCAAGTGTTGAAAAACAGCTTGAACAAACAATTCAATCATTAGTAAAAAAAGATACTTCTTTAGCAGACAAGTCTATAAAAGATGATGAAAAAACAGATAAATACGAACTCCATATCGAAGAACAAGTCGTAAATTTAATTGCCTTAAGACAGCCGATGGCGATAGATTTAAGAGAGACAGTTGTTGCTTTAAAAGTTTCATCTGATTTAGAAAGAATAGGCGATCTAGCAAAAAATATTTCTAAAAGAACTCTAAAAGTTGGAACCGATTTACCAAGTGATATTATTAAAAATTTGGAGATAGCCGGTCTTAAAGCGGCCAAGCAAGTAAATTCTGTCCTTAATGCTTATCTACACAGAGCAAAAGATACCGCTGAAAATGTTTGGAATTCAGATGAGGAGATAGACCAATTGACCAATACAAATATGGAGGCCGCTATAAAACATTTAGAAAAAAAGAAAGAGGATATAAATAAAATAACGCAATTACTTTTCATGTTAAAAAATATTGAGAGAATTGGTGATCATGCCACTAATATCGCTGAACAAGTTTACTTTTTAATTACCGGCGACTATCTCGAAGGAGAAAGACCGAAAGGTTAGAATGAAGGCAAATGTATTCATAGTAGAAGATGAAATGCCAATAGTAACTTTATTAAAGTACAATCTAGAAAAAGAAGGACACAAAGTAAATTATGCTTTAAATGGAGAAGATGCCATTCGAAGTATTAAAGATCAAAATCCGGACCTAATATTATTAGATTGGATGCTTCCAGACATTTCAGGAATAGAAGTTTGTAGAAATTTGAAGAGAATTAATTTACTTAAAAATATTCCAATAATTATGCTTACGGCTAAGGGAGAAGAAGAAGATAAATTGAAGGGTTTTAAAACAGGCGCTGATGATTATGTTACAAAACCATTTAGTCAGAAAGAATTAATTGCTAGAGTAAACACATTATTGAAACGTGCTAAACCAAATGCGGTTGAGGACGTGGTTATTTTTGAAGACTTAAAAGTTGATCGAGCGCAAAAAAGAGTTTTTTAGAGGAGAAAAAGAAGTTGAGCTAGGTCCTACGGAGTTTAAGCTTATAGATTTCTTAATTAAAAATCCTAAAAGAGTTTACTCCAGAGAACAAATTTTAAATAATGTTTGGGGTGATAATGTTTATGTGGAGTCCAGAACAATTGATGTCCATATTAGAAGAGTAAGAAAAGCAATAAATATTGACGGAAAAAAAGATTTAATTAGAACCGTAAGGTCTTCAGGATATTCTTTAGATGGTTAAATGTCTTTAGGGCGAATAAAATTTGTAATTTTCCCGCCTAAATCTAAATCTTTCCAAGATTTAAATTTAAACTCAAACTCCGCAACAGCAGCTGTAGAAAATTTATGACACATGTCTTTATAAAAATTTGAATTTTGGTTTAGACAAATTTTGCTACAGAAATCCTTAATTGATGGCATATGGTTGATTAACAGTAAACTTTTATATTTATCATCTACTTTTTTTATTATCTTTAAAATCTCGATTTCTGAAGTATTATACAATTCTTTTAACTTTAAAATTTTTGCTTTTTCTGCTGGCCCATTTAGATAACTAAGTGTTTCCAATGTTCTTTTAGAAGATGAAGTTAAAATTAAATCAAAAAATATTTTATTTTTAACAAATCTTTCACAAATCTTTTTTGAACTTTCAATACCTCTTTTGTTTAAAGGTCTTTCAAAATCTACTAAATCCGGGAAATCCCAACTAGATTTAGCGTGTCTCATAGCATATAATTTAAACATATTTTTTAATTTTATGTCAAAAATAGATTTAACAAAAGCATTGTCTTCAGAGCAGCAGCTAATCAATAGAGAAATTTCTTGGCTACAATTTAATGACCGAGTTTTGGAAGAGTCTAAAAATGTTAAAAACCCTCTTTTTGAGAGAGTTAAATTTTTATCAATTGCTGGAACTAATCTTGACGAATTTTTTATGGTAAGAGTTGCAGGATTATATAATCAAATAAAAGACGATTTTGATCAATTAAGTGCAGATGGTTTAACTTCAGAAGAACAATTATCTAGAGTAGTTTTAAAAACTAAAGATTTATTAATAAAACAAAACGACTCATTTAAACAACTTTTAAATGAACTAAAAAAAGAGAAAATCTATTTAAAAAAAATAAAAGATTTGGATAAAAAATCCATAGATTTTTTAAGAGATTATTTTAATGAAACCGTCTATCCAGTGATTACACCTACAGCGATCGACCCCTCTCATCCCTTTCCCTTTATTGCCAATAAAGGACAAGCAATTTTGATGAAACTAGAAAAAGTAAAAAACAAAAGAAATTTAAATGTGATTATTGTTATACCTAGGGCTCTTCCAAAGTTTATAGATATAGATGGACAATCTGATCAATTCATCACGATAGAAGATTTAATAAGTTACTTTTCTGAAAGTATATTTCCTGAGCACGAACTTGTATCATTTCTTCCTTTTAAAATTATTAGAGATAGCGACATAGAGATAGATGACGAAGCTGAAGATCTTGTAAGGTACTTTGAAAAGGCGATTAAAAAAAGAAGAAGAGGTAGTATCGTTAAATTAGAAATTCTTAAAGGATCAAGCAATAATTTAAAAGATTTTCTCAGTAAAAAATTAGATGTGTCAGACGAACACGTCTATGAAGTAGAGGGAATAGTTGGAATTCAAGATATAGATGAAATCTGTAAGAAAAAATCTCCACACTTAAGATTTAAAAAATTTAACCCAAGACCTGTAGAAAGATTAGAAGAATTTAATCATAAATTTTTTTCAGCAATCAAATCCAAAGATTTTGTTGTTCATCATCCATTTGAAACATTTGATGTTGTTATTCAATTTTTAGAGACTGCAGCTAAGGATGAAAAAGTAATTGCTATTAAACAAACTCTTTATAGAACAACTCCTGACTCTCCGATAGTGAAAGCTTTAATTGCGGCTGCTGAAAATGGAAAAGCAGTTACAGCAGTTGTTGAAATCAAAGCTAGATTTGATGAAGAAAAAAATATTGAATTATCCCGTAAACTAGAAAAAGCAGGTGTTCAGATTGTTTATGGATTTGCAAAATATAAAACGCATGCAAAAGCTAGTTTAGTTTTAAGAAAAGAAAAAGGAAAAACTAAAACCTACGTTCATCTAGGAACAGGAAATTATCATCCTATTAACGCAAAAATCTATACAGATTTATCTCTATTTTCTTCTGATCCACTAATAGCGAAGGATGTTGAAAAATTCTTTACTTTTGTTACTGGTTACGCAAAGCCTAGCAAGCTAAATAAAATTATATTATCTCCAATTAATTCAAGACTATTCCTAGAGAAACAAATAGATAACGAAATTAGCAATTCTTTAAAAGGAAAAGATGCTGAAATATGGGCTAAAATGAATTCATTGGTAGATCCACAAATAATTAAAAAATTTTATGAGGCATCTTGTAAAGGAGTGAAAATAAAATTATCTGTTAGGGGCGTTTGTTGTTTAAGGCCTGGAGTTAAAGGTTTATCTGAAAATATCGAGGTTAAAAGTATTATTGGAAGGTTTTTGGAGCACTCTAGAATATATTGTTTTGCTAATGGTTCTCCTATGCCAAGTAGGCAAAATTTAGTATATATTGGATCAGCTGATTTGATGCCTAGAAATTTAGATAGAAGAGTAGAAATTTTGGTCCCAATAGAAAACAATACTGTTCATGAACAGATTTTAGATCAAATTATGGTTGCTAATTTTCTTGATAACTCTCAAAGCTGGCATTTAGATAGCTTAGGGAATTATCATAAGGGAAAACCACTTTTAATGAAAAAAGCCTTTTCAGCTCATAATTATTTTATGAGTTATCCAAGCTTATCAGGTCGAGGAAAATCTATAATGAAAATGAAACCTGAAATATTAAGAATTATTAAATGAAATCAGAATTTAAAAATCTTTTTAAAATTCAGTCTAGTAAAAAGTCTAAACAAGCCATAATAGATCTTGGATCAAATTCAGTAAGAATGCTCATATATGACGATTTTAAAATTTCTCCAATTCCAGTATTTAATGAAAAAGCAGTCTGCAAACTTGGAAAGAATTTAGATAAATCAAAAAAATTAAACCCAGATGGAATTAAAAGCTCTTTAAAAGTTTTAAATAGATTTAAAGAAATTTTAGATATCTCAGGAGTTCTAGATTTAGAAATTATTGCAACTGCAGCTTTTAGAGAGGCTACTGATGCAAGTGAATTTTTAGAAGAAATTAAAAGAATATTTGATAAAAAGCCACTAGTATTATCTGGTGAGGAAGAAGCAAGAACATCAGCTAACGGTGTAATGGTAGGATTTGATGAAGTAGATGGACTAGTTGCAGATTTAGGAGGTGGAAGTTTAGAACTTGCCAGAGTTTCTAAAAATCAAATTTTTGAAACAACTTCTTTACCTCTTGGAGTATTAAGACTTGAAAATAATCCTATTATAAAAAAGAGAAATTTAGGAAAATATGTTAAAAAACTTTTAAAAGATGAAAAATGGCTTTTTAAAAAGAAATTTAAAAATATTTATTTAGTAGGAGGGACTTGGAGGTCATTATTTAAATATCATCTTTTTAAAGAACAACATCCATTACATATTTTGCATCAATATAAGTTAACTAAAGACTCAGCGGTTAAATACTTAAACAAAATTTCAAAATTTAAAAAATCTTCTCTGAAATCAATGGAATATATTACTAAATCTAGAACTCCCTACTTACCTTTTAGTTCCATAATTCTCAACGAAATAATTGAAGCAGCAAGTCCTTCAAAAGTTATTTGTTCGATAAGTGGATTAAGGGAAGGACATATGAATACAATTATAAATCATGGAATGAGTGAGGATGAAATTTTTAAATTAAAAACTGATGGTATATCTTTTAAAAAAGGGGACTATGGAAAAAGTTTTGAGAAATATTTTAATTTTATTTCACCATTATTTGAAGACAATGAATATTTTAATCGAAGATTACTAACCTTAGCTTGTATCCTAAGTAAAATGGATTGGGGTTTGGGCGCTTTTCAAAAAGCAGAGCTAGTTTTTATGGAAGTGTTAAACACTCCACTGCTAAAACTAGAACATAGAGATAGAGTAAAAGTTGCATCAGCAAGCTTTTGGAGACATTGTGGTTTAAAATACAATCCGAATTATCAGTTTCTAAGCATCTTAAATAACAACGAAATTTTATCCTCAAAGCAAGTAGGATCTGCTTTACGGTTAGCTGAGTCACTTACAAGTATGTCTTCTTTGTTATTAGATGAATTTAAAATTTATAAAAGAAATAAGACTATTTTTTTGAAAATACCCAACAATCACAGCGATATAGTCTCAAAACAAGTAACAAAAAGACTTAAAAATCTAGCAAGCGAGATGAATGTCGATTCTAATATTATTTATTCTTAAAAATTAATAAATATTTAACTTAATTTAAATATTTTTTTAGCAATCCTATATTAATGATTGTTTAACAGTCTCCCAACTGTGTTTGTTAATTAATTAGCCCAAGGTATCTTTATTGCCTTGGGCTACCCTCAAACTATAAAATATCTTTTTCTGAGTGATTTATCTTTTGTTAAGAAATAAAATTCTGACGATCTTGTAAGCAATATATCCGCCTAAAACTTCAGCTAAAATGTAACTCGGTGTATTGATAAAGTTTATCCCAGTAAACGTGTCTGTAAAGGTTCTGGCTATAGCAACTGCGGGATTAGCAAAAGAAGTAGAAGACGTAAACCAATATCCAGCCGAAATAAATGCCCCAACAGATGATGCGACTACAATTTTTCCACTTTTAATTGTTCCAAAAATAATAAAAATTAATCCAAAAGTCGCAATTATTTCAGCAGTAAAAATATTTATGCCGGGCCTCATTTTTCTGGAAAGTTCAATTATACTTTGATCAAACATAAAGTTTGCAAGCATTACTCCCAACATACAACCTAAAATCTGTGCTGTATAATAATTTATTAAATCTTTTCTTTTCGTTTTGCCCGCAAAAAACATACATGTTGTAACGACTGGATTGAAATGTGCTCCAGAAACATCCGCAAGACTTGCAATAAGAACAAATAAACCGGCACCTGTTGCCAATGTATTTGCAATTAACATTAAAGCAGTATCATTAGTTAAATTTTCAGCCATAATCCCTGAGCCTACGATGATCATCACTAAGAAAGCACAACCTATAAATTCAGCTAAAAAAATTTTATTACGCATCTTTAATCCAATCTTCTATTTTTTTTTCAATTATGTTGTAAGTGTTAGCAATTATTGAATTTATTTCATCATCGCTTTTAGCTTTTTGAATTTTTACAACGGGATCATCCAAATCCCAGTGGATTATTTTATCTTTTTCAGGCCATACAGGACAGACCTCATTATTTGCATTCGAACAAACTGTAAATACCTGGTAAAATTTTATATCGTTTTTTAAAAAATCATTAAAATTTTTTGAATAATAACCAGATAGATCAAAGTTTCTGTTTTCAAGAAATTTCTTTACATGTTCATTTATTTTTCCAGATGGTTTGCTACCAGCACTAAAAGCTTTAAATTTTTTTTTATATTTATTGTCCATAATTGTTTCTGCAATAATACTTCTTGCTGAGTTTCCAGTACAAACAAAAAGTATATTTTTCATTTAAAAAATACCCTGGCTATAAGAATATTTTATTATTCCAGCAATCATTATAGGTATTTGTAGTGAAAAATTCATTAGCAATGGATTGTCCTTAGTTATCTTACCGACAATTGTCCATCCAATAATTCCTAAACCGTGTGGCACCATACTGTAAGGATAATAATCTAAATAAAAAGTTAATATTCCAAACAATGTTAAAACTGTGCTTATCCACTTCAAATATTTGATTGATATGACCATTTTTTAGCTCCTTTCAAGTTTATTATAGAATTGTTAAGATTTTATGAATTAGGCCGAAGATTTAACTTTTTTCTCAATAAATTCTGGAATTTCATCATCTTTATCGATGAGTTCTTCTTTTTGTCCTTTTGGTTGAAATGCATATAAAACATGAAGTTTACAATACGGAAATTCTCCTTCAGGTTTTCGACCGCAAAAATAAAAATTATCCTCATCAGGATGACCGATCGGCCATCTACAAGTTTTGTCAGTCAAATTTTCTAAAGAAGTTGGATTTTCAGCTTCAAAATTTTTATCTAACATTATTGATTTAAACTTGCTTTTGAGACTGACTGTTTTAGGATTTTTCTTGCTTATTTTACCTTCTTGTTTTGTGATATTGGCATTGTATTTAGAAGGGGCTCTAGCTTCGAGATTAAGTCTGTGTGCCTTACCAATAACAGCGTTTCTAGTAGTGTCTCCAAGCATGTTAGCGATTTGGCTTGCAGTATGGCCTTTTGACCATAATTCTTTTAATTTTTGAACTTTTTCGTCAGTCCAGCTCATATTTCAACTTTAACTATATATAGTATTAAGTTTAACATTATTGTCATTATGTAGTGTTTTAAGAACATATCAAACTTAAAATATTTAAATTAGCCTTCTTAACAAAGTTTTACACAGCTTTTTTTCTTTTAAGAGTTATAAGACTATTGATGGTTGAAATTTCAAAAAAATACAAAATAGGAAATAGAAGATTTGGTTTAATAAACTGGGTTGGAGCGTGGACTTTGTACCAAAAAGAGGTGTTAAGATTTCTAATTGTATGGATTCAAACAATTATTTCTCCATTAATAACCTCTCTATTGTTCTTATTTGTTTTATCGTTAGCGATCGGAGAGGAAAGAGGAGAGGTTTTAGGGGTACCTTTTATTAGTTTCTTAGCACCAGGACTCATAGCTATGCAAGTCATTCAACAATCATTTTCACACTCGTCTTCCTCTTTTATGATTGGAAAAATTCAAGGGAATATAGTTGATTTATTATATGCACCTCTTTCTGCAACCGAGGTAACTCTTGCAGTAATATTAGCTTCTGTAACTAGAAGCTTCATGATCGCGATAATATCTTTTGTAACTTTTTTCTTTATTATAGATATTCAAATACAAAGCTTTGTTTTATTTTTCGCTTTTACTTTCCTTTCGTCTTTTTGCTTAGGAGCTGTAGGTATTATAGCAGGTTTATGGGCTGAAAAGTTCGATCACATGGCAACTGTCACAAATTTTATAATTGTCCCTCTTTCTTTTCTTTCAGGAACATTTTATTCGATAAGTAAACTTCCCGAAGTTTTGCAAGTGATTAGCAAAATTAACCCCTTTTTTTACATGATCGATGGATTCAGATACAGTTTTTTAGGAAAATCTGATGGACCTATTTTTTTTGGTTTAATTTATTTATTTGTTTTAAGTTTGTTGATATGGTTTGTAACCTATCTTTTATACAAAAAAGGATATAAAATAAAATCTTAAAATGAGCTCAGTACTTAATACTTATAATAGAAAAAAAATTTCCTTTATAAAAGGTAAAGGCAGCTATCTTTATACCAAAAAAGGAAAAAAATATCTTGATCTAGTCCAAGGAATTGCAGTAAACTCTTTAGGGCATGCAAATCCTTACCTTGTAAATGCAATTAATAAACAGTCTAAAAAAATTTGGCATTTATCGAATGTTTTCACAATACCTGAACAAGAAAAATTAGCTAAAAGAATAACACAGAAAACCTTTGCAGATTTCGTAGGTTTTCAAAATTCTGGAGCTGAGGCAACAGAACTTGCTATAAAAATAGCAAGAAAATATTTTCACGATCAGGGAAAATTAAAAAAAAATAGAATTTTGTGTATAAACAATAGTTTCCACGGAAGAACTTTGGCTACTATTTTTGCAAGTAATAGCAAAAAGATGACAGAGGGATTTTATCCAAAAGTGAACGGTTTTGATCATTTTAATTTTGGAAATCACGCGCAACTTAAGAAAAAGATTACAAAAAATACTGCTGCAATAATGGTTGAAACAATTTTAGGTGAGGGTGGCATCAAGGTCATACCTGATTACTGCTTGAGAGGTTTAAGAAAACTGTGCAACAAAAAAAAAATTCTTTTAATTTTAGATGAAGTACAATGCGGTATCGGGAGAACTGGAAAATTCTTTGCATTTGAGCATGCTAAAATAAAACCTGATATTGTTCCTATTGCCAAAGGAATTGGAGGAGGTTTTCCAATAGGAGCTTGTCTTGTAAACAGAAAAGTTGCAAAATCTATGAAACCTGGAAGTCACGGATCAACTTTTGGAGGGAATCCTCTTGCAATGAGTGTGGGTAACGCTGTTTTAGATGTAATATTTAAAAAAAATTTTCTCCAAAATGTTTCTAAAAATGGAAAATATTTTCAATCGGAATTGATAAAAATTCAAAGAGAGTATCCTAAAGTTATAAGTGAAGTAAGAGGTTTAGGTTTACTAATTGGCCTCAAACTTAAAGTTAATCAAGCTAAGTTTATTAATAATTTAATTGCTAACAATATGTTGGTGGTAAAAGCTGCAGAAAATGTGATTAGGCTTCTTCCTCCATTAAATATTAAAAAAAAAGATTTAGATAAAGCAGTAGAAATTTTAAGAAAGGTGTGTAAAAATTTTAAATGAAAAACTTTTTAAATATTTCAGATATTAATTCAGAAGATTTAAAACAAATCGTCGAGGAAGCTAAAATTAGAAAAAAAAATAGAATTGGATTTAACAAATCACAAGCTGACAACGATAAACCTTTAGATGGAAAATCAATGATTATGATTTTTGAAAAACCATCAACCAGAACTAGAGTATCTTTCGACATAGCTGTTAAACAACTAGGCGGCTATTCAACTATTTTAAATCCAGACGGCATTCACTATGGGAAAGGTGATGAAAGTATAGAGGACACTGCAAAAGTTTTATCAGAATATGCCGATGTGATAATGATCAGAACTTCGTCACATAAAAACCTGGAAGAATTTGGTGAACATCTAAGTATTCCTTTAATAAATGGATTGTCAGATCAAAGCCACCCATGCCAAGTTATTTCAGATATTTTAACTTTCGAAGAGTTAAAAGGTGATATCAAAGGTAAAACCTTATCTTGGATTGGAGACGGAGCTAACAATATGTCTTATTCTTTTATTGAAGCTGCAGTAAAATTCCAATTTAATCTAAAAATAGGTTGTCCAAAAAAATATAGTCCAAACAAAAAAATTATCAATTGGGCATTGAAAAAAAATACAAGAATTGAGGTATCAACCAATCCAAAGGATGCTGTAAAAGGTTCTGATTGCGTAATGACAGATAAATGGGTGTCAATGAATGACAAGGGAGATAAAAAAAAGAAAAAAAAAATTTTAAAAGACTATCAAGTTAATAAAAAACTCTTATCTCAAGCAAAATCAGACACAATTTTTATGCACTGTTTACCGGTCGGTAGAGGAGAAGAGGTAACCAACGATATAATCGATGGTGAAAAATCTGTTGTTTGGCAGCAAGCTCTTAATAGGGTGCATGCACAAAAGAGTATTATTAAGTGGTGTCTAGATTAAGGTAAAGGTAAAGGGCTTTTACTTTTTGAATTCATATAAAGAATAACCGAAGCTCTGTCTTTTTCTTTTCTTAAACCTGCAAAAGCCATTTTCGTACCTTTAATATAAGCTTGTGGTTTAATAAGGTATGAATTCATCTCTTCAAATGTCCAGTTCTTAGCGTAAGCGACCATAGCCTTTGAGTAATTGTAATCTGTTATCGATGCCGCTTTACGACCGATTACCCCCCAAAGATTTGGTCCGATCATATTTTTTCCATCTGCTGCAATCATGTGGCAAGCGCTACATTTTTTAAAAACTTTTTCCCCATGAGCAAGGTCTCCCAAAGATAAAAGTTGAGCAATATCAACCACCTCTACAACCTTCTCTTTTTTTTTATCTAAACTTGATGCATCGGCTAAATCTAAGCCTTCCACCTTATAAGCTGATTGTTCTGGTTTATCGACATGAAATACGAAATCTGCAACTTTTCCAATTCCTATGACAATTAAAGCGGTAAAAAGTACGGCGGCTATAATTTTATTTATTTCAAAACTATCCATAACTTTGATAATAACTTATAGACATATAACATGAGTTTACTTAAAAAACTCAAAATTATTTAAAAAATTTTGCGTCTTTGAGCCGCATAATTATTATGAATGAACTTGTAACCATAATACCATCAAGGTTAGCGTCGATTAGATTGCCTGATAAACCTCTTGAATTAATAAACAATAAAGAAATGATTCTTCATGTTCATGACGCCGCTGTAAAAGCTGGCGTCGGGGAAGTATTTGTGGCTACGCCTGATGAAAAAATAAAAGAGGTTATTAAAAATGCTAACGGAAATGTTATAAAAACCCAAGGTGATCATCAAACCGGTACTGATAGAATTTATGAAATATTTGATAAAACTCTTAATAAAAAACCAAAATTTATAATTAATTTACAAGGAGACATGCCGAATATAAATTCTAATGATATTAAAAATTTAGCTATCTACATTAAAAAAAAGTTTTGTGATATTGCTACACTAGGTAGTGAATTATTAGAAAAAAAAGAAATGAATAACAAAAATGTTGTAAAAGTTTCTACGGTTGAAAACATTAAAAATAAAGGTTTCAGTCAAGTAAAGGATTTTTTTAGATTAAATTCAGAAACAGAAAAAAATTTTGTATATCATCATATTGGCATTTATGCATTTACAAGTGACTCCTTGATAAACTATGTTAGCTTGAAAAGATCTAATTTAGAGCTTAAAAGAAATCTTGAACAGATGAGAGCTTTAGAAAACGGTATGAAAATTGATGTTGGTTTCGTGAAATCTCCCCCTTTAAGTGTTGACACTAAAGAAGATCTCATACAAATAAAAAAGATGATGGAGAAAAATGACTAAAAATAAAATAGCTTTCCAAGGTGAGTTGGGTGCTTACTCTCATATTGCCGTTAATGAAATTTTTGATAAACCAGAGATTAAAACTTGTTCTACTTTTGAAGAAGCTTTCAAAGTAGCTTATCAAGATGAAGCTTATAAAGTTGTAATTCCACTAGAAAATTCTCTAGCTGGCAGAGTAGCAGATATCCATTATCTATTGCCAAAATATAAATTACAAATTCATGCTGAACATTTCCAAGCTGTAGAACATAATTTATTGGCAAAAAAAGACGCTGATATTAAAGATATAAAATTTGTTAGAAGTCATGCACAAGCAATTGGTCAATGTCAAAAATTAATTTTAAAAAAAAAATATAAAACAATTGTTTCAGCAGATACAGCAGGGTCTGCTAAAGAACTTGCGGAAGGTAAAGAGAAAAATATAGCTGCAATAGCTTCAAAATTATCTGCAGAGATTTATGATTTAAAAATCCTTCAAGAAAATATTGAAGACGAAAAAGGTAACGTAACAAGATTTTTGATTATGGGAAAAAAAGTACAACAGCCAGAATTTGAAAGTTCAAAAAAATATATTACAACGTGCATATTTAGATTAAAAAGTGAGCCTGCGGCTTTATATAAATCACTCGGCGGTTTTGCAACCAATCAAGTGAATATGACAAAACTCGAGAGCTTTTCTGTAAAAAACACTTTTGCACAAACAAACTTTTATTTAGATTTCGACGGTCATCTTGATGAAAAACCAGTTCAAAATGCGATGGAAGAATTAGGCTTTCATACAGAGAGTCTAGATATACTTGGGGTTTATGAGGCCTCAAAATTTAGGGAAAAATAGTCCACAATTGTAATTCTTAACTTGTAGTATTTAAAATTATCTTGGTATAATCAATTTGAGGTTGGCATCAGGTGGATGTTTCATAAACCCGGTCAGGTCTGAAAAGAAGCAGCCGTAGTGAAAATTTTTCAGGTTGTTGCCCGCCTCTAAAAAAGATGAAACAAAATAAAATTTTAGCATTAAAATATAGACCACAAGCTTTTAAAGATTTAATTGGTCAAGAAATTATTTCAGAAACGATTTTAAGTGGAATTAAAAATGGAAAAACTCCGAATGCGTATTTGCTAACTGGCATTAGAGGGGTAGGTAAAACTACAATAGCTAGATTAATTGCAAAGGCACTAAATTGTGAAAAAAATTTAAATAAAAAAATTATCTGTGACCAAGAAAACTTTTGCAATTCTTGCTCTGAAATAATCTCATCGAGTCATATAGATGTTTTAGAAATGGATGCAGCCTCTAAAACTGGAATTGATGATGTAAGGGAATTAATTGAAAATTCAAAATATAGTCCTACAAGTGCTCAATTTAAGATTTTTATAATTGACGAAGTTCACATGTTGTCAAAACAAGCTTTTAATGGCTTACTTAAAACTCTAGAGGAACCTCCATCTAGATTAAAGTTTATTTTAGCCACTACCGAAGTAAGAAAAATTCCAGTCACCATTTTATCAAGATGTCAAAGATTTGACTTGAAAAGAGTTGATTATGGTAAAATGCAAAGTCACTTAAAAAACATTGCAAAAAAAGAAAATGGTAATTTTACAGACGAAGCGATAAATCTTATAACTAAAGCTTCTGAGGGCTCAGTTCGTGATGGAGTTTCATTATTAGATAGAGCTTTAATATTTCAAAATATAAGCTCCAATAAAGAAATTTCAGGTGAGGACATTAGAAAAATGCTTGGCTTAGCTGATAGGTCGAGAATAATAAATTTATTCAAAGAAATTCTCTTGGGAAATGAAAGTGAGGCACTTAATCAATTAGAACAATTAATTGAAAGTGGACTAGATACCAAAAATTTTTTAAACGACATATTGGAAATTTTATATTTCTTTAGCAGAAAGATAAGCCTAGGCAGTATAGATAAAAAAGATTTATCGATTTCAGAGTCCGAAATAGAACTTATAGACAAATATTCAGATAATTTGGACATCCAAGATATTGGATTATTTTGGCAACTTACAATTAAAACTATTGATGATATTAAGCTGATAGCTAATGAAAATTTAAGTTTAAAGATGTATGTGATACAACTTATGCATTTAAAGAGTTATGAGACGAATACAACACAAGAAAAAAATCTTACTGAAAAAAAATCTCAGGTAAAATCAAATTTACAAGAAAAAAAAGCAGAAAACGAAGAAAATATTCGAAGTGAAATCACTATCAAAAGCCAATTAAAAAATACTGACCAAATTAAAACAAGTATTTATAAGCAGACTAAGAGTGAAAATTTAAAATCTAGTGGTAGCAGCCTAATAAAAAATTTTCATGATATAGTTAAACTAGCCGATAAAGAAAAAGAGGTTGATTTAAAATATGATTTAGAAAGAAATGTAAAGCTAGTAAGTTTTAGTAAAGGAAAAATCGATATATCATTTAACGAGAAACTGAATAAAAATTTTATTAAAAATCTGACCGAGAAATTATTAGAGTGGACAAATGAAAGATGGATTATCTCTCTGAGTAAAATCGATGGTTCTCAAACTATCTATGAGAAAAAAATCGAGGAGCAAAATAAAAATTTTGAAAATGAAAAAAATAGTGAAGTTACAAAAAAAATTATTGCAACCTTCCCTGACGCAAAACTAATTAAAGTGGAGGAAAATAATGACTAATTTTGATGATATGCTATCTAAAGCAAAAGAGTTACAGGCAAAAATGAAATCAGCTCAAGAAAAAATAAAAAACATTGAAGTTACAGGTAATTCAGGTGGAAATTTAGTTTCAGTTATTTTAAATGGAAATTATGAAATAAAGTCAATTAAAATTAGTGAAGAAGCAAAAAAAGAAACTCAGGAAATAATTATAGATCTAATAATCGCTGCATATAATAATGCAAAAGATAATTTAAAAAAAAAATCAAATGAGGAGATTTCAAAAATAACTGGAGGCATCAACCTCCCAATGGACTTTAAACTTCCTTTTTAAATGGATAATCAAATTCAAGAAATAGAAGATATAATAAAACATTTTTCAAAATTGCCAGGTTTAGGACCAAAATCTGCTAAAAGAATTGTTTTAAAATTAATTAATAATAAAGAAAGTATAATTAAACCGTTAGCTCAATCTTTAGCTAAAGTTTACAAAAAAGTTATCCGTTGCAATAATTGTGGAAACTTAAAGTTATTGGATCAAGATTGTATTTGTGAAAAAAATAATCAATTTGATAAGATTTGTGTAGTTGAAAACTTAGCAGATATGTGGGTTATAAAGTCGGCTAATATTTTTAAAGGTCATTACCATATTCTAGGTGGAACGTTAAATTCTACTGAGGGTCAAAGCCAAAAAAATTTATTGATGGAGTCCCTTTTTAAAAGAATTAAAAAAAATAGTTTAAAAGAGGTAATTATAGCTACCAGTGCAACAATTGAAGGTCAAACAACTGCCCATTATATAGAAGATGCTATTAAAAATGATAAAATTAAAATTACTAAACTTGCACAAGGACTACCAGTTGGTGGAGAAATAGAACAACTTGATGATGGTACACTATTTTCAGCATTTAAAAATAGAGTACCCGTTACTAGTGATTAAACTATGATGCTATCTTTTTTTTTCGAGTCTTCGTTGATGTAAAAGAGGCTCAGTATAGCCAGATGGTTGTACTCTCCCTTTAAAAATTAAGTCGCATGCCGCTTTAAAAGCTATGGATTTGTTAAAATCTTTAGACATGGGAAGATAGTTTTGATCTTTCTCATTTTGTTTATCTACTATAGTAGCCATTTTCTTTAAGATTTTCATAACTTGCTCCTCACTACAAATTTTATGATGTAACCAATTAGCTATATGCTGAGAAGAAATTCTGAGTGTCGCTCTGTCCTCCATAAGACCAGTGTTATTAATATCAGGAACTTTAGAGCAACCAATACCTTGATCAACCCATCTCACAACATAACCAAGAATACCCTGAGCATTATTTTCTAGCTCGCGATTTATATCTTCTGTAGACCAATTTGGTCTATCTGCCATAGGAATCTCTAAAATATTTTCTATTTTTGCCTTTGATCTTTTCTTAATTTTTTTTTGTTCTTCAAAAACATTAACCTTATGATAATGAAGAGCATGAAGAGTAGCAGCTGTAGGAGAGGGAACCCAAGCACAATTAGCACCAGATTTAGGGTGGCTAATTTTCTGTTCCATCATATTCCCCATTTGATCCGGCATGGCCCACATACCTTTGCCTATTTGTGCTTTACCTGAAAAACCACAACTCAAACCAATATCTACATTCCAGTCTTCATAAGTATTCAACCATGTAGATTTTTTCATATCTCCCTTAAATATCATGGGTCCAGCCTCAAATGATGTATGCATTTCATCTCCTGTTCTGTCCAAAAAACCAGTGTTTATAAAAACAATTCTATTTTTTACTTGTCTGATACACTCTTTGAGATTGATTGTTGTTCTTCTCTCTTCATCCATAATCCCTACTTTAATAGAATATTTTGGAATATCTAAAACCTGTTCCACTTTTTCAAAAAGTTTATTTGTAAATGAAACTTCCTCAGGTCCATGCATCTTAGGTTTCACTATATATACCGAACCCGTTCTTGAATTATTTTTGTTTTGAAAATCGTGTAATGCACATAGAGTAGAAAAAAAAGCGTCCATAATTCCTTCAGGAATTTCTGATCCATCCTTTAATATGATTGTGGGATTAGTCATTAAATGACCAACATTTCTATTTAAAAGTAAAGCTCTTCCATGAAGAGAAATTTTTTCACCATTTGGTGAAATATAACTTCTATTAGGATTTAACTTTCTAGTAAATTTTTTTCCATTTTTCTCCATTTTAGTTTCTAAATCACCTTTCATCAGACCCAACCAGTTTCTGTAACATTTAATTTTATCATCAGCATCGACCGCAGCTACAGAGTCTTCATTATCTATTATAGTCGATAGTGCAGATTCTACTATGATATCTGAAATAGAAGCTTTATCTATTTTGCCGATGTCGTTATTTGGATTTATAATTATATCAATATGTAAATTATTATTTTTAACTAAGATTGACTCAAGATTTTCTTTATCTCCACGGTAACCTATAAACTGATTTTTGTTTTTAAGAAAACTTTCTTTTTTTTCCGTTAAAAAAATAAGGTTATCACCTTTTACAATAATATTTGTAACTTCATTCCAAGAAGTATCGGATAACGGTATAGTGTCATTTAAAAAATCTCTTACATAATTTATTACTTTTAAAGCCCTCTCGGCGTCGTAACCTGAAACTTTTTTCCCTGGTAAAGCGTCAGTACCGTAAAGTGCATCATACAAACTTCCCCATCGAGCGTTTGCCGCATTCAACGCATATCTTGCATTATCAACAGGTACAACCAGCTGCGGCCCAGCGATTGAAGAAATCTCAAGATCTACATTAGAAGTTTCTATTTGAAAATCTTCTTTTTCCTCATGAATATATGCGATTGATTTTAAAAAATTTGTATAATCTTGTTTGTTAAAATTTTTATCTTTATTTTTTAAGTGCCATTCATCAATTTTACTTTGAATAGTCTCTCTTTTTTTTAATAAAGATTTGTTAATTGGGGCCAACTCGTGAACAACTTCCTGAAACTTTTCCCAAAACTTTTCAGCATTGATGTTAGTACCTGGTAAGATTTCCTTATTTACAAATTCAAAAAATTTTGAATTTATTTTTAAGCCATTTTTTACTATAGTGTTCATATGCACCAATTCATTTGCCCCGTCTGTATTGGTACCTGAGAGAATTACTCCTTCGGTGAGATACTATCTCTTTCCAGAATTTTTTTAGTTTTCGGTCCTTTTGCCTGAGAGTTTCCGGGGTGGTTGCTCCTTCGGCGCTATATTTAAATAGTCTCTCCCGATTTGAATTATTTTCTCCCAGGTGGTATTCAAAGTCAAATATTAATTGCATTTAGTGGCAAAGTGTCAATATTTTGTCTTAATTGAATTCTATTAAAAGGGGAATTATAATACAGTTATGAAAAATTATCTCGAATTTGAAAAAGAAATTAAATCATTAGAAGAAGAAGTTGAAAACTTGAAAAGCCCATTTGGTACCGAGGGTATTTCTGAAGTTGACACCCAAAAAATTAAAACTACTGAAATAGAAATTAATGAGAAGCTTAAACAAACTTATGCTAATTTGAACAGTTGGCAAAAAACGCTTGTGGCTAGACATGAAGATAGACCAAGAGCAAAATTTTATATTGAAAGAATATTTTCAAATTTTACTGCGCTCTCAGGAGATAGGTATTTCGGGGACGATAAATCTGTAATAGCAGGTTTTGGTCTTCTAAATGAAAAATCTGTTTTGGTAATTGGCCAAGAAAAAGGAGAAGACTTAAATAGTAGAATAGAAAGAAATTTTGGAATGATGCGGCCAGAGGGTTATAGAAAATGCGTTAGACTAATGAATTTAGCTAATAGATTTAATATTCCTGTTCTAACTTTTATTGATACTCCTGGAGCTTACCCAGGTATTGGCGCTGAGCAAAGAGGACAAGCATCTGCAATAGCAAATTCTATAGAATGTTCAATGTCGTTAGGTGTACCAAACATCTCAGTAATTATCGGTGAGGGGGGTTCAGGCGGTGCTATCGCATTAGCATCATCCAATAAAGTTATAATGTTAGAAAATTCAATTTATTCTGTAATTTCTCCAGAGGGATGTGCCTCTATTTTATGGAGAGATCCATCTAAATCGCTAGAGGCAGCTGAAGCGATGAAACTTACGGCAAAAGATTTATTAAATCTTGGAATTATCGATGAAATAATAGAAGAGCCAGTCGGTGGAGCTCATAGAGATCCAGAGGTAATTGCTGATGAAGTTAAAAACTCTTTAATAAAAAATCTTAAATTTTTTGATAACTTAACTAATGAGCAAGTTTATCAACACAGAAAATCAAAGTTTTTAAAGATTGGTAGAGAAAAAGGATTTACAAAATCATCAAATTTGAGCGACACAGGATTAGGTTTTCAAGAGCCGTTTTATCATAAAATTAAAAGAAATTTTATCCAATTTAAATATATTTATATAGTATTAATGACAGCAATATTAATATCGCTTTTCACTGTATTTAAATAAATCTTGTGGCAAAATAGACAATATATGCAAATATATTTGAAAAACTGCAATCAATTCTTGACATTATCTAGCTAATTTTAGTAAAGAGGCAGGGTTAGTTTAAATTAATTATATTAGTTTTAAATTAGCATAAGTTAAATAACAATAAGGATAAGTAAATAATGAGTACACTAAAAGGTAAAGTAAAGTGGTTCAATGGTACTAAAGGATATGGTTTCATTGAGCGAGAAGACAAAGAAAAAGACGTGTTCGTTCATTCTTCAGCTGTTAGAGAAGCTGGTTTAAAATATTTAAACGAAGGTGATGAGCTAACGTTCGAAGTGGAAAGCACGGAAAAAGGTCCTGCTGCAGTTAAATTGCAGAAAACATCTTAATTCTAAATTTTCCAAACTATAATTAGCGGGACAAAGGCTTTTTGAGCTCGTCCCGTTAATTAATCCTTGAAAAAGACACATTTTTTTCCTACATAGGTATTAATGTTTATAAAAAATACATTCCAAAATAATTCACATTCTCACAGAATGCACGCTAGGCTATTGCTTAGCTAAATCATTACATAATTTTAAAATATAAATTTATTAATAATTAATATAAAAAGGAGTTATGCAGCAGTAGCTCAGTTGGTTAGAGCACTAGTTTGTGGAACTAGGGGTCGGTGGTTCGAATCCACCCTGCTGTACCAAACAATGACGAAAAATAAAAAAAACAAACCTTTAAAAGATTTACCATTAGGGTTTATTGATAGACAAGAAAAAGAATTGCTCGTACGTGATTTTATAATTTCTAATATCAAAGAAGTTATGATTCGGTATGGATTTAAATATCTTGAAACACCAAGTTTCGAGTATACGGAAAGCATTGGAAAATTTTTACCTGATAAAGATAGACCAGATGGAGGTGTCTTTTCATTTAAAGATGAGAGTAAATGGCTATCTTTAAGGTATGATCTTACTGCACCCTTAGCAAGGTATGTAGCAAAAAATTATCTAGAAATTCCAAAACCGTTTAAAAGATATCAACTTGGGACAGTCTGGCGAAACGAAAAACCTGGACCAGGAAGATTCAGAGAATTCTTACAATTTGATGCTGATTTTGTCGGAACCAAAAGTTTGCAAGCTGATGCAGAATTATGTGTGATGATTTCAGAAATTCTTGAAAAATGTGGTCTACTTAAGTCGGAATATGTAATAAAAATTTCATCAAGAAAAATAACTGAAGAATTATTCAAAAAAATTAATATTAAAGATGAACAGCAAAAACTTTCTTCTTTAAGAGCTTTAGATAAAATTGATAGACTTGGATGGAACGGGGTTAAACAATTGTTAGGCGAAGGCAGGAAAGATAAATCTGGAGACTTTACAAAAGGAGCAAACTTAAGTTCGAAGAATATTGAGATTATAGAAAATGAGTTGAAGAAAAAGTTACCGGAAACACAAGACTTAGAAGAAATATTTAAAATTTTTAAAAATTATAATTTCAGTAATTTCGAATTTGATCCCTCGATTATAAGAGGGCTTGAATATTACACTGGTGTAATTTTTGAGGTGAATTTGAAATTTGATGTTAAAAATAATAAAGGTCAAGTAATTCAATTTGGTTCAATCGGTGGCGGGGGTAGATATGATAATTTAGTCAATAATTTTGGTAACTATGATGCTCCTGCCACCGGTATATCAATAGGTTTAGATCGATTAGTTTATGCATTGATGCAAAAAAAGGAATTTAAAATTAAACAATCTAAACCTGTTGTGATTTGTGTATTTAGTAAAAACTCTATGAAGGAATACATCGATTTACAAAAATTATTAAGAGAAGCTGGTGTAAGTACCGAAATATATCCTGGCGAAGGTAAATTAAAAAAACAAATGGAATATGCAAATAAAATCAACTCTCCGGCTGTAATTTTATATGGCGAAGATGAAATTAAATCAGGTAAACCTACTTTAAGAAATTTAAGTTCAGGAGATGAAAGATCAATTGAAATAAAGGAATTAGTTAATGAAATCAAAAAAATTATCTGAAGTCATAATTAAAATTTTCAAGAAAAATAGTTTTGTTTTGTCAGAACCAGATGTTTTACTTGACTCCGAGTATATAATCGAGAGATCAGGGGAAAAATTTAGACGATCCATGCTTACTTTTAAAAGAGAAGATGGAAAAACTATGTGTTTGAGACCCGATTTAACGGTTGCATCTTGTATAAGCTTTTTGAAAAAAAAATCTTCTTCAAAAATTTATTATTCCGGTCAAGCATATAGAAGATCTAATAATAAAGGTTCTAATTTTATCAATGATCAATTAGGTATAGAGATCTTTGGCTCAAAAAATCGAATTCATGATGATTATAAAGTGATCAGTACAATTTTAAGTGCAGCAAAAAAAATAAATAATAAAAAAATTCAAATTAAAGTTGGTGATATAAATTTATTCAAAAGTTTAATTAACTCGCTTGATATGCCTGAAAGATGGAAATTAAGATTAATAAGACATTTTTGGAGACCAAGTTATTTTGAAGAACTTTTAATACGATTAGAAGAAAATACAGATATTGATGCTGTTACATTTGATACTGATAAAAAGAAGTTCTATGAGATGAAAAAGTTAGATCAGGACAAATTAATTGCCGGAAGATCAATATTGGAAATTTTAAATAGATTTGAAAAAAAAATTAAAGATCCAAGATCTTTTAGTGATGGGAAACAAATTGTAAAAATTATAAAATCATATTTAAAAATAAACTGCAAGTTATCTATGCTTGACGATAAATTATTAGATTTTGCAAAAAAGAATAATTTAAAAAAGAATATTTTCAAAGATTTTAAATCTATTCAAAATCTAAAAAAGATAAAAGATGATATAAATTTTATCACTAATTTTGGTAGAGACGTAGAATATTATACAGGAATAGTATTCGAGGTATTTTCGGGAAAGAAAGAAATCGCAAGAGGTGGTCGTTATGACGATCTGTTAAAAAGTTTAGGTGCTAAAAAAAATATTCCAGCAGTAGGAGCAGCAATTAACTTAAAAAATATATGAAAGATAAAATTAGTATAGGATTACCCAGCAAAGGAAGATTAAGAGACAAAACAATATCTTTTTTTAATAAAAGTGGATTAAAAATTTTACAAAGTGAAAAAGAGAGAAATTATTTTGGAAATATTGAAAATAATTCTAATATCAAGGTAATTTTTCTTCACGCAAAAGAAATTATTCAGAGATTAAGTGATGGTACTTTAGACATAGGTGTATCTGGATTAGATCTTCTGAATGAATCTGATAAAAATCTAAGGGATAAGATTGTGATTAAGCGAAGACTTGACTTTGGAAATGCAAATTTAGTTGTTGCAGTCCCAGATGATTGGATAGATGTACAAACAATTGCTGACCTTGAGGAAGTAGCTTTTGACATTAAGTCTAAAAGAAATACAAGATTAAGAGTTGCTACCAAATATCCAAATTTAACTAATGATTTTTTGATTTCTAAAGGAGTTACTCAATATAAAATTATTCCAAGTCTCGGAGCCACAGAAACATACCCATTTATAGGATCTTCAGAAATTATTACAGATATCACTTCAACTGGCAAAACTTTAGCTGATAACAATTTAAGGGTACTTAAAGATGGGTTAATTTTAAATTCAACAGCGTGTTTATTTTTTGCAAAAAAAAAGGCTGCGAAGTTGCAGCCTTTTTTAAATTCTTTGATGTAGGTAAAATTACATTCCCATTCCACCCATACCGCCCATTCCACCCATTCCACCGCCCATTGGTGGCATTGCAGGACTTGCATCTTTATCCTCAGGCTTATCTGCGATCATAGCTTCTGTTGTAATTAATAAACCAGCTATTGATGCAGCATCTTGAAGTGCGGATCTGACAACTTTTGTAGGGTCGATTATACCTTTTGCAAACATGTCCACGTAATCCTCATTCTGTGCATCATAACCTTGTGATAACTTTTTACCTTCTAAAAGTTTTCCCACCACAACCGATCCGTCTACTCCAGCATTCGCAGTGATTTGTCTGATTGGAGCTTGTAGAGCTTTTTTAACTATATCAACACCGGCTTTTTGATCATCACCTTTAACTTTTAAACTATCTAAATCTTGAGCAGCATATAATAGAGCACAACCACCGCCAATTACAACTCCTTCTTCAACAGCAGCTCTTGTTGCGTTTAAAGCGTCTTCGACTCTGTCTTTTCTCTCTTTCACTTCGACTTCGGTAGCACCACCAACTTTGATTACAGCTACCCCGCCGGCAAGTTTAGCGAGTCTTTCTTGCAATTTTTCTTTGTCATAATCTGATGTTGTCTCTGAAATTTCTGATCTAATTTGATTACATCTTGCTTCAATATCAGATTTTTTACCGTCACCAGCAACTATTGTACTATTCTCTTTATCAATTTTTACTTTTTTACATGATCCTAAGTTACCGATTTTGACATTTTCCAACTTAACACCTAAGTCTTCCGATATAACCTGGCCGCCTGTTAATATTGCAATATCTTCAAGCATAGATTTTCTTCTGTCACCAAACCCTGGAGCTTTAACTGCTACAACTTTTAAACCTCCTCTAAGTTTGTTTACAACTAATGTAGCCAAAGCTTCCCCTTCAACATCTTCTGAAATTATCATAAGAGGTCTATTTGCTTGAACAACAGCTTCAAGTAATGGAACCATTGGTTGAAGGTTAGTTAATTTTTTTTCAACTAACAAGACCAAAGGATTTTCTAACTCGGTTGTCATTTTTTCAGTGTTTGTTACGAAGTAAGGTGAAAGATAACCTCGATCAAATTGCATACCTTCGACAACATCAAGTTCAGTTTCAACACCTTTAGCCTCTTCAACAGTTATAACACCTTCGTTTCCAACTTTTTGCATCGCTTTAGAAATCATATCACCTATTGATTTTTCACCATTAGCAGAAATTGTTCCAACTTGAGCAACTTCCTCATTGGCTTTAACTTTCTTTGAAGTAGACTTTAATTTTTTTATCACATTCTCAACAGCCAAATCTATTCCACGTTTTAAATCCATAGGATTCATTCCCGCTGTAACGTATTTTAAACCTTCAGAAACTATAGACTGGGCTAAAATAGTAGCAGTAGTAGTTCCATCGCCAGCATTATCATTAGTTTTACTAGCAACCTCTTTAACCATCTGTGCTCCCATATTTTCGAATTTATCTTCTAATTCAATTTCTTTTGCTACCGAAACTCCATCTTTAGTAGTTCTTGGTGCACCGTAAGATTTGTCCATAACAACATTTCTTCCTTTGGGACCCAACGTTACTTTAACAGCATTAGCTAAAGTATTAACGCCATTCAACATCTTAGATCTAGCTTCTGTATTAAATTTTATAATTTTTGGCATTTTTTTTCTCCCTTCAATAAATTATTTTTTACTTTTTGAAATTCCCATTATGTCGGACTCTTTCATTATGCTATATTCTTTTCCATCAATTTTAACTTCTGTTCCCGACCATTTTCCGAATAAAACGATATCACCCACTTTTACGTCCATAGGAACCGATTTACCATTTTCTGTTTTTGCTCCACTGCCAACAGCCACGACTTCACCTTCTTGTGGCTTTTCCTTTGCTGTATCTGGGATAATAATGCCGCCTGCAGTTTTTTCATCGCTGTCTAGAACCTTTATTAAAACTCTGTCGTGTAGTGGCTTAAATTTCATATTTTACTCCATAAATTCGTTTGTAGCCTTGATATGGTGAGTTTTGACAAAATTTCAAGTCTTTTAAATTAATTTTTGATGCCCAAAAGTCTCTAATATTGCTATATTTTGCTAACTTTCTTATAAAAGCCTTAAAAAGGACCGTAAAAAATTGAAAAAACTCGAAAATTTATCTGAAATTTACAACCAGTATGATGCTTTCATCATAGACCTGTGGGGAGTGGTCCATAACGGAATACGACTAAATCCAGGTGCAACTGAAGTTATTGAAAAACTTAACGATAAAGGTAAAGAAATAATTTTTTTATCGAACGCACCTAGACCAAGTGCAAGTGTTGTAAAATTTCTAGAGAAATTACAAATGGAAAAAAAATATTTAAAAAATGTTATGACATCAGGTCAAGCAGCTCGAATTTCACTAGAAAAAGAAAATTACGGTAAAAAGTTTTTTCATCTTGGACCAGAGAGAGACAATGTTTTATATTCAGGACTAAATATAGAAAAAACAGAAATTGAACAATGTGACTTTATTTTATGTACTGGTTTGTTCGACGATCAGATGGAAGATTTAAATTTTTATAAATCTTTATTAGAAAAATATTCAAAAAAAAAACTGATATGTACCAATCCAGATTTAACGGTACACAGGGGCTCAAAGGTAGAGTTTTGCGCTGGTAAGATTGCTGAAATTTTTAAAGATATAGGAGGTGAAGTAATTTATTTTGGTAAACCTCATAAAGAAATTTATAATATATGTTTAGACATGAAAAAAAAAAATTTAATTATTGGTGATAATTTAAGAACAGATATCAAGGGGGCAAATAATATCAATATGGACTCACTTTTTATAACTAACGGAGTTCATAGAGCAGAATTTAAAAATGACAAAGAATTATTAAAATTATTGAAAAATTATAATGTTAATATAAATTATTTTCAAAGAGAGTTAATTTGGTGATATGAAAATTTTAAAAAATTCAAAGAAAAATTATTTAAAATCTGTCATTGCCATAGGAAACTTTGATGGAGTTCATTTGGGCCACCAGAAAGTTTTAAATGACGCTAAATTAAAAGCAAAAAAAAACAATTTAAGTTTTGGTGTTGTCACATTTGAGCCGATACCTGTGATGTTTTTTAATAAAAATATAAAAAATCATCGAATAAATACCTTTGACCAAAAAGTTGATAACTTAAAAAAAATAGGACCAAATTTTTTAAAAATAATAAATTTTAATAAAAGATTTTCAAATCTTTCTCCTAAAATGTTTATTAAAAAAATTATTTATGAAAACCTTAATGCAAAATTTGTTTTCGTGAGTAAAAATTTTAGGTTTGGAAAAAATAGAAAGGGTAATATAAGTACTTTAAAAAAATTTGAAAAATTCTTTAATTATAAAACATTTATTTCTTTACCTTTTAAACAAAAAAGAAAAATATTATCATCAACTATAATTAGAAAAAAAATTTCTTTAGGTAAAATTTATGAAGTTAATAAATCTCTAGGAAGAAATTGGAGCGTAAGAGGAAAAGTAATTAAGGGTGAACGTAGAGGAAGAAAAATAGGTTTTCCTACTTGTAATCTTGAACTAACAGATTATGTCATCCCGAAACTGGGAGTTTATTCTGTTTCAATCCAAATCGGAAAAAAAATAAAAAAAGGTATTGCCAACGTAGGTTATAGACCTACTTTTAGTGGTAAAAATATACTTTTAGAGGTGAATATATTTGGAATAAATTCAAATTTATATAAAAAGGAGATAATAGTAAATTTTTTAAAATTTATTAGAAAAGAAAAAAAATTTAAAAATATTAATGAATTAAAATTTCAAATTAAAAAGGATATTATTAAAGCCAAAAAATAATTTATGTCAAAAGATACAATCCAGTTACCCAAAACCATTTTTTCTATGAAAGCTAATTTACCGTCGAAAGAACCCGGCATTGTTGAAAATTGGGAAAAGGGCGAAATTTTTAAAAAGTTAAGGAACAATTCAAAAGGTCGAAAAAAATTTGTACTACATGACGGACCACCTTACGCAAATGGAAATATTCATATGGGCACAGCCCTTAATAAAATATTAAAAGATATTATTACAAGATTTCATCAAATGTCGGGGCAAGACTCAATATACGTACCTGGTTGGGACTGTCACGGCCTTCCGATAGAATGGAAAATAGAAGAAAAATATAAAAAAAATAAAAAAAATAAAGATGAAGTTCCTGTAAAAGATTTCAGGAACGAGTGCAGAGATTTTGCAAAAAAATGGATAGATATACAAGCGAAAGAATTTAAAAGATTAGGAGTAATAGGAGACTTTAAAAATTATTACTCCACTATGAGTTTTCAAGGTGAAGCACAAATTGTGAGGGAGCTTGGTAAATTTTTGATGAATAAAACCTTATATCAAGGGTTCAAGCCTGTGTTATGGTCGACAGTTGAAAAAACTGCTTTGGCAGATGCAGAGGTTGAATACAAAGACCATATTTCAAATACAATTTATGTAGCATTTAAGATTACACAAACAGACAAAGATTTTTTAAAAGATGCAAATATTATAATCTGGACCACGACACCTTGGACAATACCAGCTAATAAAGCTTTAGCTTACAATAAATCTCTTGAATACTCTTTAGTTGAAATTTCTGAATTAGATAACTTTAAAGAAAAAAGAATAGTAGTAGCAAAAAATTTATTAGAAAAAGTAATTAAGTCCTGTGAAATTGAAAAATATAAATTGATTAAAAATTTTAAAGGAGAAGATTTAAAATCGACAATATGTAGTCATCCATTTAAAAAGATCGGTTTTGATTATAATATTCCCATGTATGATGCAGCATTTGTTAATTTAGAACAAGGAACCGGCATAGTGCATTGCGCCCCTAGTCATGGTGTAGATGATTTTAATCTATGTTTGAAAAATAAAATTGAGTCAAAATATACGGTAGATGACTCTGGATTTTATACAAATGAAATACCTCATTTTGAAAAATTGCACGTCTTTAAAGCTGACCTACCAGTAATTGAAAAATTAAAAAGTGAACAAAAATTACTTAAAGACGATAAACTTCAACATAGTTATCCTCATTCATGGAGATCTAAAGCACCATTAATTTATAGGGCAACACCACAATGGTTTATTTCGATGGACAAGGGATCTCTGAGAAATAAAGCAATCAAAGCTATTGAGAATACAAATTTTTACCCTGCTAAAGGAAAAGAAAGGCTGCTTTCTATGATAGAAAGTAGACCAGATTGGTGCGTATCTAGACAAAGAGTATGGGGTGTACCTTTACCTATTTTTATAAATAAAAAAACCAAAGAACCTCTAAGAGATCAAAAAGTGATAGATCGAATTGCAAATATTTATGAAAAAGAAGGATCCGATTGTTGGTTTACAGACGGTAAAAAAAGATTTTTAGGAGAAGAATATAATGAGGAAGATTATGAAAAATTAAATGATATAGTCGAGGTTTGGTTTGATAGTGGGTCTACCCACAGCTTTGTATTGGAGAAAAGAGGAGATTTGAAATGGCCAGCTGATATGTATTTAGAGGGTTCAGATCAGCACAGAGGTTGGTTTCACTCATCTCTTTTGGAGTCTTGCGGCACGAGAGGAAAAGCCCCTTTTGAAAGCATATTATCACATGGTTTTGTAGTGGATGGTAAAGGCATGAAAATGTCTAAGTCGGCTGGAAATGTTATTTTACCAGAAGAAATTTTAAAAAAATATGGTGCTGATATTTTAAGAGTTTGGGTTGCGTCTTCTGACTATTCAGAAGATCTTAGAATTGATAAAATAATTCTAGAACAACACGCGGAGTCATACAGAAAAATAAGAAATACTTTTAGATTTTTATTAGGAAATTTAAAAGATAATTTTGAACCAACTGATTTAAAAAAATTAAATATTCAGGAACTTCCTGAGTTAGAGAGATATATTTTAAATAGGATTTTTAATGTGAATGAAACGATTAATAAAAACTTTAAGATTTATAATTTTCATAAAATGTATAAGGAACTACTGAGTTTTTGTACATTAGACCTATCTTCGTTTTATTTCGATATCAGAAAAGACTGCTTATATTGTGATGATGTAAATTCAAAAAAAAGAAAGGATTGTATTATTGTTTTAAACGTTATACTTGAGACACTTCTTAAATGGTTTGCTCCAATTTTAGTTTTTACAACTGAGGAAATATATAATCTTATTAAAAAGGACAATAAAAGTATTCATGAACATGAATTTTTACAGATCCCTAAGTCTTGGGCAAATTTAAACCTAAATGATAAGTGGGAGAGTCTTAATAAAATTAAACAAGCAGTTAATATAGCTATAGAGGAAAAAAGATCAAAGAAAGTTATCGGTTCCAGTTTGGAAGCAGAAATTGAAATCTTTCTTGATAAAAAGAATTATGACTTACTTGAAAATTTGGATCTAACTGAATATTTCATTACATCAAAAGCAAAAAGAAATTTTAATAAGGATAATAAAAATGAAATTAAGGTTTTGGTTAAAAAGTCAAGTGGTGTAAAATGTGAGAGATGTTGGAAAATTGTTGAAAAGAAATGTATGAGATGTGAAAAAATTATTCAAAAGAAAAAAACTAATGGATCTTAACGAACGAATAGAGAGAAAAAAAAACTTTTTTTTAAATAGATCAAATATTTCAGCTAGTGTATTATTTTTAACAATTTTTATTTTTGATAGAATTTCGAAAATTAAGATAGTTGAATTATTAGAAAATAAGGATTTAATAATTATTACTGATTTTTTGAATTTTGACCTCACCTTTAATACTGGTATTGGCTTCGGACTCCTAAGTTCACAGGAGGGATTATATTACCATTTAATTTCATTTCTTATTTTGGCTATAATTATGTTTATATTTTACCTCATGTATAAATCTTCAAGTTATGAAAAAATATGTTACTCGCTTATTCTTGGCGGTGCAGCTGGAAACCTTTATGATAGGTTGATTTATTTATCCGTACCTGATTTTATTGATTTCCATTTTAATTCTTATCACTGGTTTACATTTAACATTGCAGATATTTTTATAACTTTAGGTGTTATATTAATACTAATTAAAGAAATTGTAAAAAAATCATGAAATCAATTTTAATTAAAACATTTTTAATTTTCATTTTTTTAACTCAGGTTGCCTGTAATTCATTATCGGAAAGTAAAAGAATTTTGACCAACCAAAGAGTGAATACGACAGATGAATTTTTAATTGAAAAAAAAGAGCCTTTGGCTGTGCCCCCTGATTATAAAGAAATCCCTGAGCCTGGGTCAATGACCCAGCAAAAAGAAAATGAGAATTTAAATAAAATTCTTAAAACTAATAAAGAAAAATCCTCATCTGGTAGTGCTTCTTCTGCAGAAAAATCTATATTAGATAAGATAAGATAATGGCAAATATAATAAGTAAATTCAAAAATCTAAATTCAACTGATTTTAAAATAGGTGACAGTGCTTTAAAAAAAAAATTGAACAGATTACTTAAAGAGATAGAATTCGATTTAAACAAAAAAAGAAATGTTTTTCAAACTTTTAACAAAGATTACAAAATTAATACTAAAATCCTAAACAAATTTAAGAAATTTAAATTTATAATCATTATTGGGATGGGTGGCTCAACATTAGGTGCTGAGGCAATCTACAGTTTTCTTAAAAGTAAAATTAAAAAAGATATATATTTTTTAAACAATCTAGAGATTAATAAGCTCAAAGAAATTTCAAATAAAAAAATAATTAACAAAAGTTTATTTATAATAATCTCAAAGTCGGGAGAAACTTTAGAGACGTTAAGCCTGGTTAACTCTTTTCAGAAAGGAGTGTTTAAACAATCAAATTCGATAATAATAACTGAAAATAAAAAAAACTCCCTTAAACTATTTGCAGAAGAAAGAAAAATTTTAGTCATAGATCATAAAAGATATATTGGAGGAAGATATTCAGTTTTATCGGAAGTTGGAATGATTCCTGCGTTTCTAATGGGCCTAAAAGTTAATGATTTTAAAAAAAAAATTTTAAAATTTTTAAAAAATAATTCATCTTTACTTAGACAAAATGTTTTAGACTTGAGTAAAATTAATTTAACAAAAAATTACAGATCGGTTGTATTTTTAAGTTATTCCCCTGAATTAAACGAGTTTGCAAATTGGTGTCAGCAACTTATCTCAGAAAGTTTAGGAAAAAAGGGTAAAGGATTAATGCCAATTTTGTCCGTAGCGCCAAAAGATCATCATAGCATGCTTCAACTATATTTAGATGGACCAAAAGATAAGGTATTTTATATACTAAGTCTTGAAAAATCAGATAATAGATTAATTAAAAACCTTTTCAAAAAAAAGGATAAGATTTTTAGAAAAAAGGGTATTAATAAAATTATCTTAGCCCAAAAAAATGCACTTATTCAAAATTTTAATGATCTCAAGATCCCTTACAGAGAAATTACACTTAAAAATATTAAGGAGAGTAGTATTGGAGAAATATTTTCATATTTCATCGTTGAGACTTTCCTAGTAGGAAAACTCATGAATATAAATCCTTTTGATCAACCCGCTGTAGAAAAAGTTAAGCAAATCACACAAAATAAATTACTAAAAAACTAAAAAATAAATTATTGACCTGCCGTATTTTTTAATTAAAGTTTTTTTAAAATCTAATTTGATTTCAGGTTCATTCAACTCTCTATGACAAATTAATAAATGATTTTGGTTGTATAAATTTTTTTTCTTAATTAGATCAAATATTTTTAGATAATCCCTATTCTTATAAGGGGGATCTAAAAAAATTAAATCAAACTTTTCACCCCCATAACCTTCTAAAAATATAGAGACATCCTCATTTATTGCTTTAGATTTATCCTCTAAGTTTAGCACATTGATATTTTGATTTAAGTATTTAAAAGAATTTTTATCCTTTTCTATAAATGTAACTTTTCTAGCTCCCCTTGAGATACATTCAATACCAAATGATCCCATTCCTGAATATAAATCTAAAATATTTTTATTTTCTAAATCCATATTGACCAACTTAGAGTGTAAAATTAAATTAAAAATATTTTCTTTCACAAAATCTCTAAGAGGCCTAGTGTTTGCTAGTCTAGGATTTTCAATGAACTTCCCTTTAAGATGACCAGAAATAATTCTCACTTGTTCAAAAGCCTCCAACCAATATCAGATCGATAAAAACCATTTTTCCAATTTAAATGTTTCAAAAACTTATAAATTTGTTTTTTTAATATTCTAATGTTTTTTCCAATTCCAGTTATATTAAGCACTCTTCCACCGTTAGAAAAAAAATTATCTTTTATTTTAAGTGTGCCTGCGTGTATAATTTGAATATTTTTAATTTTCCTCTTTTTTTCTAGATTTGCAATTTTCACATTTTTTTTGTAAGAGCCTGGATAACCTTTAGAACATAAAACCACTGTCATACAAATATTTTTAAACCATCGTATTCTATTTCTGCTTAAATTATTATTTGCTGCATTAAATAATATTTGAGCTAAATCATTTTTTATTCTTGGTAAAATTACCTGGCACTCTGGATCACCCATTCTTACATTGTATTCTATTAAATATGGCTCATTATTTTTAATCATTAAACCAGCATATAGAAATCCGGTATAATGTTTATTTTTTTTTCTAAAATAATTTAAAGTAGGTTTAATTATTTTTCCAATTACTTTTTTTTCTACTGATTTTGAAATGATCGGAGCTGGAGAATAAGCTCCCATTCCTCCGGTGTTAGGACCAGTCTCTCCATGTCCAACTCTTTTGTGATCTTGTGCGGTACCAAAAAAAGAAAAATTTTTTTTATCAATTATTAAAAAGTAGCTAGCCTCCTCACCTTGTAAAAATTCTTCTAATATTAATCTCTTTGAACTTTTAAATTTTCCTTGAAAAATTTCTTTTGACACTTTAATTAATTTTTTTTCATTCTGACAGATTACGACCCCTTTTCCAGCTGCAAGTCCATCAGCTTTAGCAACAATTGGAAACTCATTATTTTTGATAAATTTTTTGACGTCTTTTGTGGTGTTACAAACTTTAAAGCCAGCTGTTGGAATATTGTTTTTTTTACAAATATTCTTCATAAAAATTTTTGATCCCTCTAATTTTGCAGCAAATTTATTGGGTCCAAATACTTTAATCTTTTTTTTTCTTAAAAAATCGACAATCCCATTAACTAACGGTTCCTCTGGTCCAATAATTACAAGATCGATCTTTAACCTTTTAATATGTTCAAACAATAGCTTGAAATTTCGAATATCAATTTGAAGATTTTGAGCTATCTCTTGAGTACCACCGTTACCTGGTATACATACAAGTTTATCAACTCTTTTAGACTTTGATATTTTCTCACATAGAGCGTGTTCTCTGCCACCACTACCAATTATTGCAATATTCATATGAAAAAATTAATTTTAAATGTAATATTAAATACATGGATAATAAAGCTGCAAAACTAAAATATAAAGCAAATTCCTTCGAAATAATAGAAGCTGGGGATTACGTAAAATGCGCAGTCACCGAAAAAAAAATACCCCTAGAAAAATTAACCTATTGGAGCGTAGATTTACAAGAAGCTTATGCCTCGCCCAGAGAAGTCAAAATAAAATTTGATCAAATCAATAAAATAAAAAAATAATTATTTCCACCTATTATGTGTAAGTATCCACTGGCTAGGATCTTTTTTTATCATTATTTCAATTGTTTTATTAATTTCCGATGAAATTTTTATTTTATTCTCCTCATTATTTTCTATGTTAGTTACTTCAATGGGTTTTAATATTTCCATTTCAAATTTATCATCAATTCTATAAATTGAAATCGGAGTAATATTGCATTTGTATTTCAGTGCAAGTTGTGCGGGCAAGGTAGTTGTCCAGGCATCTTCTCCAAAAAAAGGTAAAAGCTTACCCTCACTAACTCTTTGATCTACCATTAATGCTATTGAATAATTTTTATTTATGTATTCAACCGCTTGTCTAATTCCAGGTATTCCCTTCTTAATTTGATTTTTACAAATATACTGTTTTCTTAAATGTTCCATAAAAGGATTTAAAAAAAAATTATTAAGAGGTCTATAAATTGTAGCTAATTTGATTTTCATTTTAGTTAATTCCATCGACATAAACTCAAAATTTGCTAAATGGCCAGAAATAAAAATCGTAGTTTCATTATTCTTTATTATTTTTTCAATATATTGTTTTCCCTTTATATTTATATGAGAATTATCGGTTTTAAATTTTGATAAAAATAAATACTCAATAAATACATTTCCGTAATTTTCCCACATTTTATCTTTGATATTATCTTTATCGTAAGAGGCCAGACCTCTCGAAATTCTGTCTATATTTTGATCAATTATTGTTTCGGATTTGAAAAAAGGGCCGATCTTTTTAAAAATTGTAGGAAAAATTTTTCTACTTAATTTGAAACCAATAATTTTGATAATAAAAAAAATAAAATATATTACTAAAGCCTCAAAAACGTATTTAATTTTTTTCATAAATAAATTTTTTCCTTAATCTTTTTAAAAAATTTTTTTTTGTCTTTAATCTCTAATTCTATGGGAATAAAATCTATCTCTTTGAGAATAAAACTTCCAGGAAATAAATTTTGTAGTCTAGAATAATCTTTTTCTGTAGTCAGAAGTTTCTGATCTCTACTTTGTGCAGATTTAATCATATTTTGTAATTGGTCACTATTATAATTAAAGTGATCGGGAAAAATTGATTTTTTTTCAACTTTCAAATGATTCCTTTCTAACATTTCAAAAAAATTTTCAGGATTACCTATACCAGCAAATGCACTAATTCGCTTTCCCTCAAAGTCAATTATTTTTTTTTTATCTGGTTTATAGAAAGAATAAAAAATATCAATTTCCGGATTGATGAATTTTAACTTTTTTTCAAAATCTGTGTTTGAATTTATTTCAGAGGTATTTATTATTACTATATCATAATCCTTTATTGAGCTTATATTTTCTCTTAGAGGCCCTGCAGGAAGAGTTGAGCCATTACCTATCAATTTATCGTTAAAACATACAATTTTGACATTTTTAAAAAATGAATAATCTTGCAGCCCATCATCTATAATTGCAAGTTTATACCCTTCGCGCTCAGCTCTATTCAATGCTCTAACTCTATTTTTTTCTACTATTATCGAGCCTGTACTTCTTTTTATTAAGTCTATCTCATCAATTTGATCCTTGTAATCTTTTTTAATTATTACAGCTTCTAATGCATTATTCTTTAATTCTTCCTTAAATTCTTTTAATAAATCGATGCATAGAGGTGTTTTGCCCGTTCCTCCTATATAAATATTACCTACGCATATAGTTTTTATTGAAAATTTTTTAGTTTTAGAAAAAAATTTTTTTATCATTACTATTAAGTTAAAAAGGTGCGAAAAAGGTAATAATAATAATTTGTATAAATTTTTTTCATTCGAATCCCAAAATTTAGGCTTTAAAAGAGTCATATTAAAAAAAATTATCGATCTCCTTAAGGGTTTTATCCAAAATATTTTCTCCAATTTTTAAAATATCTTTAGATGGTTCAGTAGAAGAATTTTGAAAATTATGAATAATTTCGTTAGCTAAATCTTTGCTGTCACTTATTTCCTTGGACATATTATTTTTTTTTAAAAAATCATAAATTTCATGAAAATTATAAGTATAAGGACCATGATACACTTTACATCCGAACTGGATAGCCTCAAGTGGATTTTGACCACCTTCATTACTTAGTTCTTTGAGCATAGACTTTCCAATAAATACATTTTTTAAGTTACTATAAAATTTTGATAAAATACCAAAAACATCTACTATTAAAATTTCTGCTTTAGTGTTATCAAAATTTTGATTACTTATTATTTCAATATTGTCATTTATTTTTTTTAGGTGTGATTGTAATTTTTTTGCTCTGCTTACATGCCTTGGTACTATTATTGTTAATATGTCAGGATATCTAATTTTAATTAGATCATGAACTTTTAGACATAATTCTTCTTCACCTTCATGTGTATTAGAAGCTAACCAACATTTTCTTTTTAAATTCATACTAGACTTAATTTTACTTATAGAATTTTTATCAAAAATAAATTTAAGATTTCCATAATGAACTACTTTCTTAATGCCAAGCATTTCAAATTTTTTTTTTGAGTCCTCACTTGAAGCAATACAGAGATCAAAGGATTTAAAAATCTCATTACAAAAATTTTTAAATTTTTTCCATCTCATAAAAGTTTTTTCTGTAATTCTCCCATTTAAGATTATTAAAGGAATTTTTTTCGTTTTAATTTGTGAAATAAAATTTGGCCATATTTCGGAGTCGATAAAAAATATTATATCAGGGTTCCAATTATTTAAAAATCTTCGAGTTAAAAAATTTATATCAATTGGAAGAAATCTATGAATAATTCTTTCATTATTTGAAAATTCATTTTGAATAATTTTTTTTGAGCTTAAAGTTGTTGATGTGATAAGAATACTAAATTCGCTTTTATTCTCTAAATAAAATTTAATTAAAGGAAAAACACTTTTCACTTCTCCAATACTCGCCCCATGAAACCAGATTATTTTCGAGTTATTTTTTATCTTTTTACTAAAAAAAATCTTTTGAGTAAAACTATCAAGATTTTCTTTTTTAAAAAAAATTCTTAAAAAAAAATAAAATATTAAAAAAGGATAAAAAAAAATTGTGATTAATCTGTAAAAGAAAAGCATTTTTTAATTTAATTGTTTATTGTATAAAGATTTATATTCTTGACTTTTTTTCATTAACTCTTCATGAGATCCATTATCGATAACTTTACCATTTTTCATTATAAAAATTTTATCTGCATTTAAAATAGTCGAAAGTCTATGTGCTATAACTAATGTAGTCTTATTTTTTGTTAATTTTTTAATAGCCTCCTGAACCATGTTTTCAGACTCAGAGTCTAACGCGGATGTGGCTTCATCTAAAAGAATAATTGGCGAATTTTTTAAAAAAGCTCTGGCAATTGAAATTCTTTGTTTTTGACCACCAGATAATCTTAATCCATTTTCACCTATAATTGTCTCGTATTTGTCGGGGAGATTTGAAATAAAATCATCAGCTGCAGCAAATTTACAAGCTTTAATAAGATCTTCGTTGGATGCTTGTGGGTTAGCATAAAGAATGTTTGATTTGACGGTATCATCAAACAAAACTATGTCCTGACTCACTAGAGATATATTTTTTCTTAATGACTCAATTGAAACATCATATATATTTTGCTTATCAATTAGAATTTCACCTAACTGACAATCATAAAATCTAGGAATTAAATTCAAAATTGTACTTTTTCCAGCTCCACTATGTCCCACAAAAGCTGCCATGGTACCTCCTTTAATACCAAAATTTACCCCTTTGATAGCTTTTTCATTAGTTGAGCTATATTTAAAATTAACATTTTTAAATTCAATATCTGAATTAGTTAGTTTTAGTTCAGAAGCATTCTCTTTATTTTTTATATTTATTTCTTCATCTATTACTTTAAAAACTCTTTTCGCCCCGGCAGCCCCCTGATTAATAGTCATATTTAAAGTGGCTAGCGAGCGTATTGGTTGATAAGCTAACATCATTGCAGTTAAAAAAGAGAAAAAGTTGTTTATTCCTAATTCCCCATTTGCAATCAAAATACCAGAATAATATATAAAACCTGCTATCATTATCCCAGTAAGAGTTTCCATAATGGGTGTTGCTCTTATTAAAATTGTAGAAATTTTAATAAATTTATTATTTAGGTTATCAATAGTTGTCTCCGCTCTTTTCTCTTCAAATCTTTCACTTTGATAAATTTTTATTATTTTTGAACCTTTCAATATCTCTGAGAGAAAAGTTGATAATTTGCCAGACAAATCTGTACTTTCGGTTGAAGCTTTTCCTATTCTTTTTCCAAGAGATTTTGCTACGAACGCAGCGAGAGGCATCATAATAATTGCAAATAAAGCTAATTTCCAATTTTGATAAAACATAACGATTAACAAAGCTGTTAATGTGAGACTGTCCTTCATAATATTTAATACAACTGTGCTAACAGCTTGCTGAACAAGAGTTGCGTCATATAAAAAATTTGAAATGAATTTACCAGAATGCTTTTTATCTATCGTCTCAGTATCAGAAAAAAGAATTGTATTTGACATTTGTTTTTGCAATTTTCCACAAATCCAATATCCTATTTTAATTATATTTGTTCTTGCAAAATATAATGAAATACCTTTTGTAGAAAAAGCTAAAATTATAGCAAATGGTATAATTAGTGCATAAGTCTTATCCTGCTCTATAAATATTTTTTTAATAGCCGGATCGAGTAACCAGGCAATTGCTGAAGTACTGCCAGCTACTAAAACTGATAAAAATAATGCGATTAAAATTCTTAAAATAAATTTATTGATATAGTTTTGATATAATCTTTTTCCAATTGAATATAATTCACCAAATTTCATTAATATGCCAATGATATGATTGATAGAAATAGTAAAATGCCTGAAAAATTATTTATTTTGAAAGCTCTCAAGCAAGTACTCGGTATTTTTAAATTAAAAACATATATTTGATAAAATAAAGATGACAAAAAAACGAAAAATAATAAACTAAAAAAATTAGAGCCCAAAAATTCTTTAAACAGGACACATAATAAGATTAATGTAATGATGTAACAACAAGATACAAATAATTTAGGATTTTTTTTAAATTTGATAGAGGTTGATTTCATACCAATAATTTCATCATCTACAATGTCTTGCAACCCGTAGATTGTGTCATAACCCAATGTCCAAAATATGGCTGCAAAGTAAAGTAGAAATACTTCAAGAGAAACACCATTAATCATTGAAGTCCAGGCCATAACAATCCCCCAGTTAAAAGTTAAGCCTAAAAACAATTGCGGCCAATAAGTTATTCTTTTCATAAAAGGATAGCTAAAAGCCAAAAGCATTGAGAAGAGTCCTAATATAATTGTGAACATGTTAAATTGTATTAAGATCAAGAAAGCTAAACTGCATAAAATTCCTGAATAAATTAAAGATTGAAAGATTGAAATTTTGTCTGCTGCAAGAGGTCTATCTTTTGTTCTTCTAACTTTTTTGTCGATATCTTTGTCTACAATATCATTTATAATACATCCAGCACTTCTCATTAAAACTGAGCCTAAAAAAAATAAAACTAGAAAGTACTTAAAATTTATTTCATCCCTATTAAGTAAAAATGCTAGAGCTAGACCCCAACTACACGGCCAAAACAATAGCATATATCCTATTGGTTTATTTAATCTGGTTAATTGAATAAAAATATTTATGTGGTTCATTTGAATTATCTCTTGTAAATATCAAACACTAAATACATAATCAATTTGATTCGATATGGACATTGATTATACAGTAGCAGCTTTAATGTTTCCCGCAATACCACTAATGATGACTATGTATAGCAATCGGTTTCATACTTTAAGTGCTCTGATAAGAAAAATTCATGATCAATATACTTTTGAAAAGAAAGTTCCACCAGAGTGGGAAAACCAACTTCATGTACTTAATAAAAGAACAAACTATTTAAAATATGTAATGGGTTGTGCTGCTTTTGGTTTTCTTTTTAACATGCTTACAGTTTTGCTTCTTTATCTTGATTATACCTTCCAAGCACGATTAAGTTTCGCATTTTGCTGTCTCTGTATGATATTTTCAATTTTTTTATTCTTACAAGAAATCAGACTTTCCAATGAAGCCTTAAAATTCCATTTAAGTGATATGGCATCAATGAAAAAAGATCTGTAATTATTTTTTATTTAATTGACTCTTTTTAAATAAAGAAACACCTTTTTTGACTTTATGATCATAAGATTCTTTAAATGTAGTGAGTTGCCAACCACTCATTCTAGATTGTATTATATTAAGATTCTTTATTTTCCAATTACTGTCAGTTGTAGGATCTTTCCATAACTTTTTTTCTATTTCAGATCTAGCACAGCCGTAACAAAAACCTGTTACAGGATCAGTTTTGCATATGCTGATACATGGAGATATAATATTTTCACTCATTAAGGAATAAGAATTGCAGGACCGGTTAATTTTCTTTTTTCTAAGTCTTCATGAGCTTGTTTTGCGTCAGCGAGCTTGTATTTTTTCGAAATTCTAATTTTAATTTTACCAAATTTTACTTTTTCAAAAACGGAGTCAGCGCCTTCCTGAAGTTCACTTCTATTAGTAAAATATTGGGCGATAGATGGTCTTGTTAAGTATAAACCTTTTGGTTGAATCTCTTTTGGAACATCTACAGGATCTAACGGACCTGACGCGTTACCAAAGCTAATCATAGTCCCTCTTATTTTAAGACACTCTAATGATTTTTTAAAAGTTTTTTTTCCAACTCCATCGAACACAGCAGGAACACCTTCGTTCTGTGTTAATTTCATTACCTCTTGAGCAAAATCATCTTTGGTGTAATTTATAACATGAGAATACCCGTTTTCTTTTGCTGTTTTAATTTTTTCATCTGATCCTACTGTGCCGATTACTTTCGCACCAATACTATTTGCCCACTGAGCAAAAATTTGACCTACACCCCCAGCCGCTGCATGAAATAAAACTGTTTCTCCAGCCTTTAAATTATATGTTTTTGTAAGTAGATAGTTTGTAGTTAATCCTTTGGTCATGAGTGTTGCAGCTAATTCATGAGATATCCCGTCAGGTATTCGGACAGCTATTTTGGCAGGTATAATTCTTTTTTGAGAATATGCTCCGAGAGGTGTTGAGGCATAAGCTATGTTATCTCCTTTATTAAATTCTTTTACATTTGAACCGACCTCTTCTATTTTTCCAGCAGCTTCCAAACCAATTCCACTTGGTAATTGAATAGGATACAATCCAGACCTGTGATAAGTATCAATATAATTTAACCCAATGGCATAATTTGTGACTAATATCTCCTCTGGACCAGGAGATCCAACTTTAACTTCTTGAAGTTCCAAAACTTCAGGGCCACCATTTTTTTTGATAATAATTGATTTCGGCATTTTTGGAACGTACTTTAACTTTTAATATTTAGCAAATGTTCCGTTATTATAATCTTGAATAGCTTCAAGTATCTCAGCTTTAGTATTCATAACAAATGGACCACCTCTAGCAATAGGTTCGCCTATCGGCTTTCCAGCTATGAATAAAAACTCAGATTTTTTGACTGAGTTAACCTTAAGCTTACTGCCTCGTTCAAGCAAAATTAAGTTTGAGTCAGTTGTTTTGTTATGTTTTTTTTCTCCAATTTTTAGTTCACCTTTTAAAAGATATATAAAGGAGTTGTGTCCATCTGGAACGTCACAATTAAATTCTTTTCCTTCGTTTAAAACTACATGAAAATATATTGGTTTAACGTTATGATTTTTTTCAGGACCCTCAGCTTTATGATATTTTCCAGCTATAACTTTTACTATTTTTTCACTGTCTTTATGTTCACCTAACTCATTGCCTTTAATGTAAAGATATTCCGGCTTATTTTTTTTCATATTGGCTGGCATATTGATCCAAAGTTGAAATCCCAATAATTTCCCCTCTCTCATTGCAGGCATTTCTGAATGAATAATACCTCTACCAGTTTTCATCCACTGCACATCTCCAGACTGCATTATACCTTTAGCACCAGTACTATCTTGGTGTTCAAATTCTCCGTTTAACATGTATGTTACAGTTTCTATTCCTCTGTGTGGATGCGGAGGAAAGCCAGCAATATAATCGTCTTTATTGTCCGATCCAAATTCATCAAGCATTAAAAAAGGGTCAACATAATTTGCTTCAGGTGTTCCAATGCTTCTTTTTAATTTTACCCCCGCTCCATCTGAAGCGTTTAAAGCTTTAATAATTTTTTTTACTTCGATTTGTGACATACTTTTAATATATAAAATGTTTAAACTATATCAAGTAGCTGCGTTAAGTTGTCGACTTCATTTTTTGGTTGATAATCAAGGATATCAAAATGTGAATTGTTTCTATTTACCCAAATTGAATTATAACCAAAGTTTCCACCTCCTGAAACATCCCATGTGTTAGCACTCAAAAAAGTTATTTCATTAGCATTAATATTATATTTTTTTACAGGTATTTCATATACTCTTGAGTCAGGTTTAAAAACTTTTACCTCTTCAATTGAAAAAAGATCATCAAATAAATTTTTAAGATTATTACTTGAAACTAATTCATTTAGAAGAGAAGGGGTCCCATTTGAAAGTATAGCAAGTTTTAATTTTTTATCTTTTAGATTTTCTAAAACTTTTTTTACTTCTGGATATGGTGACAAAACTTTATAGAGTTTAAGTAATTCATTTTTCATACCTTTATCGATGTTAAAAACTTTCATAGATTTATCTAAACTGTCCTCTGTAATCTCCCAAAAATTTTTATGTTTTTTCATTAAACTTCTAAGCCAAGTGTATTCAAGCTGAGTAGTTCTCCAGTAATTCGCAAAAGCCTCCCACTTATTACCTATTTTACTTTTGCATTTTTCTGCGGCTGAATTAACATCGAACAGTGTGCCATAAGCATCAAACACTATAGCTTTTGTATTCATTTTCTTTCAATATTATGTGAACCATCGCAAATTGGTGGGTCATTAGTTTGTTTACAAGTGCAGAAAAATAATTTTTTGGACTGATCAGCTTTATATGGAATAGGCTTAAAGTTCGTTCCTTTGTGAGAACCATCACACATTGGTTGATTTAAACTTTTACCACATGAACACCAATAATAAGATTTTCCCTCAACTACATCTATACCAATAGGAGTCTCCCCAGCTCTTTCACCTTTTGCCATAACAAGCTCCTTTAATTGAATTTATTTTTTTTATATTATACATTTATTTATGAATATTAGATTATATCATCCAAACAGTATAGTTGAAAATACTACCGGTTTACTTTCAAAAGAACATACTCATTACATTGTTAACGTAATGAGATTAAAAAGAGGATCTGAAATTAACTTTTTTAATACAGAAGGTGAGTGGAAAAGTGAAATTATTTTTTTAGATAAAGATAGGGTTGAAGTCAAATATCTAGAAAAGATTAAACAAGCAAGCTGCTTATCTAAAATTGAACTGGCAATTTGTTTAGTCAAAAAGAGTCCGATGGAAAGTATTTTTCAAAAAGCTGCTGAACTTGGTGTAGGAAAAATAATTCCAATAGTCTCAGAGAGAACTGAAGTTAAAGAATTAAATTACGATAGAGCAAATAAAATTGTAATAGAAGCAACAGAGCAATCTAACCAACTTGCTCCTGCAAAGATTACAGAAGTAATGAAATTGAGAGATTTTTTAAAAAATTTAGATGGAACTTCAAAAATTTTATTTGCTGACGTTAATTCTAAGTACATTCTAAATGCAGAAGATTTAAAAGATAGTAAATCTTTATGTATTTTAATCGGTCCTGAGGGCGACTTTTCACCTGCAGAACGTGAGTCAATCCTTAAAAATCCTGCCGTTAAACCTTTTACGTTATCAAAAAACATTCTTAGGTCTGATACTGCTGTTATAAGTGCTATTTCTCTTGTAAATTTTATCAATAATAATCATTAATTGTCGCATTTATTGAATTTGTTAAAGTATTAAAAAGTTGTATAAAAAATAAGATGTACAGATTTATAGTTAATATAATTTTTCTATTAATGCCGTTTAACCTCTATGCAGAGCAGCCAAAAGATTGGCAACTTGGTTTTCAAAAAGCTGCATCGAAAAGCATGGAAGATATTGTGTGGTTTCATGATTATATGTTACTGCCAATAATTACTGCAATAACAGCTTTCGTTCTATTTTTAGTTATTTATGCATGTATTCGATTTAGAGCTTCGAGAAACCCTGTAGCTTCAACAACAAGTCATAACACATTAATAGAAATTATTTGGACATTAGTACCTTGTTTAATTTTAATAGTTATGGCGGTTCCATCTTTCAAAGTTTTATACTCGCAAGATGAAATTCCTTCTGCTGATGTAACAATCAAAGCTATTGGTTATCAATGGTATTGGGGGTATGAGTACCCAGACGAAAACATAGAGTTTGACTCTTATATGATTGAGGACAAAGATTTACAGCCAGGTCAGCCACGTCTCCTTTCTGTTGATAATGAAATTTTCGTTCCAGTAAACAAAGTAGTTAAAGTTTTAATTACTGCTAATGACGTACTCCATGCATGGGCTCTCCCTTCTTTTGGAGTTAAACGAGATGCGGTACCTGGCAGAATTAATGAAACTTGGTTCAAAGCAGATAGAACAGGAACTTTTTACGGTCAATGTTCAGAGTTATGTGGTATTAAACACGCATTTATGCCGATTACAGTAAACGTTGTTTCTGAGGAGGAATATGAAAAATGGCTAGTTGAAGCCAAAGAAAAATTTGCTAAAAATAATGATGTAGAAAAAAATATTATGATAGCTAAAAAAGTTTTGGAGGAAAAAAAATAAATTTATGTCAACTATATCAGCAGGTTCTCACGATCATACGCCTTACGGATGGAGAAGGTGGGCTTATTCTACTAATCATAAAGATATTGGAACCATGTATCTTATCTTTGCAATTATTGCAGGATTAATAGGTTCAATTTTTTCAGTGTTAATGAGAATGGAGCTCATGCACCCTGGTGATGGTATTCTCGGCGGAAACCATCATTTATATAATGTTCTAGTTACAGGACATGGATTAATAATGATTTTCTTCATGGTAATGCCTGCGATGATCGGCGGATTTGGAAACTGGTTTGTACCCATAATGATTGGGGCACCAGACATGGCCTTTCCAAGAATGAACAATATTTCTTTTTGGTTATTACCTGTTTCTTTAATATTGCTTTTGGCGTCAATATTTGTTGATGGTCCTCCAGGCCAATCAGGAGTTGGAGGAGGATGGACAATTTACCCACCACTTTCATCCAAAACTGGTCAACCAGGACCAGCGATGGATTTGGCAATTTTAAGTTTACATATAGCAGGGGCCTCATCGATTCTTGGCGCAATTAATTTTATCACTACTATTTTAAATATGCGAACACCAGGTATGACACTACATAAAATGCCATTGTTTGCGTGGTCAATTCTTGTTACGGCATTTTTACTTCTTTTATCTTTACCTGTTTTGGCAGGAGCCATTACAATGTTATTAACTGATAGGAATTTTGGAACAGCTTTTTTTGAAGCTCAAACTGGCGGAGACCCAGTTTTATTTCAACATTTGTTTTGGTTTTTTGGGCACCCTGAAGTTTATATTTTGATTTTACCAGGTTTCGGTATGATAAGTCACATTGTTTCAACATTTTCAAAAAAACCAATATTTGGTTATCTTGGAATGGCTTATGCAATGGTAGCAATAGGTGTTGTTGGTTTCGTGGTTTGGGCTCATCACATGTATACTGTAGGTTTAGATACAGATACAAAAGCCTATTTTTTAGCTGCAACTATGATAATAGCTGTACCAACAGGTATCAAAGTTTTCTCATGGGTTGCTACTATGTGGGGAGGATCAATCAGTTTTAAAACACCAATGCTTTGGGCGATTGGTTTTATTGTGTTGTTTACACTTGGAGGAGTAACCGGAGTAGTTCTGGCTAACGCTGGAGTGGATACCGCACTTCATGATACTTATTATGTAGTGGCTCATTTCCACTATGTATTGTCTTTGGGCGCCGTATTTGCAATTTTTGCTGGTTTTTATTATTGGTTTAGCAAAATGTCTGGATACGAATATTCGGAGTTTTTAGGTAAATTACATTTTTGGTTAACTTTTATTGGTGTAAATTTAATTTTCTTTCCACAACATTTCTTAGGACTCGCGGGCATGCCTAGAAGGTATGTTGATTATCCCGATGCGTTTGCAGGATGGAATTATATATCATCTATTGGATCATATATTTCATTAATTGGTGTTGGCGTATTTCTAATTAATTTGCTTTACTCATTTATTAAGAAAAAAGCAGCAGATAAAAATCCGTGGGGAGAGGGAGCTACAACTTTAGAGTGGACTGTTTCTTCACCACCCCCGTTCCACACTTTTGAGGAATTACCAAAGGTAAAATAAATTGCAACATACATTAATTAAAACAAAAAATTATAAGGCTTCAGCATTAAATTTTGAGTCTTTCTTTAACTTGATGAAACCAAGAGTGATGTCTCTTGTTTTATTTACTTGTATGGTAGGATTGGTAATAGCACCCGCGGAAGTGAGTATCTTAAACTCAATAATTTCGTTGATTGCTGTTGCTATTGGAGCTGGAGCGGCAGGAACATTAAATATGTGGTATGAGTCCGATCTAGACGCAATTATGACTAGGACGTGTTTGAGACCTATTCCAACGGGGAGGGTCACCAAAACACAAGCATTACTATTTGGTTTAGTACTTTCTATACTATCAGTTTCTTTATTATTTTATTTTTCAAATTTTGTTTCTGCTTTTCTGCTTTTTTTTACAATATTTTTTTATTTTTTCATCTACACAGTATGGCTTAAAAGACGAACACCTCAAAACATTGTAATTGGTGGAGCTGCAGGTGCTTTACCGCCGGTAATTGGCTGGGCAATAGCCACTGGATCATTAACGATTGAGCCAATAATTTTGTTTTTAATAATTTTTTTGTGGACACCTTCGCACTTTTGGGCATTAAGTTTATATAAAACCCAAGACTATAGAAAAGCAAACATTCCTATGTACCCAATAATTTATGGGGTAAAAAAAACAAAAATAAATATTTTTATTTATTCAATATCAATGGCACCAATTATTGCGTCACCGTATTTTTTTGATTTTGCATCATTATTTTACTTTATTCCAGCAATTTCATTAACAACTTATTATGTTTACTTGTGCTATAATTTATTAATAACAAAAAAGAGTAATCTATCGAACTTAATTGCAAGAAAGATATTCATATACTCAATTTTTTATTTATTTATAGTTTTTTTACTAATTTTAGTGGATAATTTTTTTATAAGATTTTATGGATAAAAAAAAGAAAAATTTCTTAACAGCGCTATTTCTTGTTGCTTTTATTTTATTTTTATTTTTTTTAACGTTTTATAATGTTGGAATTTACAATAGAGAAATTTGATTATGAATAAAAAAACTCTCACACCAATATTTTTAGTTTCAATTTTTGTTTTGATGTTAGGTTTATCATTTGCAGCTGTTCCACTTTACGATCTTTTTTGCAGAGTAACAGGATTTGGTGGAACTACCCAGAACGCTCAAAATAAAGAATTACCCAAAATAGTTGTAAACCAAAAATATAAAGTAAGATTTGACACTAACTCAAACGGAGCTTTGGCTTGGAAATTTTACCCAGAGGTGAATACATTAAGTTTAAAACCAGGTGAAGTTCATACCGTTAAGTTTTTTGTCGAGAATGATTCTCTTGAACCAACATCTGGATCAGCGACATTTAATGTTTCACCACCAACATTTGGAGTTTATCTAAATAAGATCGGGTGTTTTTGTTTTGAAAAACAAACCCTGAAACCAGGTCAAAAAAGAGACTTTGTGCTCACATTTTTTTTAGATCCTAAAGTAGTCGATGATAAAAAAACTAGCAAAATTTCTGATGTGACACTATCATTTACTTTTTTTCCATCAGATTATTATAAAAAGGATAAAGCTTAAAAATGTCTTCAGGAGAAAAAAAACATGACTATCATCTAGTAGATCCAAGTCCATGGCCAATATTTACCTCTTTTGCGAGTTTAATACTTGCTGTTGGTGCAGTTTATTATTTCCACACTAAAACTTTATGGCTACTTTTAGTTGGTACAGCATTATTATTTTATGGGGCTTTTATGTGGTTCAGAGACGTGGTCGATGAAGCAGAAAAACAAGGTCATCATACGTTGGTTGTCCAAATAACACACAGATACGGTATGACACTATTTATAGCATCTGAGGTTATGTTTTTTGTTGCATGGTTTTGGGCTTTCTTTAATGCCAGTCTATTCCCGACTGAAGCAATAGGTAAAGTTTGGCCTCCAGCTGATATAAAAACTTTTGATCCCTGGGATATACCTTTAATTAATACTTTAATTCTACTTTTATCGGGCACGACAGTCACATGGGCACACCACGCGATGTTAGAGAATGATAGAAAAGGTTTAGTAAATGGTTTGATAGCAACCGTATTTTTAGGTTTTATCTTTTCTTGTTTTCAAGCGTACGAATATCATCATGCAACTTTTACTATTGATGGAAACATCTATGGTTCAACATTTTATATGGCTACAGGATTTCATGGTTTTCATGTTATTATAGGAACAATTTTCCTTGCTGTATGTTTATATAGGTCAATAAAAGGTCATTTTAAACCAGATCATCACTTTGGATTTGAGGCAGCAGCTTGGTACTGGCATTTTGTAGATGTAGTATGGCTCTTTCTTTTTGCTGCTATTTATATCTGGGGAAGTTAAAAATAATTGAAAAAAATTTCATTTAGTATTTTCGTTTTTTTTTCTATCCTGCTTTTTTGTTCACTCGGAACTTGGCAGGTATATAGATTGCAATGGAAATTAAATTTGATAAGCGAGATAAACAACGGTTTAAAATCGGAACCTATTTCTTTTTCAAAAAATAACATAAAAAATTACCAAAAAGTAAAATTTACCGGGACATTTAATTTTGAAAAACAAATTTATCTATATAGTTTAAATAATAGTGGTGCCCCAGGTTATGAGGTATTGACTCCACTAAAAACACAATTTAATGAAATTTTACTAATTAATAGAGGTTGGATAAAAAAAGACCTTAAAAACAGTAGTGAAATCAACTCGATTAATAAAAATAAATTTAGTGGTATATTAAAAAAAATTATTAAACCAAACCCATTTAAACCAGATAATGATTTAGAAAATAATATTTGGTACTCATTAAATTTAGAGGATTTAAAAACTTTTACTGGTTTTGAGATAGGAAATTATATTTTACATTTACAAGACAGCCATAATGAAATGATAAAACCAAAAATAATCACACCAAATTTGCCTAATAATCACCTCAAATACGCAATAACATGGTACTCAGTAGCACTATCAATTTTGGTTTATTTTTTATACTTTAAAAAAAAACAATGAATTATATTAGCACTAGAGATAAAAAAACTTACTTTGATTTTAAAAGTATTTTTTTGAGGGGTTTGGCTTCCGATGGTGGATTGTTTTTACCTGAAAAACTAAGAAAATATAGTAAAGACGATTTACAAAGATTAAGTAAATTAAATTATTTTGATTTAGCCTCTGAAATAATATCAAATTTTTCAGAACCATTTTTGAAAAAAGATAAAATTAAATCAATTATAGAAAAAGCTTATGTTAATTTCGACACAAAAGATGTGGTTAAATTAAATAAAATAAATGGGGTAAATCTTCTTGAACTATACCATGGCCCAACGCTGGCATTTAAAGATATTGCCATGCAAGTTATCGGATTGATTTTCGATGAAATTGATCTGAATAAAAAAAAAATAAATATTGTTGTTGCTACTTCAGGAGACACAGGTTCCGCTGCTATCGCAGCTTTAAAAGAAAAAAAAGACATCAATCTTTTTATCCTTCATCCTTATAAAAAAATTTCTGATATTCAAAGAAAAATTATGACAACTTGCGTCTCCAGCAATATCTTCAATATTGCTGTGAAAGGAAATTTTGATGACTGTCAAAAAATTGTTAAGCAGATGTTTAATGATGAAAAATTTAGAGAAAAAATAAATATGTCTGGAGTTAATTCTATTAATTGGGCGAGAATTGTTTGTCAAATAGTGTATTATTTTTACGCTTACTTCAAAATGCAATCAAAAATTAATTTTGCAGTTCCAACTGGAAACTTTGGCGATGTTTATGCAGGATTTGTTGCAAAAAAAATGGGGCTACCTATCAATAAACTTATCGTAGCAACTAATAATAACGATATCCTTTTTAGAGTAATTAATTCAGGTGAATATAAACCCTTAAAAGTAAAACCATCACTATCTCCGAGTATGGACATTCAAGTTGCTAGCAACTTCGAAAGACTGTTATTTCATATTTTCAAAGAAGACGATAAAAAAGTTAAGATATCAATGCAAAAATTAAGTGATGAAGGTTTTTTTAAATTAGAAAAAGATGAGCTCAATATTCTTCAGAATGATTTTGAAGCAGAAAGAGTAGATGATTCTGAGACTTTGAGAATAATTAAAGATTTTTTTGTAAATTATGGTTTTATTCTCGACCCCCATACCGCAACAGCCGTTGGAGCATCATATAAAATTAAAAATGAGTCTAAAACTGTAATTCTAGGAACGGCTCATCCCTTTAAATTTTTAGATACAATCAAGTTAGCTATAGGAAAAAAAATAGAACCGCCAAAAAAATTTTTAGGTTTAACAGAAAAAGTTGAAAAATTTGAAATACTAGATAATAACTTAGTTGAATTAAAAAAATTTATTTTAGATAAAATATAATGAAACTCAAGATAGGAAACAAAATACCGAGCGCAGAATTATTTTACTTAGATCAAAATAATGACGCTAAAAAAATTGATATTCTTGATCTATGTAAAAATAATAAAGTTTTAATTTTAGGTATGCCAGGAGCATTTACCAAAACATGTTCTGCATTACATCTTCCTGGTTATATAAAAAATTACGATTTAGCTCTTAAAAAAGGTATTACTAAAATAATTTGTATTGCCGTAAATGACCCAAATGTTATGAAGGCTTGGGGAGAGAGTCAAAATACTGGAACCAAAATACTTATGGTTGGCGATCCTTTTATAAAATTCACTCAAGCCATTGGGGCTGAAGTAGATAAATCAGTAAAAGGTCTAGGAATACGATCAAATAGATACACAATGTTAGTAGAAAATGGGATTGTTAAAAAAATAGAGGAAGAAAAAGAAACTGCTATGTGTGAATTATCAGCTGCTGAAAACTTTCTCAAAGCTATTTAGTTTTTTCAACAGCTAGCTTATCAGCTAAATTGTTAAGTTTATCATTAGAGTGAGCTTTAACCCATTTCCAAATAACTTTATGTTTTTGGCAAGAATTATCGAGTTTTAGCCAAAGATCTTTGTTTTTTACAGTTTTTTTGCTCGAGCTTCTCCAATTATTCAGCTTCCACTTTTTAATCCAGTCAGTAATTCCGTTTTTTACATATTTTGAATCTGTATAAATAGTAATTTCAGTTTTTTTTTTTATCTTTTTTAGAGCCATTATAGGAGCTGTTAATTCCATCCTATTATTTGTTGTATTATTCTCACATCCAGAAATATTGTACTGATCTTTACCATCTAAAATTATAGCTGCCCAACCTCCTTTTCCAGGATTCCCTGAACACGCGCCATCTGTATAAATTTTTATACTCATTAAAAATAATAGTCTTCAAAACTCTTTGAGTTTTTATGAAATTCTAGTCTTTTCAAATACTCTATGGGGTCCTTAACTTTTACCATAGCCCCCTCAACAGTATTAATTGCATCAAAAACTCTAGTTAGTAAAAATCTTAAGGATGCACCTTGTGACAAAATTTTAATGCTATCTCTCTCTTGTGTTGTTAATTTTCGAACTGATGTGTATCCATCAATAAATTTTTTAGCCTTTGTGACATTAAAACTTAAATTATCTTTTACACCATCAAAACATAACGCATTAAAACATATTGCTATCTCAAAAGCATAATAGTCATTACATGAAAAATAAAAATCAATTATTCCACTAAAATTGTCTCGAGTGAAAAAGATGTTATCTTGGAATAAATCTGCATGTATAATTCCTTTAGGTAATTTTTCGGGCCATTTTTTTTCTACATCACTTAAATTTTCTTCTATAAGATTTGGCAAATCAACATGAATGCTTGAACATTTTTCTTTTACAGAATTAAAGATTTTTCTCCAAGAACCAATTGATAAATCATTCTCTCTACTAATTTTATAAAATTTTGTAATCTCATGCAGTTTAGCAACTTCCCTTCCTATTTCACCGCAATTATTTGGAGTAAGAATTTCTTTGGCTTTACCCTCTAAAAAGGAGGTAATCATTAATTTTTTTTCCTTATATTTCGAAATAGCTTGATTATCATTATTTAAAATAGGGACTGGACATTTGAATTTAGCATCATTCAATTTCAACATAAGATTAGAAAAAAAGGGAAGATCTTGTTCTTTTACACGTTTTTCATAAATTGTTAGAATATATTTTGTATTATTTACCTTTAAGAAATAATTAGTATTTTCAATTCCCTCTTTAATTCCATGAAAAGAACTTAAATTCCCAATAGAATAATTAGATAATATATTTTCAAAATCTTTTTGATCAAATTTAGTATATACAGCCATCAATTTAATTCTTTTGGAAGTTTAAAAACAACTTTTTCTTCCGCCACTTTTATTTCTTTTATGGAAACGTTAAAATTTAATTTAATTTCATTAATTAAATTTTGCACTAATCTTTCTGGTGCAGAGGCTCCAGAAGATATTCCTATTGTAGTACTACTTTTAATCTCTTCAATCGGTAATTCTCTACCGTGATGCATCAAAAATGAATTTTTACATCCAGCTTTTTTTGCTACTTCAACTAATCTGACTGAGTTAGATGAATTTCTACTTCCTATTACAAAAAATAAATCACAATTTTTTGCGATTTCTTTTACAGCTTTTTGTCTATTAGTCGTAGCATAACAGATATCTTCTTTTACTGGCCCTTTGATTTTGGGAAATTTTTTTTTTAGTAAATCGATAATTTCTTTAGTATCATCTACCGATAAAGTTGTTTGAGTGATATATGCTAACGGTTTTTTAAAATCTTCCACATTCATTTTTTCTACATCTTGAATAGTTTCAATAAGTTTAATTGATCCATTCGGAAGCTGACCCATTGTTCCAACCACCTCTGGGTGATGGTTGTGTCCAATTAAAATAATATCAAAACCTTTTTTGTAAAGTTGTTCTGACTCTCTATGTACTTTTGACACTAAAGGGCAAGTGGCATCAACGTATTTAAGTTTTTTATTAATTGCTTCAGCAGGTACACTTTTCGGGACGCCATGGGCAGAAAAAATTACTGGTCTTGTGGAGTCCTTAATTTCTACTAATTCTTCGATAAAAATAGCCCCTCTATTTTTTAAGTCTTCAACAACTTGTTTATTATGTACAATCTCGTGCCTAACATAAACTGGAGCCCCATATTTATCTAAAGCTTTGTTTACAATTTCAATTGCTCTATCGACCCCTGCACAAAAACCTCTAGGTGATGCTAAAAATATTTTAATTTTTTTTTTCATTTTTTTCTAAAAGGTACTCAAGCAATATATGCGGAAAAGTTAAAGACGCCAAACCAATAAAAATTACCTTATAAATGGCCTCGTTGAGATCATAAAAATTATTGAGAGAATATATGGCTGTTAAAAAAAGAATAGCTGTAATTAACGTTAAAGGAATAGCTTTTTTTATAAATTTTTTTAAGCCATTTTGAAAATTATCATCTAAATGAAGGCAAAGACCAATTGCATGTCTAATGGAATGGAGAAAACAAAAATATAAAGTAAATGCTAATACAGGTTTTAAAAATACATTCAAAATTACTATAGATAAGTAATCAATCAATATAATTAGCTTAAAATCTGTGTCTCCTTTTTTCATAATTATAATGTTTGAAATCAGACTTAAAAATAAAAAAATAAATAAATTAAAGTCATTAAAAAAAGACGATTTAAAAACGTTAAAATTAAGAATATTAAATATCTCATAAGTCTCATCTCTATGGAAAAATAGTGGAGCAATAATTATTGGTGAGCCTTTTAAAAATAATAAAAACTCTTCATATAAAAACTTTTCATTAATTTGATTAACTGTATCTTCTTTTCCAAAGTGATATGAGGCAACAATTAAAAATAATAATAAAGTTATATCTGGAAATAACAACCAAGAAGATATGATAAAAATTGAAATAGCTAAATAAAGTGAGTAAAATATTATGATATTTTCAAAATTATAAATTTTTAAAATTTTTCTTCCTTTAATATTATCTAAAGCACCATGGGATACTCCTAATATTAAAATTAAGAATAAACATACTATTATTGGGTTACTTAAAAATTGATTGATTGAACAGAGTAAAATACAAAAATTAAAAAAAATAACTGAATGTTTTAAATTAATCTTCTGCATTAATTTACCAACTCTTTTATGAATAACCATTTAGGCATCCTACTTATTATTTTGAAATCATCAAAAAAGTTACTTTTATTTGATAAAAATTTTATAATTGTATTAGAAGAATTTTGAAACATTTTAAAAAAAATTTCAGGCATTTTATTTGGATTATTTTTTAAAACTTTAAGAAAAATATTGTCTAGAAATTGATATTTTTTTTTAATTTCATAAATTTTCTTATCTTTAATATTTTCGATATTTTTACACAAGTACCGACTATGCTCCTGGATATTTAAAAAAGTGTATCCTGTACTCAACCTAGTCATACCACCTGCTGAACCAATATTAATTTGTTCATTATTTTTATTATGTGGGTAAAATAAAGGTATAGCACCTTTTTCTTGAAATTTAATTTTGTAATCTTTTATACCTAAATTTTTCTCTATATAATTTTTCAATTGAATATCATAATCCATTAAAGTTTTATCTTGTAAATTAGAAAGCCAAGTTGTTTCGATTAAAGCACGATTTTTAGAAAATGGTAATGTATAAAAAAAATGAACACTATTTCTTTGTTCACAATTAAAATCCATTAAATTTAGAATTTTATCATCGAAAATATTTTTACCCACTTCAATTTCAACTCCTTGAAAATGTTGCCAAATTTTTGATTTGTCCATTTCATCATTGATCAAGCTATTAAATACTATTGAGTGATCTGAGTTTATCTCTTGAAGATTTTTACAAAAAAAAATATTTTTATTTTTTGAAAGTACCGAGTTTATTTTGTTATAAAACTTTCCACTATCAATACTTTGATACGGATAATTTTCAGATTTAAGTTCAATTGAATTTTTTGATGTATTGATAGAAAAATTATTCCAACTCTTAATCACGCAATCATCAAAATTATGATCAAATACTCTCCAAAATGACCAAGTCTTATCTCTTTTATATTCTTTTCGATTTTCCACAATCGCAAGATTTTTTTCCTTAAGCTTACCATTAATTTCTAGTTCATAGGCTAAAGATAAACCAGCACATCCTCCACCCAAAATTATATAATCAAAATCTCTCATTTAAATTAATTTCCTTTTCTATTATTAATTGTTTTTCCTCTTTTTTAACATGATCATTATTAGATAAAAATTGAAGTTTAATGAGATCAAATACAGAAAATATTGTCTGAGTAATTTTTCCAAATAATGAAACATAAATTTTGCCTGCTTTATCATAATTACTCAAGTTCTTTTTTTTTATAATATTTTTGCCTATTTCTCTATAAACTCTTCTTGCTACTAATATTGAGAAGCGAAATCGAATTGGAATATGTTTAATTGCTAAAAATGAATTACTATAAAAAGTTTCAGCAGTTTTAAGAGTTTCTCTTATTTTTTCAAAATCATGACTAATGTAAAATCGATTTTTACCTTTATCTTCAATTACATCTCTTGCAATGTTTGTTAATTGCATTGCAATACCCAAATCTATTGCTCCTCTTAGAGCGTCTTTATCATTTATATCAAATATCTTTGACATCATGAGACCCACCGTTCCAGCAACTCTATAAGAGTATACTAATAAATCTTTTTCACTTTGAATATATACTTTTGATCTTATGTCACTTTCAACTCCGTCAAAAAGATCATAAATTACTTTTAGAGGTATATTCTTTATCTCAACTAGTTCACAAAAATTTTTTATGATTAAGTTTGAAAAATTTTTGTATTCAAAATTTTTTTTGAAGGTGAGAAAAATTTTTTTTTTTTCAACTAATTCTAAGTTTGAGTCAGCAATATCATCTAAAGTTCTACAAAAATCATATAAAATAGAACATTTTTTATAGGTTTCCTTTGGTAAAAAAAAACCAGCCCAATTAAAAGATTTAGCATGAACAGAAAGTAAACTCTTTTTTTTCATTAAAAAAATTTTTCCAATACTTTCGCAGAGGAAAGTACACCCGGCATACCAGCTCCTGGGTGTGTACCAGCCCCAACAAAAAACAAATTTTTATATATTTCGGATTTATTATGAAATCTAAAATAGGCAGATTGAGAAAATTTTGGTTGAATAGAAAAACCCGATCCGTGGAGAGTTGCTAAATCATTTTCAAAATAATCTGGCGTTAAATAAAAATCATTAATAACATTTTCTCTAATACCTGGTAAAACTGATTTATCCATTTTTTCTAATACAAGACTCTTGAATTTTTCAGCTTGGGAACTCCAGTCAATTTTTGATAAATTATTTGGAACAGGAACTAAAACATAGAAAGCATCATTTCCTTGAGGCGACATGTTCGAGTCAGTTGCTGAAGGTCTATGCAAATAATAGCTAATATCTTCTGAAAGAATTTTTTTTTCAAATATATTATTTAAGTGACTTTTGTATGTTTTACCAAAGTAAATAGTATGATGAGCCACATTTTCATACTTTTTCTTTGAGCCAAAATAATAAACAAATAAACCCATTGAGTAATCCATTCTACTCATTTTTTGTTTAAATAAAAAATTATAGTCTTTATCTGACTTTAGGAGATTTTTGTAAACATTTGGTGGATCCGAGTTGCAAATTATATAATCACATTCAATAAAATTATTATTTACTTTTACACCTTTAACATTTGAATTTTCAGTTACAATATCTGTGACCTCAGCATTCTTGACTATATCTATTTTTGATTCTTGCATTAATTTTTCTAAAGCGGCAACTACTTTTCCGGTCCCGCCCATTGCATAATGAATTCCCCATTTTTTTTCTAAAAATAAAATAAGTGTATAAATTGAAGTAGTGGTAAACGGATTTCCGCCAACTAAAAGAGGATGCATACTAAATACTCTTCTTAACTTTTCGTTTGAAATATATTCTGAAACTAAACTATATACTGATTTATAACTTTTAAGCTTTAATAAGTCAGGTATTTGTTTGATCATAAAATACCAATTATTAAATGGTTTATCAGATAGATCGGTAAATCCTTTGTCAAAAATTTTTTGAGTAAAATCAACAAGCCTATAATATCCATTTAAATCTTTTTTTGAGTGATTAATTATTTCTTTTTCCATTAAAGATTTATTACCAGAGTAATCGAAAGTATCACCATCACTAAAAACAAAACGATACCACAATTCTAATGGGACAATTTTCACATAATCTGAAATTTTTTTATTAAATAGTAAAAAAAGTTCCTCTAACAAATACGGGGCAGTGATGACTGTAGGACCACCATCATAAGTAAAATCACCTTTTTTAAATACTCTTGCTCGACCGCCCAAATCAGGAAGTTTTTCTAAAAGAGTTACTTGATAACCTTTAGCTTTTGACCTTAGAGCAGCTGCGATACCACCAAATCCTGAACCTATAACTATAATTTTTTTAGCCATTTTATTTGGCTATTTTAACTGGATTTTTCTTTAAGAGCTAACTTTGTTTCTTCAACACTATCCATATAAATTTTATCCAATTTGCTTTTATCCATTGAGTTTTTCATTAATTTTTCTATTGATTTGATTGCAATTTTTACGGAAGCGTTTTTTATATCTTTCTGTGCCTGGATCTTCATTTGTCTTATTTTTTGCTCAGAATTATTTTTTTTTAACTCCATCAATCTATGAAAATCATCATTAGCCTTTAAAATATTTGCTTCAATTTCTTTGTTTGATTTACTGATTAAATTTTTAATCTCATTTTTTGAATTACTAATTTTTTTTTCATTATCACTAAGTATATTTTTTGCTTCATCTTTAAGTTTTTCAGCATCTTGTATTTGATTTTTTAAAATTGAAATTTTCTCGGCTAGTGAGTCCTCAACTTTTGACGGTATTTTGAAATAAAAGAGTAAGCCAACAAATATAAAAAAAGAAACTGCCACCCAAAATGTTGCATCAATCATTATAAATATTCTCCTATTTTTCTTTTTGAGGTATCCGAGACAACAGCTTTGATGCTACTTTCATTTAATTTATCACCTGAGATATCGTGTATTATTTTTGAAGCTATTCCTTCGGCAATAATATTAATTGAATTAATTGAGTCCTTTTTTAATTCATTAATATCTTTTTGTGTTTTTTCTAATTCTTTATTGATCTCTTTTTCAATACTTTCTTTTTTAAAATTTAAATCATTTATTAGTTTTTTTTTCGTATCTATAAAATTTTTTGTTACCTCTTTCTTTGCTTCAGATATCAATTTCATATACTCAGCTTCTTTTTTTTCAGCCAATTCCTTTAAATTTTTTGCCTCATCTAAGTCATTTTTAATTTTGTTTTCTCTTACCTCTAAATTATTTTTTATTCTTGGAATAAAAAATTTTGAAATTACTAAATATAAAATAGAGAATATTAATATTAACCAAAAACCTTGGGATGCCCAATACGTCGGATCCAGCTGAGGCATCCCTGCCTCAGCTGATATCAAATCTTCTTCAGTAACTAAATAAGTTAATGAAAACAAAAATAGTAGTCTCATAATTTAATATCTAAAATGCAAATAAAATTATTAATGCAACTACTAAACCAAACAAACCCGTAGCTTCAGCAAGAGCAAATCCTAAAAGTAAATTAGGGAATTGCTTTTGAGCTGCAGATGGATTTCTCATGGCTCCTGATAGATAGTTACCGAAAATGATTCCGATACCAACACCAGCTCCTGCGAGTGCGATTGCAGCGAGACCTGCTCCAATCATTTTTGCCGCTTCTAACTCCATTTTTCCTCCTTTTTTATTTTATTAATGATGTAAATTGAGTGCGTCATTTAAATAAATACATGTTAAAATCGCAAATACGTAAGCTTGCAAAAAAGCCACAAGAATTTCAAGCCCAGTAAGGGCTACGGAAAAAGTAAGAGGTAACCAACCGCCTATTAAACCTAAACTTATGACAAATCCTCCAAAAACTTTTAACATAGTATGACCAGCCATCATGTTGGCAAATAATCTTACAGATAAACTTACTGGTCTGCTTAAGTAAGAAATTATCTCGATAACAGTAATTAATGGCAAAAGTAAAACTGGGACGCCACTGGGAACGAAAATTTTCAAATATTTAAATCCATGTTTTAAAAATCCTATAAATGTTACAGAAATGAAAATAAATAAAGCTAATATTAATGTTACTATTATATGACTTGTTACAGTAAAAGAATAAGGTAACATTCCTACCATATTGCAAAGCAACACGAACATAAATAAACTAAAAATAAATGGAAAATAAGGCTTAGCTTTCGATCCTGCCGTGTCACTTATCATTTTGGCAATAAAGTTATAAAAAAGCTCTGCCGTCAATTGTAATTTTCCAGGTATTAATTTTTTTTCTTTGGTTGCTAAAAATAAAAATATGCATATCGTCAAAGCACTTATTAGCATAAACAAACTAGAGTTAGTAAACGATAGGTCTACACCAGCAATATTAACCTCGGGACCTATTCTATATACGTTGAACTGGTGCATAGGGTTGGTTGCCATAAATTACTCCTTATTTTTACTCTTTTTGCATTCTATTAGCAGCCCTGATTACGTTCATTATGCCTGCAACAGATCCCAAAAAAAAGAAAATTATAATTAACCAAGGTTTAGTATCAAACCAATTGTCTAAAATAAACCCAATTATTGTCCCAACAGCAACTGCTGCAACAAATTCTGTTCCAAGTTTGAACGCAAACCCTAATAAAGTTCCGCTTTTATTGGATTTATTAGATGAATCAGAATTCAATTTTGATTTTGCAATTTTTAAGCGAGTTTTAAAATTTCCTTTATTTTGCATTGAGCTATGCAACTAATCCTTCTGCCTTTTGAAGGTCAACAGATACAAGCTGACTAATACCTTTTTCAGGCATTGTAACTCCATACAATCTATGCATTCTAGACATTGTTAATGCATGGTGGGTTATAATTACAAATTTTGTTTTAGTAATTTTAGTTAGTTCGTCCAAAAGACCACAAAATCTCGTAACGTTAGCATCGTCTAAAGGTGCGTCTACTTCATCTAACACACATATAGGTGATGGATTAACCAAAAATACAGCAAATACTAAAGATAATGCAGTTAATGCTTGCTCACCGCCTGATAGTAAAGTTATCGATTGCAATCTTTTACCTGGAGGCGACACTAATATTTCTAAACCTGCTTCCAAAGGATCATCTGAGTCAACCAATTCAAGTTTTGCACTTCCACCACTAAATAATTTTGTATAGACTTCATTAAACTTTCTATTTATTTTATTAAAAGCTTCAAGTAATCGCTCACGTCCTTTTTGATTTAATTCGTCAATACTCGACTTTAATTTTACAATAGCTGAATATAAATCTGCACGATCGTCTTCCATTTTTTTTATTTCATCTTCATATCTTTTAGTTTCCTCATCTGCTCTTAAATTGACCGACCCAAGTGCTTCTCTCTGTTTTTTTATTTTTTCAACTTTTTCTTCTTGATCTGAAATAATTGGTAAATTTGTCTCCTCCAAACCGATTAAATCTGAGGATGAAAATAATTCACTTTCATTTTCAATATTTAATTCATTTTTTACGGAGTACATTAGGTCTTTCTTTCTATTATTAATTCCTTCAATAGTAGCTTCATTCCTAGCTTTATTTTCTCTTAAAGTCGAAAGCTTTTCTTGTATTGTTTTTAAATTTTGATTTATCAAGCTATATTTATTCTCTGCTTCTAAAAGATCTTTATCTAGTTCTTCATTTCTTTTTTTTGTGTTTTCCAAGTTTTGTATATTTTGACCTTTATTTGTTGCTATTTTTTCAGGGTTCTTTTGATTTTCCTCAATCTCAATTTTGATTTTTTCTTTTCTTCCCGTTAATTCCATTGTCATTTTTTCAGAATTAGTTTTGAGACTTTTCCAATTTTCAAGTTCTATATCAATATTTTTTATCCTTTCACTTCTTTTAATAGAATCGTTTTTAATTGACTCATTTTTGCTTAATGAAACAGCATATTCTTCTTGAGCATTTGTGATCTTACCAATTAAATTCTTTAATTTTAAAAAAATATCTTTATCAATTTTTTTACCGCTATCAATAAGCACCTCAATTTCACTTATGATTTTTTCTAAATCATTTTTTAACTCATTTAACAAGTTCTTTGATAAAGACAAATTCTCTGATGCTATAGTTTCAGTTTCATAAAATTGTTTTTCAGTTTTAAGAAGTTCATTCTTTTCTTCGAGTATTCTTTTTTCATTTAATGTAGCATCTAAAGAGATGCTTTTTTCTCTCTCAAGGTCAGAGTCAATAGTGCTTAAAGATTTCGATAATTTTATTTGTAAATTTTTAATTCTTTTTTCTTCATCATCAAGACTGACCATATCTAAATTTAATTTTTGAAGCTTTGCCAGATTTTCCATCTTTTTATCCCTTAAGGGAGCTAGTCTCTTATTCTCAACATCAAGTAAGGTATTATTGTGGTTAAAATCTATTTTTATTGCACTTATCTCGTCGTCCTGCTCGCTTAATTTCTCAACAATATTTTTCTTGTCTTTTTCAATTTCTTTTATTTTCAAAAAATAAATACCTGCTTCTATTTTTTTAATTTCTCTTGAAATTTCCTTATATCTAGTCGCTTCCTCAGCTTGTTTTTTTAAATTGTCCAGTTGCTTTTGTTGTTGTTTTTTTAACTCATCTGCTCTTTTTAAATTATTTTCAGCGGCGTTAAGACGAGTTTCAGCTTCATGGCGTCTCGCATGTATACCAGAAATACCAGCTGCTTCTTCCAAAATAGAACGCCTCTCTATTGGCTTCGATGTTACTAAAGAACCAATTTTACCCTGGCTAATTAGAGATGGTGAGTGGGCTCCCGTAGAGAGATCTGCGAAGAAAGTTTGAACGTCTCTAGCTCGGACTTCTTTGCTGTTCATATAATATTTTGATCCTTTGTCTCTCTCAATTTTTCTGGTAATTAATATTTCATCAAGATCTTTATATTGAATTGGACCATCTTTTTTTGAATTATCAATTATAATTGAAACCTCTGAAATATTTTTTGAGGACTTATTGTCAGTTCCAGAAAATATTATATCTTCCATACCAAGACCCCTCATGCTTTTGGCGGAAGTTTCTCCCATACACCATCTTAAAGCTTCAACAATATTTGACTTTCCACAACCATTTGGTCCTACAATTCCGGTCAGACCATCCTCAATTAAAAAAGTGGTTTTATCAAAAAAAGATTTGAAACCATTTATATCCAATCTTTTAAAATTCATCAAAGTAACTTTTCAATTGTCTTTTTAAAATCTTTATAAGTATGCTTACCCTCATACTTCTTTTCATTTATAATAATAGTAGGTGTAGAGGAAATATCGTATTTTTTTACAGCAGTTATTCTAGAATTTAAAATTTCATTCTGAATGTCTTCATTTTTAAAGAAGTTTTCCATTTGAATATCTGATAGACCATATTTAGATCCAATTTTTTTTATCTTTTTATTAATTTCTTCTATATCTGAACCAACGGCCCAAACTTTTTGTTTTTCATAAAATTCTTTTAAAAGCTTAAATCTTATTTCTTTATCATTTGTAGCTCTTAAAATTTTCTCGGCACTTAAGGATGCCAAATCTAGAGGGAAACTATGATGTTCAAATTTTACTTTTTTACTCTCAATATAATCAGCTTTAAGATTTTCGTAAATATTTTTGTGGAAACTTGCACAATGCGGACAGGTAAGTGACGAGAACACTTTAACGACTATTTTTGCATTATTATTTCCTATTTCAATAACGCTTGCGTTTAATTTGCTAAATGGGATAACGAAGCAATTGAAAATTATAAAAAATTTAAATATTTTTTTAATCATTTTTTGTCTTAAAAGCTCTGACTAGTTTATTAATCGACATTTTTAATTTTTCGTTTTTGATCGAATTTATTTTTTTAAGAATTTTTTTCTCATTAAACTGTCTTATCTCACTCTTTATCTCAACCTCTCTTTTTTCCTGAATAACATTTAATTTAATTTTTTCTAAATATTTATACCCAAAATAACTATTTATTTTATCTAAAATTTCTTTCTTACTATATTCAATGTCAACTTCATTCCCATGCGTCACGTTTATAACTAAAGTTCCTTGATCATGATTTTTTCCAATCCTAACTTTTAAAGGGTAACATTTAGTTGAAATTTCTTTGCCAACAAGTCTCGTCCAGTTATCCACTACAGTGTTAAAATTATAACCGCTTTTTTTTAAAACCTTTTTTAAACCATGTGGTATAGATGAAGATATAGGTCTTAGACCTTGTGTAAAATTATTATATTTAATATTATTATTTTTTTTAATATGCATATAAGTTTTAATTTATCAAAAAAAATTATAGCTTGGTACGATAATAACAAAAGAAATCTACCTTGGCGTGTGGGCAAAAAATCACCAAAAAAGGTATATTATAGACTTTTAAGTGAATTTATGTTGCAACAGACCCAAGTAAAAACAGTAATTCCCTACTTCAAAAATTTTACTAAAAGGTTTAAAACACTGTCTTCTTTATCCAAATGTAAAGAAGAGGAAATTTTAAAATTATGGGAGGGTCTTGGTTATTATAGAAGAGCAAGAAATCTTTTGCTTTGCTCTAAAATTCTAGTAAATGACTATAATTCAAAACTCCCAGATACTCTAGAGGGAATAAAAAAACTTCCAGGCATAGGGGAGTATACGGGTAACGCTTTATTAGGCTTAATTTTCAATAAACCAACAATAGCTGTTGATGGAAACGTGAAAAGAGTTTTTTCAAGAATTTTAAATAAGGAGCAGTCAAAAATAAATTTTTATAAACTCATCGCTAAAAATAAAGAAAGACTTTTTAGAACAAATCGTAATGCTGATTTAGTTGAAGCTTTAATGGAATTTGGAGCACTTGTATGTAAACCAAAAAAACCCAACTGTTATACATGTTGTTTAAAAAAAAATTGCAAGTATTTTAAATCTCATAACAAAATATCAAAAGAAAAGAAAACAATGAGGAAAACAAAGGACTATGATATTTTTTGTTACGTAAATAGAAAAAGACAAATAGCTTTAACAAAAAAAAATCAAATAAGTTTTTTAAAAAATTTTAATTTACCAGAAATTAAAGCATCAAATAGTTTGCCTTGTTATCAAAATTGGAAATTTCTAAAAAATTACAAAAATTCGATATCTAATTTGAATTTGAATATAAATTTATATTACAAATTTTCTAAAAGAATTCCTGCGACTTATAGTTGGTTCTCTTTAGATAATAATAAAGAATTTGTTCCAAGCTTTACAAAGAAGATATTAAGACAGGTTTCAACTTTATTTTAATGAAAAAAAAAATAGCAATCATTGGAGCTGGTTTGGCAGGATTAACATTTGCCAATTTGATAAAAAAATTTTCAGAGCATGAATTTACACTTTATGAAAAAGAGGAAAGTTTATCACTCGACGAGGGCTACGGTATTCAACTATCGGTTAATGGAGTAAAAATACTCAATAAAATTGGCTTTAAAAAAGTAAATACTGAAAAATTTTTTCATCCTAAAGGAGTTGATTTTTACTCAATAAGCAATAAAAAAATATGCGATTTAGATCTTAATCATTTTAATACTCAAGAAAATAAATATACCACTTTAAAAAGATCAACTTTGATAGAATTTTTAAAAGATGATATATACACTCAGCATTTAAGATTTGGAAAAAGAATTAAAGAAGTTTCAAAACTGAAGGGGAAAGTACTAATTAAATTTGATGATAATACAAATGATCTTGTTGATTTAGTTGTTGTTGCTGATGGTATTTTTTCTAACACTAGATTTTTTTTTGAAAAGAAAAAAAACGAACCAAAATTTAAAAAAGCGATTGCTATAAGAACTTTTTTGAAAACGAATTCTAAAATTGACATTAATGATGAAAGAATAAGTTTGATGATGGGAAAGAAATGCCATCTAGTTATTTATCCAATCAATAAAAAAAAGGAGCTAAATCTAGTTTGTATTGTAAGAGTGAAAAAATACGATCCGAACAATATTAAATCTTCAATTGACAAAGTTATAAATCAAAATTCAAATTTAAAAAATGTTTTTGATGGAAATTTAAAATACTGGCCGCTATATTCAACTCCAAAAATTCTTCCGTCTTCTCATGATAAAGTTTTTTATATCGGAGATGCTTTTAATGGATTTATTCCAACTTTAGCGCAAGGTGCCGTACAATCTTTAGAAAGTGCTAATGAACTATTTAATTTGATTAAAGAGGAAAATGCGGATATTCAAAATAGTTATTTTAAACAAAGATTAGAAAGAGCAGAAATTATTAAAAAAAGATCAAATTTTAATTTTTTTGTTTTTCATTTTTCAAGCTCAATTATGCAAACATTAAGAAATTTTATTATAAAATTTTTAGTAAAAAAAAAAGGTTTCTTAGATTCTTACCTGGGCTCAGTTTATAAAAACAAATAATTAAAACTTTTTTATAATTATTTATTATTAAGGAATTTTTGTCTTAGGTTATCTATTAATACCGAAGATCCGTTAATGTTGTAATACCAGTATGTCCATCCGTTGTAACTTTCTGTTCCCATTATTTTTGCTGCAACTTTATGGATAGAACCCTCAGATTTTCCATATTTTATGCTACCATCAACCATTATTTTGGCATTTATTTTCTTATCTTGATCAAAAATACTACTTCCAGGTTTTATTATACCTAATTCAACTAATGAACCAAAAGGAACTCTTGGTTTTGATTTATTATTTTGCAAAGTGTCAAGAAAACTACTCTCAATTATTTTTGTTTTTTTTATTCTTTCAACAGCTGCTGCAAAATATTTTTTTTCTTTTTCAATTCCAAAGTATTTTCTTCCTAACTTTTTAGCTACAACTGCAGTCGTACCAGTACCTAAAAAAGGATCAATTATAGAATCTCCTTTATTAGTAGTAGCTAATATAATTCTATGTAATAGAGCTTCTGGCTTTTGAGTAGAATGAACTTTCTTTCCATTACTTTTTAAGCGTTCTTTACCATTACAAATGGGAAATTTCCAATCGGACCTCATTTGTAAATCGTCATTTAAACATTTCAAAGATTGATAATTAAATGTATATTTTGATTTTTTTGTCTTAGAAGCCCAAATTAAAGTTTCATGAGCATTTGTGAATCTTGTACCTCTAAAATTAGGCATTGGATTATTTTTTGTCCAAATTACATCATTTAAGAGCCAATAGTTTAGGTTTTGTAAATGATAGCCTAAACGAAATATATTATGATAAGTACCAATTACCCAAATGCTTCCATTATCTTTTAAAATTCTTTTACACTCTGAAAGCCAATTTTTACAAAAATTATCATAATGTACTAAACTATTAAATTGATCCCATTTATCATTTACCCCATTTACTTTACTTGAATCTGGACGCGTTAATTTTTCTCCAATCTGCATGTTGTAAGGTGGATCAGCGAAAACTAAATCAAAAGATCTATCAGGAATTTTCTTTAATTCTTTCAAGCAATCTCCGATTACAACTTTGTCTAAAATATTTGACATGCAAAGATTCAACTCTAAATTGAATCTAAGGTCAAACTGTTTTACGTGAAAAAGAACCTTTTTAGTGTTTGATTTTTTTTTTAAACAATATGTTGTGTACCGGCTTAAACTTTATCCTGTGATGACGATTGATACCATATTTTAACAAAGATTTCATATGATCTTTTGTACCGTAACCAAAGTTTTTTTCCCAGCGGTACCATTTATATTTTTTTGACAGTTTAATCATTAAAATATCCCTATAAACTTTAGCAATTATTGATGCTGCCGATATAACTTTATTTTTTTCATCACCTTTAATAATAGTTTTAACTTTTTTAAGTCCTTTTGGGGCTGATGTACCGTCTATTAAAATTAGGGATGGCTTTTTTTTTAATTTTTTCAAAGCTCTCTTCATTGAAAGCATAGTTGCATTTAAAATATTAAATTTATTAATTTCTTCTACAGAAGATATTCCAACCGCAAAGTAGGCATTTTTTTTAATATATTTTGAAATTTTATATCTTTGTTTAAAACTCAATTTTTTTGAGTCTTTTATAAAATGCTTATTTTTTATTCTTTTTTTAAAAATTACAGCTGCTGATACCACAGGTCCAGCTAAACAACCTCTACCCACTTCATCAACACCGGCTATATTTTTACTTTTTTTCAATTTTAATGTTAAATTCTAATAATTTTTTTTTAATCATTTTTAAGTCTACCCAAGCGTATTTTTTTTGTTCAGGTTGTCTCATTAAAAATGCTGGATGAAAAGAACAAATAACATCAGTATTACAATTTCCGATTTTTAACTTTTTCCACTTACCTCTAGCTTTTGAAATTACCTCGCTATCTCCTATTATTGCATTGAGAGCAGTACTTCCCAACAAGACTAAAATCTTTGGGTTAATGATTTCTATGTGTTTTACTAAAAAGGGATAGTATCTTTTGATTTCTATTTCAGTAGGTCGCCTATTTTGAGGAGGTCGATAATTCACTACATTTGTTATATAAACATTTCTCCTATTTAATTTGATAGATAACAACATTTTATCTAATAATTGACCTGCTCTTCCCACAAAAGGAAGACCTTCTTTGTCTTCGTTGGAACCAGGTCCCTCACCAATTAACATTACCTTAGCATTAGGATTTCCGTCAGAAAAAACAAGATTTGTTGCACTTTTTTTTAGCTCGCAATTCTTGATATTACTTAATGCTGAATATAATTTTTTAAGTTTTAATAATTTATCACTGTTTTTGTATCTATTAATTGGTTTATTGTCGTACATAAAATTATGATTTATAAAGTTATAATATTTTATTAATTTGCTTATTTTGATACTATTTTTTTTTATCATTTTTTATGAAATTTAGATTATATATTATTTTTTTATTAAAATTAATTTTTATATTAGATTTTAATAATAATCTGTTGGCAAAAATAACAGACAAATATTACACATCTAGTAAAATTTCTAGCTATTTTAACGGTATTTTATCATTTCAAGAAAATAATTTTACATCAGCTTTTAAAAATTTTAACGAGTTAAAAGGTTTAGAAAATTATCATGGTAATTTTTCAAAATATTATCAAAATACTTTAGTAAATCTTGAAAAATTTGATAAAGCTTACGATTTTTCAAGAAATTTGGAAAAAAAAGGACAAGATAATTTTCAAAGTAATTTGTTGATAGCTGTCTACGAACTAAAAAATAATAATATAAAAGAGGCCTCTAAATATTTTAGAAAGTATGATAAATATTTTACCGGTGAGTCAATTACAGGTTTTCTGTCTTCTTCACTTAACAATTGGATTTCATTTAATAATTTATCTTTTGAACAAGCTATTCAAAGAGTTAACAATTTAGACGAGAGATTTAAAAAGATAAAAAAAATTCAATATACTTTTGTTCATTGCTTTTACAATAAAGACGACACTGATAAAATATATGAAAAATTGATATCTAATGATAAAGATTTGTCTAGGTATAGTTTTTTTCATGCAAACCATTTATATAGATCCGGAAATGTTCAAAAATCAAACTTAATTCTGTCAGAGCGATTAAAAAAAAATCCAGAAAGCTTAATTCTAAATCAATTTCAAAGAGATATAAAATTCAAAAAAACTAAAAATTTTTCTGATAATTTTAATTGTAGAAATATTAATCATATTTTTGCTGAAATATTTTATATAGTTTCTAATGCTTTATCAGCACAAGGTCTTAATACAGCTTCAAATTTTTATTTAAACTTAGCAAAGTTCTTAAATAAAGATTTAACATCATATGATATTCTTTACGCAGAAAATCTTTACGATTTAAATAATCTAGGTCAAGCTAAAAAAGTTTTTAGAAAAATTTCTAATAAAGGTAAAATTTACGAGTGGTACGCCTCAAAGCAAATCACAAATATTATGGTAAGTGAGAAGTTAACTGAGAATGCAATACTTTTCTTAGAAAAAAAATTTAAAAAAATTGACAATCCAAATATTTTTCAAATATACGACTACGCAGATTTTTTAAAACGAAATGAGAAATACGAAAAGTCACTTAAATATTTTAATATCATTATGGAAAAAATTGATGAAAATCACACACTTTATTCAAAAGCTTTAGACAAAAGAGGAGTCGTCAATGAACGATTAGATAATTGGGAAAGTGCTGAGAAAGATTTTCTTAACTCACTAAAAGTCTCTCCTGATCAAGCTTACGTGATTAATTATTTAGCATATTCATGGATAGAAAAAGGTAAAAATATAAAACAGTCTTTAAAAATGTTACAAAAAGCAAATGATCTTAAAAGAAATGATGGATACATAATAGACTCTCTTGGATGGGCTCATTTTAAACTAAAAAATTATCAAGAGGCAAAATTATATTTACAGAAAGCTGTTAAAATTATGCCTTCAGATCCAATAGTTAACGACCATTATGGAGATTCATTGTGGATGACAGATAAAAAAATCCAAGCAAGATATTATTGGAAAAATGTTTTAAGACTTGAGGATACAGAAGAAAATCTCAAAAATGAGATCGAAAAAAAACTTACATACGGTTTAACTATCAAATAAAATGGCAAAAGTTAAATCATATTGCAAAATAAATTTATTCTTGAGAGTGGTAGGAAAGGAAAAAAATTATCATAAAATACAATCGGTTAATTTTTTAATTAACCTTTACGATGAAATATTTATTACAAGATCAAAAAAAAATGACAAGATTAAATTCATTGGCCCTTTTAAAAACATAATAAACCAAAATAACAATACAGTTACCAAAACTCTAAAAATTTTAAGAGAGGAAAAAATTATAGATCCAAACGTTAGGTATAATATTATTGTTAATAAAAAAATACCACCATTTGCAGGTTTAGGAGGTGGCACAAGTAATGCTTTTTTTGTTGCTAAATACCTTCTAAAAAAAAGACTTAACAGCGAAACTTTAAAAATTCTTAAAAAATCAGTAGGCACAGATTTGTTAATTTTTAAAGAAAATCAAAACTTTCAAATTAATTTGAATAAAATAAAGAAATTAAGAAAAAAATATAATTTAAACTTTATTTTAGTTAAACCATCATTTGGGTGTTCTACAAAAAAAGTTTACTCAAAAGTAAATAAATTTATGAATAAAACATTTAGAGATTTTTCAAAAATAAATAGCAAAAAACAATTTATCAGTTCGATTAAGGGTGAAAAAAATGATTTACAAAATATTGTGACAATGCAGCACACTTCAATCAAGACAATTATCAATTTTTTGAAAAATCAAAAAGGATGTCACTTTTCAAGAATGACTGGCTCAGGTTCTGTTTGTTTTGGTGTTTTTGATAGTATCAATGCTTCAAAGAAAGCATTAAGAAATGTTAAAAAGGAATTTCCCAATTACTGGTGTCAGATTACAAAAACTATTTAATTATTTAAATTTATGGTATATCAAGCCTATGAAACATTGGGGCATAGCCAAGCGGTAAGGCAGTGGTTTTTGGTACCACCATCCTAGGTTCGAATCCTAGTGCCCCAGCCAAATAATTTTGAATGTTTATAAAAAAAAAATTTTTTGAAAATTTAAAACATACCTTTTTTCCTTTTTACAAAACTGAGGAGGTAAAAAAATTATTTAAAATTTTAAATAAAGAACAACCGAAAAATAGGAAAGTAGCTATGTTTGTCGGGGGATGCGTAAGAAAACATATATCCAAGTCGAAAATTGATGACATTGATATTGCAACTATTTTTACACCCGAAGAATTAAAAAAAAAATTCAAAGATACCGATTTTAAATTTGTCGAAACAGGTGTCGATCATGGATCTGTTACTGTTATTCATAATAATGTTAAATTTGAATTGACTACACTAAGAAAAGATCAAAATCCAGACGGCAGACACGCCGACGTAACTTTTATTGATGATTGGAAAATTGATTCTGAGCGTAGAGATTTTACAATCAATGCAATTTATTTGGATGAAAAAGGAAAAATATTTGACCCTCAATTGGGAAAAAAAGATTTAGAAAATAAAATTATTAAATTCATTGGAGATCCTGAAAAAAGAATTCAAGAAGATTTTTTAAGAATAATTAGGTTTATAAGATTTTCTGTTCAATACAATTATCAAAAATTCGAGCCATCAACACTTAAAGCAATTAAGTTAAATCTAACCGGAATTCAAAAAATTTCAAAAGAAAGAGTATTAACCGAGCTAATCAAAATATTGAAATTGCAAAACTTTAACATGATTAGTACTAATAATGAATTAAAAACAATATTTAATTTGATATTTCCTGAGCTTAAATATTTAGACAGATTAAAAAAAATAAACAAAGTTAATTCAAAAATAAATATGGAGACTGATATTCTTTTAGCAATTTTGCTTACTGATAATAGTAAAAACCATGAATATTTTTGTCATAAATACAGCCCCTCAAAATATATCAAAGAAAAATTAAATTTCATTAATAAAAAATATTTAGATTTTCATGCAAATAATAAATTTTTTAATGAAAATTTAAAATTTCATATTTATATGTTTGGAAAACAAAATTTACATGATTTAAATATAGTAAGTTTTTTTTCTAACAAAAAAAAGAGTCTAGATGAATTTTTAAGTGTTAAGCAAAAAATTGAGAAATTGAAAATACCCAAATTTCCTTATGACGGAAAATATTTACTGAGTAAAGGTATCCCAGAGGGAAAACAACTTGGCAAAGTTCTAAAAATCCTAGAAGAAGAATGGATTAATAATAACTATGCTATTGATGAGACTAAAATTGAAAAAATTATTAAAAAATTATCTTATTAGATATATTCAATTTTAAGTATCTCAAAATTTCTTTCTCCGGCAGGTGTGTTAACCACCACCATATCATCTGAGGATTTACCAATTAAACCTTTTCCTATTGGGCTTTTAAAATAAATTAAATTCTTAGATATGTTAGCTTCATCTTGCCCAACTAGTCTATATTTAATATTTTTTCCACTTTCTAAATCTTTAAGTGTTACAGTTGATCCAAATATTACTTTATCATCGTAATCAATTTTTGTGACATCAATAACATTGGCTCTCGCAATCAAATCATTAATTGCAATTACTCTACCCTCGAGTTGCGCTTGTTGTTCTTTCGCTGCATGATATTCAGCATTTTCTTTTAGATCTCCATGTGATCTTGCTTCTGCAATAGCCGCAACTATCTCTGGCCTTTTTTTATTTTTTAGTTCTTCAAGTTCATCTTTAATTTTTTTTAATCCAGTAACTGTTATAGGCTCTTTGTTCATTATTTATTCCCATTTAAGTTTTGGTGGTAATGACATCAGTATAGATTTTATACTTCCACCAGAATTCAAACCAAATTTTGTTCCTCTATCGTATAAGATATTAAATTCTGTATATCTACTTCTTTTTAATAATTGAATTTCTTTTTCTTTTCTACTCCATTTTTTTTTGATTTTGTTTTTTATCAAAGTCTTTGTTATTTCTATAAAACCAAGGCCAACATCTCTTACAAATTTAAAATTTTTTTCCCAATTATTTAATTCGTAATCAAAAAAAATACCACCTATACCTCTTGACTCATTCCGATGCGCCAAAAAAAAATATTTATCACACCAATTCTTGTATTTATTATAATTTTTTTTGTTATTATTGCAGATTTTTCTCAACTCATTATGGAAAAATTTTTTTTCTTTTAAATCTTTTAAACATGGAGTAGCATCAATTCCACCACCAAACCATTCTTTCTGAGTTACTATAAATCTAGTGTTAAAGTGGACAGCAGGTATTTTTGGATTTTTCATATGTGCAACAACAGAAATTCCTGAGGCCCAGTAATAAGGATTTTTATTTGCACCTAATATTTTCTTTTGAAAATTTTTTTTGAACTTTCCTGAGACTGTCGATTTGTTTACTCCAACTTTCTCAAAGATTTTTCCATTTAATAATAAACACGATTTCCCTCCACCTTCCTCCTTTTTACTTTTATGCCAACTGTAAGACTTAAAATTCTTTTCTTTTTTAGTTAATTTATTTTCTAAATCTAAAAATTGGTTGCAAATTTCAGATTGCAAATAATCAAACCAATTATTCATTATATTTTTTTTTTCTTCTATTTTTATCATTTATTTTATGTATTTTGGTTAATTGATAGAGAAGAAGCAATTGCAACTGCCATTCCTATATTTAATGATCTAGCTTTTTTATTCATTGGAATTCTCAGTCTAAAATTTACCAAATCATGAATCTCTTTAGGAACCCCTTTACTTTCACTCCCAAAAAGTAGTACATCATTTTTTTTGAATTTAAATTTTTGATAATTTTTTTGGGATTTAGTTGTTAACAAAACTATTCTTGATTTTTTAAAATAATTTCTGAAATTGTTAAAATCTTTGTATCTATATATTTTACATAAACTAAGATAATCCATTACTACTCTTTTAAATCTTTTATCATCAAGATTGAAACCGCAAGGTTCAATAATATGGATTCTCAATCCTAAACACGCCCCTAATCGAACAATCGCTGCAGTATTTTGGGGAATATCTGGCTTGTAAAGAGCAATGTTAATCATTTTTTAACAAATTATGTGTCATTCTGACCTCTAAAAAATTGTTTTTTTAGTTTTATTTACTAATTAAGGTTATAAAACATCTTATATGAGCCAAAAAGAAAAAAAAACTAATAGAAGAGACTTTCTATATACCGCAAGTTATACAGTAGGAGCGGTAGGACTGGGTGCCGTTATATGGCCATTGATTGATCAGATGAACCCTGACAAGGCTCAAAAAGCATTAGCGACGACTGAAGTAGATATTACTAATATTGAACCAGGGAAGGAAATTACAGTTTTGTGGAGAGGAAAGCCAGTTTTTTTAAAAAGAAGGACCCCAGAGGAAATTGCTGAAGCCAGATCAGTAAAAATGGACGATTTGCCCGATCCTCAAAGAGATGAGGAGAGAGTAAAAGAAGGTAAGGATGAATGGCTTGTAATGCTAGGAGTGTGTACACACCTTGGATGTGTGCCTTTAAAAAACAAAGGAGATTATAAAGGCTGGTTCTGCCCTTGTCATGGTTCTCACTATGATGTCTCAGGCAGGATTAGAAAGGGGCCAGCACCGAAAAATATGGAAATACCTAAGTTTGAGTTTGTCGATAATAACACAATTAAGATTGGATAAAAAATGAGTGATAAAGAATATCAACCAAAATCTAAAGCGGGCAAATGGTTTAATGATCGTTTACCTTTATTAACTTTAGGTGCTCATCTCACAGATTACCCGACTCCAAAAAATTTGAATTATTGGTGGACCTTTGGAGGAATACTTACTTTTTGTTTATTAACACAAATTATTACAGGAATAGTTTTGGCAATGCATTATGTTGCACACGCTGATTTAGCTTTCGCAAGCGTTGAACATATTATGAGAGATGTAAACTATGGATGGTTAATAAGATACATTCACAGCAACGGAGCTTCAATGTTCTTTTTAGCAGTTTATATTCATATATTTAGATCGTTATTTTACGGGTCATACAAATCCCCTAGAGAGGTAATTTGGATAATAGGTTTATTAATTTATTTATTAATGATGGCGGCAGCTTTTATGGGTTATGTTCTACCTTGGGGGCAAATGAGTTTTTGGGGTGCTACAGTAATTACAAATTTATTTAGCGCAATTCCTTTGGTAGGAGATAGTATAACAACATGGTTATGGGGCGCATATTCAGTTGATAATCCAACTTTAAATAGGTTTTTTAGTTTACATTATCTAATTCCTTTTCTAATTCTTGGATTGGTAGTCCTTCATATTTGGGCGTTGCATGTACCAGGTAATAATAACCCGGTTGGAATTGATATTAAAAAACCGTCTAAAGATACTGTACCTTTTCATCCTTATATAACTATAAAAGATACTTTCGCACTTCTTATGTTTATGATTATATTTGCAGGTTTTGTATTTTTTTCCCCAAATGTTTTAGGTCACTCAGACAATTACATACCAGCAAACCCTTTAGTAACACCAGCTCACATAGTGCCAGAATGGTATCTTCTACCTTTTTATGCAATTCTAAGATCTGTGCCTGATAAATTAGGTGGAGTAATATTGATGTTTGGTGCAATATTTATTTTATTTGTTTTACCTTGGTTAGACACTTCAAAAGTCAGATCCGCAGTTTTCAGACCAATTTATAGACAATTTTATTGGATATTTGTTGTTGATGTACTTTTATTAGGTTACATGGGTGCGATGCCAGCTGAAGGGATATATTTGGTTTTAGCTAGAGTTGGAACAATTTACTACTTCTTACATTTTTTAGTAGTCTTGCCTGTTGTTGGTCTTTTAGAAAAAACTGACCCGATACCTCTTAGTATATCCGAACCAGTTTTATCAGGTGGAGCCAAGCTATCTATGGCTAAGAAAGATAATGAGAAGTTTTAGTTTGAAAAAACTACCAGTCTTATTTTTTATTTTTTTTTTAATTATAAATCACTCTTTTGGATCAGAGCAAACTAAACCTATTAAAGTTGATTGGAGCTTTAAGGGACTTACAGGAAAATTTGATAGAGCCTCCTTACAAAGAGGCTTTCAAGTTTATAAAGAAGTCTGTTCATCTTGTCACTCTATGCAGTATCTGAGTTATAGAAATCTGGGTGAACCCGGTGGGCCTGAATTTTCAAAAGAGGAAGTTAAGGCAATAGCCGCAAGTATTGAAATTGAAGATGGACCAGATAGTCAAGGTGAAATGTTTACAAGGCCAGGCAGACCATCTGATAAATTTAAAAGCCCATATCCGAATGTAAATGCCTCTATAGCAGCTAATGGAGGTGCTTACCCTCCTGACATGTCAGTTTTAGTTAAAGCAAGACCTGGAGGATCAGATTATATTTACTCCGTCTTAGTAGGATATGAAGACCCACCTGAAGGAGTAATATTAGATGATGGTGTTTACTATAATAAATACATGATTGGTAATAAGATTAAAATGTCATCCCCTCTAATGGATGGTATTATAGAATATTCTGATGGAACTGAGGCGTCAGTTGATCAAATGGCTAAAGATGTTACTACTTTTCTTTCATGGGCTGCAGAACCAGAATTGGAAGAAAGACATAAAACAGGTTTTAAAGTTATGGTGTATTTAATTCTTTTAACAGTTCTCGTTTATTTAAGCATGAAACGTATCTGGTCACGAGTTGACTCTGAAGAATAATACATCTCCATCTTTAACAATATAATCTTTTCCTTCAATTCTCATTCTTCCATTTTCTTTGCATTTCTCAGCACTTCCAAATTTAAAAAAATCTTCACAATCAATAGCTTCAGCTTTAATAAAATTTTTTTCAAAATCCGTATGAATTACCGACGCAGCTTTTGGTGCTAAGGTATTCTTTTTAACAGTCCATGCTCTACTTTCTAAAGGACCTGAGGTAAAAAACGTCTCTAAATTTAATAAATCATATCCAGTTTTTATTAGTTGATTGAGACCAGTTTTTTCCATACCCACCTCATTCATGAAATTTACTTGTTCGCTTTTATCTAAATTCATTATTTGATCCTCTATGTCTGCACAAATTATAACCACTTTCTCATCAGGGTAATTTTCAATGACTTTATTGGAGTAATCATTTCCTTTAGCTAGACTAGCCTCGTCTACATTACAAACTATTATTCTGGGTTTTATGCTTAGTAAGCCGATAGATGATAAAAAAATATTTTCTTCCTTATTATCAGATAATTTATCATCACCTTTATTAAGTAAATTCAATTTTTTTTCTAAAATTTCAACCTCTTTACTAGACAATAATTTTTTCTTACTTTTCTCAAGTTTTTTTTGAATAAGACTAATATCAGATAGTATTATTTCAGTTTTAATAGTTTCGAGGTCATCAACTGGATTAACTATTGAATTAACATGGGTTATCTGGTCAGACGCAAAACATCTTGTTAAATGAATAATTGCATCAACTTCTCTTATATGTGATAAAAATTTATTGCCTAAACCTTCACCCCTTGATGCACCTTTAACTAAGCCTGCTATATCAACAAAAGTAATATTGGCATAAATTTTTTTTTTTGATTTAGAAAGGTCTGTAAGTTTATCGAGTCTGTCATCCATAACACTAACAACTCCAATATTTGGATCAATAGTGCAAAATGGAAAATTTGCTGCCTCAGCTTTTCTGGAAGCTGTTAAAGCGTTAAATAAAGTAGACTTCCCAACATTTGGAAGACCTACAATTCCACACTTAAATCCCATTTAAGTTTTGATTGACCTTACTTGAAAATAAATCAATTTTTTTGTCTATTAAGGTTGGTATTAGTTTAACTATACTCTCGGTAATTTCTTGAATTTTTTCCTCTTCATCTTCTTTAAAATCCTCTAAAACGTGGTTATTAACTTTCCTTTTTTCTTTTGGATGTCCTATACCAACCCTGACTCGAGAGTAGTCTTTTCCAATAAACTTATCAATTGACTCAATGCCATTATGTCCGGCACTACTTCCCCCGATCTTTGCTTTAATTTTTCCAAAGTCTATGTCTAAATCGTCATGAAAAACTATTACATCTTTAGAGTCAATTTTGAAATAATCGATAAGCTCTTTTACTGCAGTTCCTGAGTTATTCATGAAAGTTAATGGTTTAATCGCATAAACTTTTTTAGACTCAATATTTCCTGTAGTTAACAATCCTTTAAACTTTGGTTTTTGTTTTGACAATTTGAAGTGTTTATTTATGGCATCAATAATTCTAAATCCAATATTGTGTCGATTGTTTGTGCTACTCGGTCCAGGATTTCCTAATCCAACTAATAAAAGCATATAAAATTATTTCTTTTCAGGTGTTTTCTTATCTGCAGCTTTTTTTTCAGCAGGTTTTTTTTCTGCACCTGCATCTTTAGATTTTTCATCTTTTTTAGCTTGTTCACCTTCTTTTGCTTGTGGAGCTGCTTCACCGCCTTCAGCTGCAGCTGTTTCTCCTTCAGCACCTTCCACAGCCTCACCTTCAGCTGCTGGTTTTTCAGGTTCTTTTACAACAGTAGGAGCCGCTACAGTCGCAATCACAAAATCTCTATCAGAAATAGTTGGAGTCACGTCTTCCTCTAGCTTAACGGATGAAATTTTAATACTTGTCCCTATATCTGATCCGTCTAAATCAATTATAATCTTTTCTGGTATTTTATCGGCAGGGCATTTGAGCTCGACTTTTCTTCTAACTATATTAAGCACTCCACCTCTTTTTAGTCCTGGAGATTTTTCTTGGTTTTTAAATACAACTGGAATTTCGATAATAATTTTTGAACCAGAAACTACTCTCATAAAATCTATATGTAGCGGTTCATCACTTGTAACATGGTAAGAAATATCTCTCGGAATGACTTTCTCTTTTTTTCCCTCAATATCCAGTTCAATTACTGTAGATAAAAAAGACTCTGACTCTAAGAAACTTTTTAATTGTTTTTTTTCAATTGAAATTTTTTCGTTTTCAACTTTGCCACCATATAATATGGCAGGAATTAATCCCTTAGCTCTCAATTGATTATTTTGGCCAGTAGACTTAGTTTCCCTTTTATTTGCTTTTAAATTATTCATTTAATTTTTTAATTTCGATGCTATTTAACTTAAGTTTAAAAATAAAACAAGTATTAATTGAATAAATCTGATACCGAATTGGAATTTGATATTCTTTTAATTGCCTCAGCCATTAATTGGGCAATAGATAAAACTTCAATTTTATTGTTATTCTTAATTTTTGAACTATTGTTAATAGTGTCTGTTATAACTAATTTTTTTATTTTTGATTTTTTTATCTTATTTACCGCATCTCCACTTAAAACTGCGTGCGTGATAAAAACATAAACATCCGAGGCTCCACTCCTTTTTAAGGCGTTGGCCGCATTTACAATTGTTCCTCCACTATCAATAATATCATCAACTATAATGCAAGTCTTTCCTTTTACATCACCAATGATATTCATCACTTCAGATTTTCCTGGAGCGGGTCTTCTTTTATCAATGATAGCTAAATCAGCCTTCAAGCGAGTAGCAAGTCCCCTAGTTCTTTGAACCCCACCAACATCAGGGGAGACGCAAATTAATTTTTTGTTTTTTAATTTTTTTTTAATGTGTTTAGCAAATAGGGGAGTTGTAAATAAATTATCTACAGGCATATCAAAAAAACCTTGTATTTGACCTGCGTGTAAATCGACAGTTACTACTCTACTTGCGCCAGCATTCGTAATAAGATTAGCCACAACTTTAGCTGATATAGAAGTTCTTGGCGCAACCTTACGATCTTGTCTAGCATAACCATAATAAGGTATTACAGCAGTAATATTTTTTGCCGAAGATCTTTTGAGTGCATCAATAACTAATAAAAGTTCCATTAGATTATCGTTTGCTGGATTTGATGTTGACTGTATAACAAAAACACTATTGCCTCTTATGTTTTCGTTTATTTCAATGTAAATCTCACCATCTGAAAATCTTCTAATATTAGTATTAACCAATCTTAGCTTGAGGTGCTTTGCTATATCTTTACTGAGCTTTAAATTGCTAGTTCCAGATAAGATTTTCATCAGAGATAATTATTTATACAATCATTTTTTAAAGTTTTCAATTAATTTATTAATCCTTCAATACAATCGAAGAGATACATCTCCCATAGTCTTTTTCACCTTGCTTAGTAGACCTTCTAAAGCTAAAAAAGTTACTTGAGTCGCTAAAAGTATCTTTTAAAATATTATCGAATTCATGAACTTTACACTTTTTCAGTTTTTCCGAGATATAATTCCTTAAATCAAAATTAAATTTGTTATCATTCTTTTTAAAAAAAAATTTTCTATTTACTTTTGAATCTAATAAAAATCTTTTATAAAAATTTACATCAACCTCATAATTATTAACATCAATGCAAGGACCTATAGAGGCGATTATTTTACAATTTGAATTTTGTTTTTTAAATTCATTTATGGTATTTTCTATTATTCCACTGATTGCTCCTCTCCAACCAGCATGAAGACATCCAATTAAATCATTATTTTCATCATAAAGTAATACTGGTACGCAATCTGCTGTCAAAACACATAGAGCTAAATTTCTTAAAGAAGTAATAACCGCATCAGAATTGAATTTTTTTTGATTTTTATTTTTTTCACTTATAAAAATGACTTTGTTGCTGTGAGTTTGATTCATTAAAATCATATCTTCAAATTTAGTTTCCATAAAATTTGCAACAAAATTTAAATTTTTAAGAATATTCTTTTCACTGTCATTAGAACCAGGACCACAGTTCAAACTTTCATAGATCCCTTTTGAAACACCATTTTTTCTAGAAAAAAAACAATGTTTAATTTTATTCTTATCTTCAAGTTTCTTTGAAAAAAACATTATTTAAATCCTAATGTGAATTTTTTTTTTGATTTATATGCAAAAATAACTTTGAAAATTTCTCCCATGTAGTTTGGGTGTAAAAGCCTTTTTAACCTATAATATAAATCTGTTTTTTCTTTAAAACTCATGTTTTTACTCAAAAGTTCTGCTCGACTTATAATACCAAGCTTTTTTAAAAAAAACCCTTGAGTAACTATTTCATTTACTTTTAATTTTTTATTTTTGAAGTAATTATTTAACATTCCAAAATTCACCAAAGATGTGATATCAGCGTTTCCAATATTATCAAACAATCTGTTTTTTTTATGTTTTTTTATTGATTGTATACTGCTAAAATTTATTTGATTAATATATCCATAATCAATTAATAAAATTCCACCACCAAATTTATTAATCTTTTTAATAAAATTGTTAATCTCAACAAGCCCAAGCTTCGGGTACTCTATTATTCCATTTTTTTTTAAAAGATTGAATTTTTTGAGTTCTTTAATTGTTTTTAAGTTTGTTTTTTTTAGTAGAATTTTAGGTTTATTTTTTTTTCTAATATCAACATATTTCTCTAAAATCACCTTATCTTTTTTGACAAATTGTTTTATTGCTACAGCATCAAAAAATTCATTTCCTAAAAAGATAACAGGTCCTCTTTTAAGGACATTAAAGTTTTTTAACCATTTGATATTTTTATTTTTTAACTCTTTTTTTTGAATTTTGATTAAATTTTCACTTTTCTCATACAAAAAAATATTTACACACTTATTGAAATCTGGAAATTTTGCAAATGTTTTTAACAAAATTTTAATTAATTTTCCGTCTCCCGGGCCTAATTCGATGATATTAATTTTTTTTGGCTTTTTAAGGTTTTCCCAAAAAAAAATTAACCAAATAGCTATCATTTCACCAAACAAAAATGAGATAGCAGGTGCAGTAATAAAATCTCCCTTTTTTCCAAAAGGATTATTTCTTGAGTAGTAACCTTCTTTCTTAGCATACAAAGCCTGATCAATAAAACTATCGAATGGAATAATTTTTTTTTTCATAAATCTAATTGAAAGTTTTTTAAAATTCTTGTTTCTTGATATTAAAATAAATAAGTACTCCTGCAACAATCATTAAACTACTTAAAATAGTGCCAAGCGAAAAGTAATTTAAAAAGTAGCCTATATGTTTATCTGGTTCTCTAAATTGTTCACAAAAAATTCTAAAAATACCGTACAACATTAAAAAATAACTAGAACAAAGACCATTTTTTACTTCTTTTTTAAAAGTTAAAACTATCAAGATTATAAATAATAACAATCCCTCAAGAAGAGCTTCGTAAATTTGAGATGGATGCCTAGATATATTATCAATTTTAACAAAAATAACAGACCACATTATTTCAGACGGTCTACCAATAAGTTCACTATTAACAAAATTAGCCAATCTTCCAAAAAATATACCTATAGGAGAAACACACGCGATAATATCTAGAAGAATAAAAGTTTTAATTTGATGTTTTTTTTGAAAAAAGATACGTACCTAAAACAATTCCAATTAGCGCCCCATGAAAAGACATCCCTCCTTCCCAAATTTTTACAATGTCCAAAGGATGTGTCATGTAATAGCTAAAGTTATAAAAAAATATATAACCTAGTCTGCCACCTAAAATAATTGCTATTATTAAGTAAGTAATTAGATTATCAAAATCTTCTAATTTAAAAATTAACTTTTGGTCTTTTATTTTAAAAGCTAGTATTTTTTTACCCAACCACCACCCAGCTAAAATACCAACTATATAAGCTAAAGAATACCATCGTATTTCTATGATACCCAGGTTTAATAAAATAGGGTCAATATTATGTATATACATTTAAGATTTTATAACATAATTTAATAGTTGTTTCTTATCAAATAGAATAAATATGATGCGTAACTCTGAAAAAATATTAAGAATTTTGTCTGATGTTTTTGAGAAGGGTATACTTACCTCGCAAGATGCAAAAAAAGAAATAATAAATAGTCTCAAGTTTAAAAGAGATGATGTTTTAGATAAACTGAAAATAGTCTCAGTTGAAGAATTTGAAATCTTAAAAAAAATTGTGCAAAAACAAGGTGAAGAAATAAAAAAATTAAAAAAAAAACGAATGTCTAAAAAGGCAAAGAAATCTTAACTTGAAGCCCTTGATAATCAATACTTTTATGTAATGTCACATTGCCACCATGAGATGCAATAATATCTTCAGAAATAGATAGTCCTAAGCCAACTCCAGATTTATTTAAGCTTCTGCTTTTATCTAATCTATAAAATGGTTTAAAGACATTCTTAAGCTCCTCTTGAGGAATACCAGGTCCGTCGTCCTCTACTGAAACAATTAATCTGTTCGCAGTTTTAGCTATTTTTATATAAACCATTTTTCCATGTGTGATGCCGTTTTGTATCAAATTTGAAAAACACCTTCTCAAAGAGTTTTTTCTTGCTGTTATAAAAATACCTGTATCTACATTATTGAAACGTATATTATTATTATTAAAATCTTTAATTAACTCATTCAAAAACTCTACCATATTTATAGATGTAGTTTTTTCTTGCACTTGGCTCTTTGCAAATTGTAAATAATCATTTAACATTTTTTCCATTTCATCTATGTCTTTAGACATTTTTTTGGAGATCTCTTTTTCCTTGATTAAAGCTAGTTGTAATTTTAATCTTGTTAAAGGTGTTCTTAAATCATGACTTATACCAGACAACATTTCAGATCTCTGATTTAAATGTCGATTTATTCTTTTAACCATTCTATCAAATTCATATGAGGCCTTTCTTATTTCAGATGCTCCAGAAGGTCTAAACTCGTTTACATAATCACCTTTACCAAATTTCTCAGCTGCCTTTGCTAAATTTACAATTGGTCTCGTTTGATTTTTTAAAAAAATTATAGCTATCAAAACAAGTACAAATGATGGCAATATAAGCCACAATATAAAAAGCCTTATAGAAGAAGTTGAAATCCTTTTTTTTGGGATTAGAAATTTAATTATACCTGTTTCAGTTTTAATTTGAACTTCTACTGCTTTTTTGAATTTAGTTGTACTAAACCAATAATTGTCATTCCCAAAAACTGATTTAAGTTCTCTTCTAAGCATTCTATCCATTGGACTAAATTTCCGCTCAGCACTAATGTTTGGTAATAGTTCATCATTTTTAACATCGATTTCAAAATCAAAGTTATTTTTGAAGCTGTCAGTCAAATAATCAATATTGATTTTATCATTTGCATGAACATCATTAATTGTTTTAAGTTCAGCAACCAAAGATCTTACCATCCCTTTATTAGCTTTTATCCAAATACTATCAAAAAAAGCGACTGCTACTATTATTTGAAGAATTATTATAGGTGCAGCCACAATTATAAGCGATCGGTAAAACAGACCTTTTGGAAGTATTACTTTTAAAAATTTATTTAATCCAAAGGACATAACCTGAACCTCTTATAGTTTGTAAATATTTTGGATTTTTTGGGTCTAACTCAATTTTTTGTCTCAGTCTAGTAATTAAAACATCGATCGATCTCTCTTGAGTTATATTAGCAATTTTTCCCATACTTATTCTAGAGTAAGTTTTTCCAGGATTTGACAACATTTCTAACAAAACTTTTTTTTCAGTATTATTTATTTTGAATTCTTTATTCTTAAGTTTTATATTCATTTTATTAAGGTCAATTTTTGCTTCTCCGATTTGATTAATATCTTTTAAATTAATTTTTTTATTTTTATTTACTATATTTTTAATTCTCAATAATAACTCTTTTGGTTCGAACGGCTTTCCCAAATAGTCATCTGCTCCAATTTCTAATCCTTTAATTCGATTTTCAACTTCACCTTTGGCAGTTAAGAGAATGATAGGTAAATCTGAATATTTTTTTATTTCCTTAGTCAAATCAAAACCAGTTTTACCTGGCATCATTACGTCCAAAACCAAAAGATCAAATTGAAAGTGTGATAATTTTTCATTGGCTTCTAAGGCGTTTTCTGCAGTCGAGACAATATAGTTATTTTCACTTAAGTATTCTTTAATGAGTTCTCGGATTCTGTTATCGTCATCTACGACAAGTATATGTAATTTATTTTTTTCCATTGATAATGTTACTTAATACTTCTTTAAATTTAATTACTGAAGATGGATCAGATTTTTTTAGAGCGAAAAACATTCTAGATTTTTGAGATTCATATAATTTGTCAAAAAAACTTTGTCCATCTTTAGTAAGCATAAGATTTTTTTTTCTTGTATCATCCTCATTTTTTATCTCTTTAACAAGCCTCATTTTGACTAACTCTCTTAATACTCTATTAAGGCTTTGTTTAGTTATTTTTAATTTAAAAATCAATTCAGTTGGATTTATTCCAGGATTTCTTTCGATTAGATTTAATGCTCTCAAATGAGCTAAACCAAAAAGTTTTTTTGATAAAATTTCCTTAGGATCTGAAGAAATTTCTCTATAAGCGTCATAAAGCAATTGAATAAAATCTTTTATTTGTTCGTCTTTGAGATATAATAAATCTTTCATAATTGGTAAGTCATATTGACTTATTCTATTAAGAAATATACTTTTTTGTAACAAAAAAATAGTTAAATTATTTTATGGAATCAGTTCCTTACGATAAAAGATCTGGAAAAATTTGGTACAATGGTGAGCCCATTGAATGGACAGACGCGAAAATTCACGTTCTTAATCACGGTCTTCATTATGGAAGCTGTGTATTTGAAGGTGAGAGAGTTTATGATGGGGAGATATTTAAATTAGAAGAACACACTGAAAGATTATTTTATTCAGCAAAAAGAATGGGGATAGATGTTCCCTATACAAAAGATGAAATTAATAGTGCCAGCAAAAAAATAATTAATATTCAAAAAGTAAAAAACGGGTATGTTAGACCTGTTATTTGGAGAGGTAGCGAAATGATGGCAATCTCAGCTCAGCTAAACAAAATACATGTTGCTATAGCAGCCTGGGAGTGGGGATCATACTTTGATCCCAAACTTAAAGAGGAGGGGATAAAGTTAGATATATCCTCTTGGAGAAGACCGGCTCCAAACACTATACCTTGGGATACCAAAGCAGCTGGTTTATATATGATATGTACACTATCAAAACACGAAGCAGAAAAAAATGGTTACACAGACTCATTGATGCTCGATCACGAGGGAAATATAGCGGAGTCTACAGGAGCAAACGTTTTTTTTAAAACAAAAAAAAATGAACTCCACACACCTATTCCCGACTCTTTTTTGGACGGCATTACCAGAAGATCAGTTATCGAAATTGCAAAATCAAAAAAAATTAAAGTTGTTGAGAGAAAAATTGCCCCAGAGGAAATGAAAGACTTTGTTGGCTGCTTCCTAACAGGCACAGCGGCTGAAATCACACCAGTATCTCAAATATCAAAACATAACTTTAAAGTTTGTAGTTTGATCAAAGATTTAAGTGAAAGTTATCAGCAATTAGTTAGAAAAAAATCTGCGGCTTAATTTTTTTTTGCTATTATTAAAATTGACCAGGCGAAGAATTTAAAAAAATTTAATTTAAATAAAAATTGATCTAACTTCGCTAAAATTCTAAATATTTTCGATTTTTCAGGAGATTTATAAAAAAGGAAAAATATCAAGGTAAGAAAACCATAATATTTAATTCTGACGTCATCATATTTTTCTCGTATAAAATTTAAGTCTGATTTTATTAGAGGATGCTCATCAGGTGATCTTGAGCTTGGAGTAAATTTTCTGTAGATATTTATTAATGGGTTTGTTCCTAACGGTTCAATAAAAACAAGTTCACCCTCTTTTTTTAAAATTCTATGAATTTCATTTAAACATTTATCTATCTTTAAATGGTGAAGGATTCCCGCGCCGTAAACAATGTCAAAGGTACCATTTTCAAAACTAGACTCTTCACAATTATCGACTTTAAATTGTACGTTAATTTTTTTTTCTTGAACAAAAGCTTTTGCTTTAGATATTGACACCTCTGAGATATCTATACCAGTTATTGATTTAGCATTATATTTTGAAACTTTTTCAGCAGTATTTCCTATCCCGCAACCATAATCTAAAATTAATTTGTCCTGACATGATTTTTTAAGGTGTTCAAAAAAATCTTCATTAGCATTAAATAATGCTTTGTAAAATATGTCTTCAAATCTGCCCTTTTTTTGAGATTGCAAATTGTTATGAAACTCTTTTTCTCTAATATTCTCCTTAGATAACTGCATTAATTTTTTTTATCCTCGTTAAGAGCATGATCAATTCCTTTAGCAAGATAATCATAACCAGTATAAAGTGTTAAAAATGAAGATAGCCAAAGTAATATAATACCGATTGTTTGAGCATTATAATCTTCAAAATTAAAAATTTTGTTACCACTTTCACCAGTTAAAAGAATTGCAATCGAAGTCATTTGAATGAAAGTTTTTAATTTTGACAAACCTGAAGATGGCATCGATATACTTACTTTTGCTAAGAACTCTCTTAAGCCCGATATAAGTATTTCTCTTGTAAGTATTATAATCGCCGCGATTACCTCATAATTTTTTATTGTTCCATTCATTACTAGTAATATAAGTGCAGCAGCGACTAGTATTTTATCCGCAATAGGATCAAGCATCTCACCTAATTTAGATTCCTCTTTAAATAATCTTGCAAGAACTCCATCTAAATAATCTGTAAAACTAGCTAACACAAAAAGAAAAAAAGGTATTAGATCACCAAAAAGGCCTGGCAGAAAAAAAGTAAAAACGAAAATAGGGACTATAATTATTCTACCTATAGTTAAAATATTAGGAATTTTAAGTTTCATAAATTATTCGTGAAAATAATTATATATTTTATTTGCGACGTTGTCTTCAATTCCCTCGACTGATTTTAGATCCTCTAAACTTGCAGACTCAACCGCTCTAGCAGATCCAAAATGATTTAATAACGCTCTTTTTCTTTGTTTTCCAATACTATCAATTTGATCAAGTAATGACTTTCTCAAACCTTTTTTTCTTTTAGCTCTGTGAGTGCTAATCGCAAATCTATGAGCTTCATCTCTCAACCTTTGTATAAAAAACAAAAGTGGATCATTTTTTTGTAAAACATATTCTTTTTTTTCATAATAAATTTTTTCTTCTCCAGCATTTCTATTTTTACCTTTTGCAACGGCTAACAGTGGTAAATCATGAAGACCAAGTTCATTTAACACTTCCCTGCTAACAGAATATTGCCCTTTGCCTCCATCGATCATCACCAATTCTGGTAAAGATAAAGATCCAGATTTTTCTTTTACCGCTTTGGAAAATCTCCTGAATAGCACTTCTTTCATCATACCGTAATCGTCATTTTTAATCTTATCATTTTTTATATTAAATTTTCTGTATCTCTTTTTTATAAATCCTTCATTACCAAAACATATTAATGCACCAATTGAATCATTTCCTTGAATATGGCTGTTATCATAAACTTCAATTAAATTTATATTATTATTTAAATTAAATTTTTTAGATAAATTATCTATTAAATTGTTATTACTTTCTGTTTGATAAATTTTTTGTGTTAAAGCTTGTTTAGCATTTTTTTCAGCAAGTTTTGAAATATTGATTTCATTTTTATTTTTTGCCTTTTTAATAATTACATTTTTATTCTCTTTAGTAGAAAAAGTTTTTTCTAAAAGCTTTAAATCTTTTATATCTGTATTTGTTAAAATGAGACTAGGAACGGATTTATTTTCGTAAAATTGCGTCAAAAAAGAAGTTAAAATTTCTTTTATATTTTCATCACTATCGTGTTTTGGGTAAAAAGCTTGATTTCCCCAATTTTGTTTAGACCTAAAAAAAAATACTTGAACACATGTTTTACCAGACTCTTTGTAAATACTTATTACATCAGCTTCATTTAAATTTGTTTGATTGATTTTTTGTGACATTTGAATTTGAGTTAAAGCTTTTATTCTATCTCTTGCTATAGCGGCTTTCTCAAAGTCCAGATCTTTACTAGCTTGCTCCATGTCTTTGGATAAATTCTTTTGTATTTTTCTCGATTTTCCTGAAATAAAATCTATAGCATCAATAACAGTCTTTTTGTAATTTGACTCGCTTATATTATTTACACATGGACCAGAGCATCTTTTTATTTGGTATAAAATACACGGCCTCTCCCTATTTCTGAAAACAGTATCATCACAAACTCTCAATTGAAAAATTTTTTGTAATATTTTTATTGTCCAATTAGCTGAACCTATTGACGCAAACGGTCCAAAATAATAACCATCTTTTGACTTCTTACCTCTTAATTTGGTTAATTGAGGCCATTTATCTTTATTGCCAATATAAATGTATGGAAATGATTTATCGTCTCTTAATAGAATATTATATCTAGGCTTATGTTTTTTTATTAAATTTGCCTCTAGTAAAAGAGCTTCGCTTTCATTACTTGTTGTTGTTACTTCTAAATTTTTGGTCAAAGATAGCATTCTTTCAGTTCTGATAGGTAAATTAGAGTCAGTTACATAACTTTTTAACCTATTTGGAATATTTTTAGCTTTACCAATATAAAGTATCTCACCTTTTTGACTTATCATTCTGTAAACACCTGGATTTTTCGGTATCAAAGGTATTTTATCTTTAATAATTTTTTTTCCTTGTTCTAAATTATTATTCATTTCTTTTTTTTATAATTTCCACACCCACAGATTCTGTATTTCTTATTATATCTAGCTTTTCTATTTTAATTTTTATTTTTTTTACTATTTTGTAATTAAAAATAATATCAAATATTTCTTCAGCTAAATCCTCCAGCAATTCAAAATGTTTTTTATTTGTAATATAAGTTATCTTATTAATTATATCTTCATAGTTTACAATCGATTTTAAATTTATTGAATTTGGCTTGATATTTTCATCTGAGATAATTTCAAGATTAAATCTAACTCTCTGTTTTTTCTTCTTCTCAAAGTCGTGAAGTCCAATGAAAATATTAATTATAAAGTTTTTTATAATTACTTTTCTTGTATATTTGTATCTAATTTTATTTTTAAATTTTATAAGCTTCATTCTTTTGAATTTATTATATCAGGTGTTTGCCACGCAAGCCTTTGTCCACTATCAACATTAATAACTTGACCAGTTATAGCATCATTTTGGATCAACAACTTTACTGTTTCACAAATATTTTCTAGTTTTACAGCTTTTTTGAGAAGAACAGATTTCCACTGTTTTTCAAAATGTTTTTCTGTTTGTCTTTTATTCTTAAGAGTTGGTCCAGGGGAAATGGCATTTACTCTAATATTTGGCGCTAGTTTCATAGCTGATGTAGTAGTGAGCGTGGCCAAAGCAGTTTTGCTTAAAGTATAGGAGAAAAAGAAAGGGGTTAATTTATCAATTCTTTGATCAATAATATTAATAATTGTTCCACTTGATTTTTTTAAAAATTTACTAAAAGTTTGAGTTAATATAGCTGGAGCTTTTAAATTTATATTAATATGTCTCGCAAAACTTTTATCAGAAAAATTCATTAGGTTATCATTTTCAAAAATTGAAGCGTTATTTATTAAACAATCCATTCCCTTCATCTTTTTGAACGACTCTTTTATAATTCTTCGCGTTTGAGTTGGATCATTTAAGTCTGCTTTAACTAAATGAGTTTTAGATCCCAATTCTTCTAAATCTTTTTTAAGTTTTTTTGCTGCATTTTTGGACTTATTAAAATGTATAGAAATCTCAGTTTCATATCCCGCTAAACTTTTTGCGATTGCAGCCCCTATTCTAGTCGCGCCACCAGTAATTATTATTTTTTTGGCTTCCATTTTTTTATTGCCTTTCGCGGTTTTGTGCCTGGCATACCCATCGTTGATCTACCTTTAGGGTACACTTTATTTTTTAGTTTGTATTGAGATATTTTGGGATTTAAAGTTATTTCTAATTCGCTAGCTTCTAATTTTCTTATTTCATCTCTTATTTTTGCCGCTTCTTCAAATTCAAGATTTGAAGCGGAGTCCTTCATTTTTCTATTAAGAGCTTTAAGGTGTTTTTTCAGATTTCCACCAACGTTTGAACCCTCACTTATTTTTACATAATCTTTTTCATAAACTGATTCTAAAATATCACTTATTTCTTTTTTTACTGACTCAGCAGTAATCTTATTCTTTTTATTATATTCTAATTGTTTATTCCTTCTTCGCTCAGTTTCTTTAATAGCTTTATCTATGCTTTTAGTAATTTTATCAGCATACAAGATTACTTTACCATCGATATTCCTCGCAGCCCTTCCAATGGTTTGAATTAAAGAAGTTTCTGACCTTAAAAAACCTTCTTTGTCTGCATCCAAAATAGCTACTAAGGCACACTCAGGTATATCAAGTCCTTCTCTCAACAAATTTATTCCTACTAAAATATCAAAAACACCCATTCTAAGATCTCTTATTATTTCAATTCTTTCAAGAGTATCTATGTCAGAGTGCATATATCTCACCTTAAGCCCATTTTCGTGAAGGTATTCAGTAAGATCCTCAGCCATTTTTTTTGTCAGTGTTGTAGCTAACACTCTATAACCTTTCTTCACAATTTCTTTTGCTTCGTGCATAAGATCATCAACCTGAGTTTTAGCTGGCCTTATTTCAACTGGAGGATCTATTAATCCAGTGGGGCGAATAATTTGATCAATATATTCATTTTTTGTTTGTTTTAGTTCCCATGGACCTGGTGTTGCTGAAACAAATACTGTCTGTGTCCTCATTAAATCCCACTCTTCAAATTTTAATGGACGGTTATCCATACACGACGGCAATCTAAATCCATATTCAGCCAAAGTTTTCTTTCGTGTGTGATCCCCTTTGTACATACCATTTAACTGAGGTACAGTGACGTGGCTTTCGTCAACAAAAATTATTGCGTTATCAGGAAAATATTCAAATAATGTTGGTGGTGGTTCACCAGGTTTTCTACCTGACAAAAATCTTGAGTAATTCTCAATGCCCGCACAGGTTCCTGTTGCCTCTATCATTTCTAAATCAAATTTAGTTCTTTCTCTTAATCTTTGAGCTTCTAATAGCTTTTTATTTTCCTCATGATCTTTTAGAGTAATTTCAAGTTCATTTTTAATCTCTTTGATTGCCTGATCAATAGTTGGTTTGGGCGTTATGTAATGGCTGTTGGCATAAATTTTTATAATTGAATAATCATTAGTTTTATCACCAGTCAATGGATCGAATTCCTCAATTTTCTCAAGTTTATTGAAATTTAAACTTAATCTCCAAGCTCTATCTTCAAGATGCGAAGGAAATATTTCTAAATTTTCACCTCTAACTCTAAAAGTTCCCCTGAAAAAATTTTGATCATTTCTTTTATACTGAAGATTGATAAAAGCTCGAATCAATTGCTCTCTATCATATTCATAGTTCTTCTTTAATGTAATAGTCATTTTTGAATATGCTTCAACCGAACCAAGACCGTAGATACAAGATACACTAGCAACTATTATTACATCATCCCGCTCTAACAAAGAACGAGTCGCAGAATGTCTCATTCTGTCTATTTGTTCATTTATAGAGGCTTCCTTTTCTATATATGTGTCTGATCTTGGCACGTATGCCTCCGGGGTATAATAATCATAATATGAAACAAAATATTCGACTGCATTATTAGGAAAAAAACTTTTCATTTCACCATATAGCTGAGCTGCTAAAGTCTTGTTGGGAGCTAAAACCAAAGCTGGTCTGTTAACACTTTCAATGACTTTAGCCATTGTAAAGGTTTTCCCAGATCCAGTAACTCCCAACAGAACTTGTTCTTGTTTATTTTCTTTTAAGTTTTTTATAATTTTTTTAATAGCTCCAGGCTGATCACCGCTGGGTTGAAAATCACTTTTAATTTTAAACTTAATACCGCCCTCAAGTTTTTTTTTGATAGCAGCAGAACCACTTTCTAGCTCATTAAATTTTTCTTGATACGAATTGCTCATTTTGTGTTATTAATAATTTAAATAAGATATTATAAATTTCAATGAGCATAGTTTCCAACAATTTAAAACGCATAAAACCCTCTCCAACAATAGCTGTTTCTACAAAAGCTAGGGAAATGCGTGCTGCTGGGATGGACGTTATTGGTCTAGGGGCCGGAGAACCCGATTTTGACACCCCAGACAATATAAAAGAAGCCGCTATGGAGGCTATAAAAAATGGTGATACAAAGTATACCGCAGTTGATGGAACGCCCGCACTTAAAAAAGCAATAGTAGACAAATTTAAAAGGGAGAATAATTTAAGCTACACAACCGACCAAATTACTGTCGGCACAGGAGGTAAGCAAGTTATTTATAATACCTTTATGGCAACATTAAACAAAGGGGATGAAGTAATTATCCCAGCACCTTTTTGGGTTTCCTATCCAGATATGGTCTTATTAGCGGGAGGTACTCCCAAAATAGTTAAGTGTGATGAGAAAGATAGTTTCAAACTTTCTGCGAAGAAATTAGAAAAAGCAATATCAAAAAAAACTAAATGGCTTATTTTAAATTCACCTTCTAATCCAACTGGAGCAGGTTATACAAAAAAAGAAATAGAAGATTTATCAAAAGTTTTATTAAAAAATAAAAAAATTTTCATTCTAAGTGACGATATTTATGAGCATATAAGATACGATAATTTTAATTTTTTTACTATTGCCCAAATTTCACAATTAAAAGAAAGAACTTTGACCATGAACGGAGTTAGTAAATCTTATGCAATGACAGGTTGGAGAATTGGTTATGCAGCTGGTCCAAAAGAAATAATTTCTGCAATAAGAAAGATACAATCTCAGTCTACATCGAACCCTTCGTCAATCAGTCAGGCAGCAGCAGTCGAAGCATTAAATGGACAACAAAATTTTATTAAAGAAAGGGCGGAGGCTTTCAAAGAAAGAAGAGACTTTGTGGTTAATAGCCTCAATGATATTAAAGGTATTAATTGTTTAAAACCTAACGGGGCTTTTTATGTTTTTCCCAGTTGTAAAGATTTGTTAAATAAGAAAACTAAGCTCAAAACTGATACCGAATTTGTGCAAAAATTATTAGAAAAATCCATGGTAGCAGTTGTTCAAGGGTCAGCTTTTGGACTAAATGGTCATTTTAGAATATCTTATGCTACTTCAATGAAAAACCTAGAGAAAGCTATTTCTAGAATTAAAGATTTTTGCGATAATCTAAATAATTAACTTTGTTTTAAAATTTTTTTTGCTGGATATGTCTTTTTTATCCATGATTTAGGAATAGAATTTACGCCCTTTAATGCAGCAAAATAGGCGCCAATAAAATTTACTCTTGAACAATTACAACCTCCTGCTTTAATTGTTTTTAGAACCGCTGATTTATAATTTTTTGAATTCAATATTGAGTGAATAGAACTATTAAAAGTACCAGGATAACTACATGTTATCCCTAATACTTTTACTGCTTTAGAATGATGAATCCTTCGAATTCTTTTCACTTTTTGAATTTCTTTTACCACATCTTTAAAATAAGAATTTCTATTAAATTTTTTAATAAATTCATTTACAGGGTTTTTTACACCTTTTAACGCAAAATCAAGAATATAAAATTTTGATAATGCGTATTTGATACTTATTTTTGAAACAGTTACAGTTTTAATAATATTTTCTATATCTTTAAATGAATGTCCATATAAAAAATAGGGCAGTGCAGCACAGTAACCATCAGATTCATTTACTTTTTTTCCACCAGTAAATTTTTTATTTAACTTAATATTTCTTATTGCTTCAATAATATTTTGATGTATCCATGGTCCTTGTACAATACTTCTCCAATTTTTAATTTTTTTGTATTTTTTTCTTAAATTTAAGTTTTTCCAATATTTACTTCCTGGTCCAAAATTTTTTAGAATATTTTTTTTAAACCTTCCTTCAATATTTTGATGATCTTCTGTTAGGGTATTGAACATAACTTGTCCGACATCATTATAACCAGAAACATTTCCTGTTTTAATGTTATAAAACGGACTTCTATTTTTCTTCAAAAAAGTAAAATCTTTAAGTCCATTTACATATTTTAAAAGTTTTTTTTGATTATAGATCCAATGTAAAGGTCTTGCTGCGGCATCAGCCACGGTTGCACCCAAAAATACATGTAAATTGTTTTTCACTTTTACTTATGTGATAAATGCTTCTCAGCCTCTAAAGCTGCCATACAGCCCATTCCTGCAGCTGTAACCGCTTGTCTAAAAATTTTATCCTTTACATCGCCTGCAGCAAAAACTCCAGGAATATTTGTTTCTGTAGAATCAGGTTTTGTAATTAAATAACCCTCTTTATCCATATTTAATTGATTCTTGAACAACGATGTTGCTGGGTCGTGACCAATGGCAACAAAAAGTCCATCTAATTTTAGCTGAGAAATCTTATTATCTTTTACATTTTTTATTTTCAAACCATGAACCCCCTTTGGTTCCTGAGAGCCTAAAACTTCATGGACAACACTATCCCAAATTATTTCAATTTTTTTGTTAGCTTTAAGTTTTTCTTGCAACATTTTCTCTGCTCTCAAAGTATTTCTTCTGTGAATTAATTTAACTTTTGAAGCAAATTTAGTAAGAAACATCGCTTCTTCGACAGCAGCATTTCCACCACCAACAACAGCAACTTCTTTGTCTTTGAAAAAAAAACCATCACAAGTAGCACAGGCAGATACACCAAATCCTCTAAATTTTTGCTCAGAGTCCAAATTCAACCATCTAGCTTGGGCACCAGTTGAAACAATAATACTGTCAGCAGTGTAAGTTTGACCACTATCACCTTGAGCAGAAAAAGGTTTTTTCGATAAATCAACTTTACTTATGTGGTCTTGGATCATTTCTGTGCCGACCGCTTTTGCTTGCCCCTTCATTTCTTCCATTAACCAAGGACCCTGAATCACTTTTGAAAAACCAGGAAAATTCTCTACATCTGTTGTTGTGTTAAGTTGTCCGCCTGGTTCAGACCCGAACACCAAAATTGGCTTTAATAACGCCCTAGCCGCGTAAATTGCCGCCGTATATCCGGCTGGTCCTGACCCAAGAATTAACACTTTTGTATGTTTAGTTGTTTTATTATTCATTGTATTAAAGGTATATAGTAACAAATGTCTAAAATAAAAGCACTTCTTTTGACACAAGGTATGCACGGTATGATAAGTCAGGTTGAGGGCTTAGCTAATGCACTAAACTTAAGCTTTAAACATCAAAATATAAAACTTAAAAAGTTTTGGGAGTTTATACCTCCATTATTAACACCCGTTTCATTGAAAGTTTTAAAATCACAATTTATTTTTGATTCTAAAATTGTCATTTCTTGTGGAAGAAAAAGCGTGATACCCTCTTTGGCATTAAAAAAAAAATATAAAAATAAAATTTTTACCATTCATATACAAGACCCAAAAGTTTCACCAAACAAGTTTGATTTAATCATTTGTCCTAATCATGATGGTTTATCAGGAAAAAATATTTTAAATACTATTGGCTCGATCCACTATCTTAAATTAGATGAAATTGAAAAAAACAAGAATTACCTTAAGATAGATAGAGAAAATAAAAAAATTGTTGCTTTTATTATCGGTGGTCCAAACAATTATTATAATTATTCAGAAAATCAAGTTAATGAAATGTTTAATAAAGTGAAGACAATTTTTACTCAAGATAAATATAAATTAATTATAATACCATCTTATAGAACTCCACCAGAAATTATAAAAATGGCTTTTAATACTTTCAGCCATAACCATATGGTTATCAAAACAATTGACAAAAAGGCTTATATGTCAGCGTTAGCTTTATCCGACTACATCATAGTAACTTGCGACTCAACTTCCATGATTTCCGAAGCAGCAATGACTGGAAAACCAATTTACATTGCCAATATGAAGGCGAGAAAACACAATATAAGGTTTTTGAATTTTTTTGATGAGTTTAAAAAACTTAATATTATAAAAGATTTAGAGGATAGAGTTGACTTATGGTCGTATAATAAGTTAGATGAAGTAAATAGGATTGCTCCATTAATAAAAGAAAGAATAAAAAACCATGACGTTAATTAATTCCTTAAAAAATAATTCATCATTACATAAAAATCCCTTTGATCATTGGGAAATTAATAGTCCGCTCAATGAAAAAGCAATTAAAGAAATTTGCGAAGCGGATATAGCCAATCCAATAAAAGATAATTTACAGTATGATGGAACAAGAGCAATTGACGGAGGTGAGGGGAAGTTTAGAAGTGGAATAAAAAGTGGTGGAAAAGCAAAAAAATATAGATGTTTTGTTACCAAAGAGAATTCAAAAAATTTTCCTCATTTAACTAATTTTATAAAAGAGCTATGTTCTAAAGAAGTATATTCTCATATTGGAAATTTAGTAAAAAAAGATTTATCAAATTCTTATGTTAGATTAGAGGTAATCTGCGATAGGAAAGGTTTTTGGTTAAAACCACATTGTGATATTAAAGAAAAATTAATTTCATCTCTTGTTTTTGTTAATCCTAATGGAGAGTCAGAAAATTTGGGTACCGACTTATATAATAAAGAACTTAAATTAGTTAAAACAGTGCCTTTCAAACATAACTATGGTTATTTTTTTACAAGCGGTCCCGATACTTGGCACGGTATGGAAAAAAAGGAAATCAGATCAGAAAGAAGATGTATTCAGATTAATTATGTGACCTTCGAAACAGATTGGAAAGTACTTTAATCAAATATCTTGCAAAGAATTTACTGTTATTTCTTTAGAAATAAGTGACTTAATTCCTTCAACACAAACTTTAGCAGTGGACATGTTTGTGCAATAGGGCACTTTATTTGCTAAAGTTGCTCTTCTTAATGAAATGGCATCACTAAGTTGACTTTCACTATTTCCTCCACCAGTATTTATTACCAATGCTATTTTTTTTGCGTTTAGGACATCAACAATATGAGGTGAACCTTGATTTACTTTATTAATTTTTTTGCACTTTATACCGTTTTTCCTAATATATTCTGCTGTACCAGCAGTTCCACAAAGTTTAAAATTTAATCTGATCAATTGTTTTGCCAATTCAACTCCCTCTTTTTTATGACTATTTTTTAATGAAATAAAAGCTAATCCTTTTTTTGGAAGGGAGTTTGATGCTGCTATTTGACTTTTTGCAAAAGCCATACCAAAATCCTTATCAAACCCCATAACTTCTCCTGTAGATTTCATTTCCGGTCCAAGAAGAAGATCGCTTTTAGGAAATTTATTAAAAGGGAAGACAGCTTCTTTTACTGCAAACATTTTTTTTGTTTTACTTCTTAAGTTAAAATTAGATAATTTTTCTCCAGCCATAATTCTTGAAGCTATTTTTGCTAAAGGCAAATCTTTTGCTTTTGAAACAAATGGAACCGTTCTACTTGCTCTGGGATTGACTTCAATTACATAAATTTCGTCATTTTTAATAGCGAATTGAACATTCATAAAACCTTTTACTTTAAGAGCTAAAGCTAATTTTTTTGTTTGATTTTCAATTTCTTTTATCAAAAAGGGTTTAATCGAAACTGGTGGCAAACTACAAGCGGAGTCACCAGAATGAATACCCGCTTCCTCAATATGCTGCATTACACCTGCAACAAAAACTTCATTGCCATCTGATATTGCATCAACGTCAACTTCCATAGCATTATCAATAAACTTATCAATTAAAATTGGATTTTTTTCTGCAGCCATAAATGCTTTCTGAACAAAATTTTTAAGTTGTTTTCTTTCATGAACTATTTCCATTGCTCTACCTCCTAAAACATATGATGGTCTAACCATCAAAGGGAGGCCAATTCTTTCAGCAATTTTTAAAGCTTGAGTAAAACTTTTTGCTATCCCGCTTTCAGCTTGTTTTAATTTTAATTTGCTTAAAAGATTTCTAAATCTATCTCTATCCTCCGCGTGATCAATTGACGTATACTGAGTTCCTAATATTGGAAAGTTGTTATCATCTAAAAATTTAGCCAATTTAATTGGAGTTTGCCCTCCAAATTGTGCGATAACTCCTATGAGATTTCCATTTGCTTTCTCTTTTTGAATAACATTGAATACGAATTCTTCTATTAATGGTTCAAAGTATAATCTGTCACTTGTGTCATAATCCGTTGAAACTGTTTCAGGGTTACAATTTACCATAATTGTTTCAAATCCAGCTTTCTTTAAAGCAAAACTTGCCTGACAACAACAATAGTCAAATTCAATTCCCTGTCCTATTCTATTAGGCCCCCCTCCTAAAATAATTATTTTTTTTCTATTAGATGGCTGAGCCTCACATTCGGTATTTATTGAGAAGTTTCTTTGATAAGTTGAGTACATATATGGGGTATAAGATTTAAATTCAGAAGCGCAGGTATCGACCTTTTTATAGACAGGTAACACTTTAAGAGCATTTCTTTTTTTTCTTACAATATCTTCAGACTTATTTGTCAATTCAGACAATTTTTTATCAGAAAAACCAATAGATTTTATATAATTAAATTGATTAAATGATTTTGGTAAACCATTTTTTTTGATTTCACTTTCACAATCTATAATATCTTTTATTTGACTTAAAAACCAAGGATCAATCTTAGAGAGTTGATGAATTTTTTTTATATTAATTTTTTTTCTAAAGGCTTCACCAATAAGTAAAATCTTGTTTGGAATATTTTCCCTAAGTTTCTTTTCAATCATTTTTACTTTTAAGTTAAAAATTTGATCCAAACCTGAAAATCCTGTTTCTAGAGAAACCAAAGCTTTTTGTAAGGATTCTTTAAAATTTCTTCCAATTGCCATAGCTTCCCCAACAGATTTCATTGAAGTTCCTAAAATGGCCTCAGATGTTGAAAATTTTTCAAAAGTAAATCTTGGAATTTTTGTAACTACATAATCAATAGTCGGCTCGAATGAAGCGGGGGTTACTTTTGTTATCTCATTTTTCAACTCATCTAAAGTGTAACCCACAGCAAGTTTTGCTGCTACTTTGGCAATAGGAAAACCAGTTGCCTTCGAAGCTAAAGCAGACGATCTAGATACTCTAGGGTTCATTTCTATAATTACCATTCTTCCGTTTTTCGGATTTATAGCAAACTGAACATTTGATCCTCCAGTTTCCACCCCTATTTTTCTTAAACATGCAATGGATGCATTCCTCATAACTTGATATTCTTTATCAGTAAGAGTAAGAGCAGGCGCAATAGTAACAGAGTCTCCTGTATGAATTCCCATAGGATCTAGATTTTCAATTGAACAAATAATAATACAATTATCTTTTTTATCTCTCACAACTTCCATTTCAAATTCTTTCCATCCCTCTAAACACTCCTCAACTAAAACTTGTTTGACCGGTGACTCCAGTAGGCCGCTTTTGATTATCCTAAAAAACTCTTTTTTATTTTTTGCTATTCCTCCTCCTAATCCACCAAGTGTGAAAGCTGGTCTAATTATTGCAGGAAGTCCAATTTGATTTAAAACCTTTGAAGCTTTACTAAAATTATTTACAATTTTTGATTTTGGTAAATCTAATCCTATCTCAAGCATATTTTTTCTAAATTTTTTTCTATCTTCTGCATTTGAAATGGCCTTTGAATTAGCGCCGATGAGTTCAATTTTGTATTTTTTAAGAATACCTTTTTTTTCAGCTTCCATAGCTAGATTTAAAGCTGTTTGACCACCCATTGTTGGGAGAATCGCATCTGGTTTTTCTTTAATTAAAATTTTTTCTAGAACCTCTAAAGTGATGGGCTCAATATAGGTTTTATCGGCAACATTAGGGTCTGTCATAATTGTTGCAGGGTTTGAATTGATTAAAATTACTTTGAAACCTTCATCCTTCAAAGCTTTGCAAGCTTGAGTACCCGAATAATCAAATTCACAAGCTTGTCCAATTATTATTGGACCTGCACCAACAACTAAAATTTTTTTAATATCTTTTCTTTTTGGCATTTTTTTTCATACAGGTTACAAACTCCTTAAACAAATAAACACTATCCTGCGGTCCAGGATTAGACTCAGGATGATATTGAACAGAAAAAACTGGTTTAGATTTTAATCTTATTCCCTCAATACTATTATCAAACAGAGATTGATGAGTTATTTGAATATTTTTTGGAAGATTATTTTTAACTATTTCAAATCCGTGATTTTGGCTAGTGATTTCTACATTGCCTTTTATCAAATTTTTTACTGGATGATTAGCTCCTCTATGACCTAAGTTCATTTTTTGTGTTTTGGCACCTAAAGCTAATCCAAGTAATTGATGTCCTAAACAAATTCCAAAAACTGGTAATTTATTTTTTATAAATTCTTTTATTATTGGTATCGCATACTTTCCCGTTGCAGCCGGATCACCAGGACCATTAGATAAAAAAATACCATCAGGGTCAAGTTTAAAAATATCATTAGCACTAGTTTCGCAAGAGACTATTGTCACTTTACAATTGAAATTAGAAAAATATCTTAAAATATTTTTCTTTATTCCATAATCAATCGCGACGACATGCAAAAATTTTTTTTTATTTTTTTCAAAGCCTTGACCTTTTTTCCAAGTTTTTAAGTCTTTCCATATGTAACTTTTCTTTGTTGTTACTTTTTTTGCCAAATCTAGATTTTTTAATCCACTCCACTTTTTTGTAATTCTTAAAAGCTTTTTAATACTGAGTTTATTATTTTTAAAGAAAGATATGGTTCCTTTAGGCGCCCCTTTATCTCTAATAAAATTAGTTAAGCTTCTAGTATCAATTCCTGTTATTCCAACAATTTTATTTTGTTTAAGCCATTTATCTAAATGTTTTAATGATCTGTAATTCGATGGATCAGTAATTTCAGTGTTAATTATAACTCCTTTAGTCCAAATTTTATCAGATTCATGGTCCTCCTCATTTGAGCCAACATTTCCAACATGAGGAAAAGTAAAATTAATAATTTGTTCTGCGTAAGAGGGATCACTTATTATTTCTTGATATCCAGTAATTGAGGTATTAAAGCAGACCTCCCCAGTTGCGGTTCCTTGATAACCCAAACCTATTCCTCTATAGAACTTACCGTCCTGCAGAATTAAAATAGCGTTAGAATCGATCTTTTTAAGATTTTTATAAGAGTTTATATTTTGACCAAATTGCTTCAAATACAACTCATAAGTTAAAGTAAAAAACTTATAAACATGATTTTGCGAAAGATATGAAAAAGATTAAAAATCGTCAAGAAAGATCTTATTATTTTGTATTATATTTGTGATTAAAATATTTATTTGTCAAAATGTCCTTAGAAAAAAAAATTGAAGAAACACTTAACTTATCTTTAAAAAATAAAGATAAAAACACATACCCCACTCTGAGATTAATTATTTCAGCTATCAAAGACGTTAAAATAGCTCAAAAACTTAAAGCAGGTAATTTAAAAGACCCAGATGTAATTTCAATTCTTAAAAAGATGCTCAAACAAAGAAACGATTCTTGTGAGGCTTATAAAAAAGCTAATAGATCAGACTTGTTAAAAAATGAGATGAAAGAAATTGAAGTTATCAATCAATTTTTACCGAAACAACTTGGAGAAGAAGAAACGAAAAAAATTTGTGTTCAAGCTGCTAAACAAGTTAATGCCAGCTCAATGAAAGACATGGGTAAAGTAATGGGTATATTAAAATCTAATCATGGAGATGTTTTAGACTTTTCTAAAGTGAGCTCAATTTTAAAGGAGTTATTAAGTAAGTGAAAATGAAATATCCAAAAGAGTATTTAGAGGAAATTAAAACTCGTTTAAGAGTCTCTGTAGTTGTCGGAAAATATGTTCAGCTTAAAAAAAGAGGAAAAGAATTTATTGGTCTTTCTCCATTCAAAAATGAAAAAACCCCATCTTTCACAGTAAACGATGAGAAAGGTTTTTATCATTGTTTTAGTTCAGGTGAACACGGAAATATTTTCGATTTTTTAATGAAAACCCAATCAATGGGATTCGGTGAGTCTGTAAGAACTTTGGCTTCTGAAGCTGGCATGGAACAATATAGATTCACAAAATTTGATAAAGAGAAAGAAGAAAAGTTTTTAATCTATAAAAATATACTAAAGGACTACAAGGATTATTTTCATAAAGAATTATTCAAAAAAGAAAATATAGAATATATAAATTACTTAAATTCAAGGAATGTAAAAAAAAATACTATTGAAGAATTTAATCTAGGTTTTGTCCCTTGGAAAAATAATTTTTTTGAAACTTTAAAAAAAAATTACTCTGAAAATGATATTTTAAAAACTGGTTTATTTTATAAAAGTGATAAAACTGGTGAATTTATTCATAGATTTAATTCGAGAATAATATTTCCAATAAATAATATTTCATCGGATACCATAGCTTTTGGTGGTAGAGCAGTTAAATCAAGCAAGATTGCAAAATATATAAATTCACCAGAAACCGATTTCTATAAAAAGGGAAATATTATTTTTAATTTAGACAAAGCAAAAAATGAGAGATCTAAAACAAAAGAAGTTTTGATAGTAGAGGGATACATGGATGTAATAAGTCTTTCTTCAAACGGTATTAAAAATGTTGTTTCAAATTCTGGAACTGCAATAACTGAAAAACAAATCGAATTAATTTGGAATTTTTTTTCAAACCCAATTATTACACTTGATGGTGATCAAAGCGGTCAAACAGCTGCTTTGAGAATTTCTGAGAGACTTATACCCTTAATAACTGAAAAAAATAGAATATTTTTTTCAGTTATGCCTGAAAATGTTGATCCTGACGATATGGTAAGTAAACAAGGAAAAGAAAAATTTTTAGAACATATAGCTTCAAAAATGGTTATTCAATCTTTTATATGGAATTCGTATTCAGGAAAAGTTGATAAAAATGATCCTTTTGCAATTTCAAAATTTGAAAAAAAAATTAGAGGTTTAAGCAATTCAATTAAGGATAAAGTTTTAAAAAAATATATTCTTGAGTATTTTTTAAGTAAGATTAATGATTTCACGCCGATTCAAAGTAGAAAAAAAAATTATAAAAAAAATTATAATTTATTAAGCGAAACAAAAAAACTTCACAATCAAAAACAAAGCTTTTCTAGGCAGCAATTAAAAGAATTCTCTTTATTAAATATAATTATTCAATTCCCAGAACTAATTGACGAATATGAGGAAATTTTATCTAAATTAAATTTAAGCAGCCCAATTCTTAATGAATTTAAAGCTGTCGTTATAAAAGATTATTTCGAAAAAAATTTTTCTAAAAAAAGTGATTTTTTATCAGAGGAAAATTTTAAAGATCTAATCGAACAAATCAAATCAAATACAAATATCACTACAATATTTGCTAAAAAAAACCTTAAGGAAAAACAAGAAATTTTGAATGAAATTATTGAAGAGCTAAAAGAGATAAATCAACTTCAAAAAATAAAAATTTTAGAGAGTGAGGTTGTTAAGAATTTTGATGAATCTAAATATAATCAGTTATTAGAGCTTAAAAATCAATTAAATAGGGAATAAAATAAAGTATAGATTTTTTAAATTTTGACATTATATATATCTCTCTAGCTTAATATGAAAATGGTTAAAAAACTTATTACAAAATCTTTCGAGAGGCTTTTAGACAAAGGAAAAAATAGAGGTTTTATTACTTTTGAGGAATTAGGTAAATCTCTAGGTAAACGGGGAGCCTCACCAGAAAACGTAGAAAAAGCTTTCATGATTATTGCAGAGGAAAGCATTACTTTAGTTCAAAAAAAATCAGAATATCAATCAAATAAAAAGAAAGAAACAGTAACTACATCAGAAGAAAAGTCATCAGATAAAAGTGATGATCCAATTAGAATGTACCTCAGAGAGATGGGGGGTGTTGAACTTTTATCTAGGGAAGGAGAGATAGCAATCGCAAAAAGAATTGAAGCAGGTAAAGATGTTATGCTTAATGCTCTCACCCAAAGCCCATTAGTTGCAAAAAAAATCTATGAATGGAAAGACAAAATAGACAATAATGAATTGCTGGTAAGAGATATTATTGACATTGACTCTACATATGAAGATTTTGAAACAACTGAAGAAGAGTCAAAACAAACTATAAAAAAAGATAATAAGAAAGAAGAAGATCAAGATCTAAAAAATAACAATGATCAACCTCTAGAGGAAGATGAATTTTCTGTATCATTGGCAAAAATGGAGGAAGAAATAAAGCCAAAAATAATTAACATCTTAAATATTTTAAGTAAAAACTATACAAAACTTCAAAAATATCAAAAAGAAAAATTAGAGTGCTTACTAGCATCAAAAGACTTGTCTATATCAAAAAACAAAAATTTTAAAAAAATCCAGTCTACTTTAGTAGACAATTTTAAGAATTTGCAACTAGCACCAAATGTAGTTGAGGATCTTGTGCAATCGCATTATAAGGAAAACAAAAAAATTGTGTCACTTGAAGGTGTACTATTGAGATTAGCGCTAGATAATAAAATAAGCAGAGAAGAATTTTTGAAATATTATTTAGGAAATGAAATTAATCCAAAATTTGAGGCTTTTTTAATTCAAAACCCGACTTGGAAATCCTTCTTTAAAAAGTTTAAGAAAGATTTTTTAGAAATTCGTCAAAGACTGGTCGAATTTAGTCAGAAAATTGGCTTATCGGTTGGCGAATTTAAAAAATTAGTAAGCAGAATTCAAAAAGGTGAAAGAGAGTCTCGTCTTGCAAAAAAAGAGATGGTTGAAGCTAACTTGAGGCTGGTTATCTCAATAGCAAAAAAATACACAAATAGAGGTTTACAGTTTTTAGACCTCATTCAGGAAGGAAATATTGGTTTAATGAAAGCGGTAGATAAATTTGAATATAGAAGAGGTTATAAGTTTTCCACTTACGCAACATGGTGGATAAGACAAGCAATTACAAGGTCAATAGCGGATCAAGCCAGAACTATTAGAATACCTGTTCACATGATTGAGACAATAAATAAAATAGTAAGAACACAAAGACAAATTATGAGTGAATTTGGAAGAGAGCCAACACCAGAAGAGCTTTCAAAAAAATTAGCGATGCCGCTTGAAAAAGTGAGAAAAGTTTTAAAAATTGCTAAGGAACCAGTTTCACTGGAAACGCCAGTGGGAGATGAGGAAGATAGTAGCTTAGGGGATTTCATAGAAGATAAAAACGCGCTTCAACCCTTAGATACAGCTATTCAATCTAATTTAAGCGAGTCCACAACTAAAATATTGGCATCTTTAACACCGAGAGAGGAAAGAGTTTTAAGAATGAGGTTTGGTATTGGAATGAATACGGATCATACTTTAGAGGAAGTAGGTCTTCAATTTTCTGTTACTAGAGAGAGAATAAGACAAATTGAGGCAAAAGCTTTAAGAAAGCTTAAACATCCAAGTCGATCAAAACAATTGAAAAGTTTTCTAGAAAAGTAAAAAAATCTATAGTAAAAGATAAAGTATTTAAGGGCCTGTAGCTCAGTTGGTTAGAGCAGTACACTCATAATGTATTGGTCCCAGGTTCGAGTCCTGGCGGGCCCACCAAATACTAAATTATTTTGAGATAAATTCCTCTAACTTGGTAAGAAGAACTTTAATGTCATTGTTGTTGGAGTTTAAAATTGACGCAAATTCCTCTTTTTGAGTTCTTGCCAAACTTAGTCCCTCCACAACCAAGTCTCTTATTAGAGGCTTATTAGGATTTTTTGTATAAACTCTCCAATCAATTTTAATCTCTGGTTGGTTATTATTTTCAAGAATTTTAGAGTTGACTATAGTATAATTTGAGCTCTTTTGATCAGAACCTAATACCTCAAACTTATTTCCTGAGTAATCATTTAGTCTAGAAGTAAGACTTTTAAGAAAATATTTTTCAAAAAGATTTTGATAGTTTTCTAAAATATTTTCATCGATTGTTTTTCTTACGTTTCCAAGGGTGTATAGGCCCAAAGCTTTAATATCAACATTCTCTCTCGCAATCTTACTTATTACTGCAGCCTTCTCCTCATCAGAAATGCTTTTATCAGAGAGAGTTTTTATTGCGTCATTAACTAACTCGTTTATAAAAATTTGTGGATTTGAATTGTACGTGACTGAAAATGCAAAGTTATTAAAAAAAACAATCGTTACTATTAATAGAAACAATTTTCTCATATTAAAATCTTTTATTTATCTAAATTTCCCCAATCGTCTTCATTAGTCTCAGACGAGTTTTGAATTTTTCTTTCTCTATCTTGAAGATATAAGCTTTTCATTGAAGAGTATAAATCAAGGGAGTTTTTTTCTAAACTATCAAAATTTGTCATGTTGTCACCACGAAAATCTACTGCGGTTGCAGACTTGACAGCTAGATAGTCTATTTTATTTCCAGAGGCACCTAAAAAATCTTTCTCCCTCCAAGTCGCGATTGAAAATGGATCAATATAACTATCTGTTATCATACCTAAAGCATCCCTAGCAGTGGTTGGACCAAGAATTGGCATAACAAAATAACAACCAGCACCAACACCATAAGCTCCAAGTGTTTGACCGACATCCTCTTTTTGTACGTTTAGACCCATTGAACCTGCTGGGTTACCAAAACCTAAAACACCAAAAGTAGAGTTAATTAAAAAACTAGCAGATGCATCCCCTGCACCTTTTAAGTTTCCTTGTAGAACAAAGTTAGGTATAGATAGTAAAGTAGCAATATTAGATGTGAAGTTCCCTGTCCCATCTTTAATTGGTTCAGGTAATTTATTGTAGGCTTTCGCTACCGGTTTTAATATAACCTTGTCAAATCCCATGTTAAAATCGAAAATTGACCTACTTATCCCTTCAAAACATTCATTTGATGCTTTTAAAACGTTCGTCTGAAAAAGCACAAAAGTTAATATTATTAAGACTGTTTTTTTAAGATCCATATTACGCTATATATATAATATTATTGTTAATTCCACTAAAATAGATCAAAATTACCTTAAGATAACAATCATAATATTTAAAGATTTTGACATATTTTTTGTTATAATTTGTTATTTTTAAGCTTAATTATGGACTTTAAAAAGATTACATCTGCGAATTATTCAAAAAAACCTAGAAAATCTAGTTTAATCAAATTTATAATAATCCATTATACAGGAATGCAATCTAAGCGTGCATCAATTGAAAGACTTTTAAGTAAAAAATACAAAGTAAGCTGCCATTTTCTAATTGATAGGAAAGGAGAAATTTTTGAGATGGTTGAGACTTTTAAAGTTGCTTGGCACGCGGGTAAATCAAAATGGGGAAGTTATGTTAATTTGAACCAACACTCAATAGGTATAGAGCTTGAAAACAAAGGCCATAAACATGGTTATCAGTCTTATTCCAAAGCACAAATTTCAAAATTGATAAAATTATGTAAAATTTTAAAAAAAAAATTTAAAATAAAAAGTTCATATATTTTAGGTCACTCTGATATTGCCCCGCTGAGAAAAATAGACCCTGGTGAAAAATTTCCTTGGTATAAGCTTGCTAAAAAAGGCATCGTTATAAAAACTCCAAAAATTAAAAACATTAAGATAAAAAGTAAAGCATCAATTCGAAAAATGTTTTTTTCAAATTTACATAAAATTGGTTACCGATATTTCAATAAAAAAAAGAATTTAAAAACCGATATATTTGTTATTAAAGCATTTCAAAGAAGATATTTGCAGAGGAGTATTAGTGGAAAGATAGATCCTAAAACCCTTTATTTAAGCCATTTAATAGCCCATGCAAGAAAAAATTAACTTGATTTTATCTTTTAATGTTTGTAATAGTTTGTTGTTAGATGGTTGGACAGTCGCTATTTTAAATAGAGGAAAGTCCGGGCTCCATAAGGATTTGGTGCCAGTTAACGACTGGCGAAGGTAACTTTAGGGATAGTGCCACAGAAAATAAACCGCCTAATCAAGGTAAGGGTGAAACGGCGAGGTAAGAGCTCACCGGTTTTTTGGTAACAAAAAACGCACGGCAAACCCCACCAGGAGCAAGATTAAATAGGAGAAACAAAGCATTTTAAATGCAAAAAACAATCCTTAGTTAGTTTCTCGGGTTAATCGCTAGAACTTAAATGTGAATTTAAGTCCAGACAAATGACTTCTTAAATGACAGAACCCGGCTTATAGACCATCTAACTACTCTTAAATCCTCGTGAAATGTTCCATATTTGTACTTTTCTAAAGAATATTATTATATTGACTGCTTTAATAAAAACCCATAATATCCCATAAAATCCCAAATGGAGGGTTTGGTGAAAAATTTTATTAGAGGGAATTTGAAAGAAAATATATTTTCTATTTCCCTAATAGCGTGTGTTTTAAAAAATTATGTTTTTATCGAGCTACGAAAACAAATTGGACAAAAAAGGGAGGGTTTCAGTGCCTGCAGCATTTAGATCGTATCTGGTTTCCCAAGGTTATAATGGTTTCATCAGTTACCCGTCTTTTAATCACTCTTCATTGGAATGCTGTTCTCAGGATCGTATAGAAAGACTTTCCTCTACAATAGACACACTTAATCCTTTTGAAGATAAACGAGATTTTTTTGCAACTTCAATTCTATCTGAATGCTCTAGTTTTCAATTTGACAACGAGGGAAGAGTTTTACTTACCGGCAAACTACTTGATCATGCTAAAATTAAAAACAATATTCTTTTTGTAGGACTTGGAAGTACTTTTCAGATTTGGGACCCTAAAAATTTCGAGAAATTTAAAATTATTGCAAGAAAAAAAGCGCATCAAAATAGATCATCATTCAAATGGGATAATAATAAAAGGGAGGACAAAGCATGAGTATAAATATTGGCGGTGGAGAACTTAAAGAATTAAAACCTAGAATTTTAGTTATGGGAATAGGTGGCGCAGGTGGTAACGCGATTAATGCCATGATCGAATCTGGCATGAAAGGTGTAGAGTTTGTTGCCGTTAATACTGATGCTCAAGATCTTAAAATGAGCAAAGCTGATGCTAAAATTCAAATTGGAATGAATTTAACAAAAGGTTTAGGTGCTGGAGCAAAGCATGATATTGGCCAAGCAGCAGCAGACGAGTCGCTCAATGAAATAGTAAATTATATTCAAGGAAGTAATATGGTTTTTATTGCAGCTGGTATGGGTGGTGGCACAGGAACAGGTGCATCTCATGTAATTGCAAGAGCTGCAAGAGAATTAAATATTTTAACTGTTGGAGTTACTACTTTACCGTTTTCACATGAAGGGCCGAAAAGAATGAGAAGAGCTCTAGAAGGTTTACAGGAATTGAAAAAACATTTAGATACTGTGATAGTAGTTCCTAATCAAAATCTTTTCAAAATAGCAAGCGAGACAACTGGTTTTGAGGAGTCATTTACTCTTTCAAATAATGTTTTAAAACACGGAGTACAAAGTGTTACTGATTTAATGGTCAGACCAGGTATGATTAATCTAGATTTTGCTGATGTAGAAACAGTAATGACATCAATGGGAAAAGCAATGATGGGAACCGGTGAAGCCGAAGGGGATAACAGAGCCACATTAGCAACCGATATGGCGTTAAATAACCCTTTGATTGACGAATATTCGCTAAAAGGTGCCAAAGGTCTTTTAATTAATATTACTGGAGGAAAAGATCTAACTCTTTTTGAAGTTGATGAAATAATTAAAAAGATAACAGCAGAAATTGACTCTGAGCCAGAATTTATATTTGGTGCGATAAGAGATGAAAACATGAAAGGAAAAATCAGAGTTTCTATCGTTGCTACCGCTTTAGACTCAAGTAAACCAGAAAGTAAAACTGTTTTGAACATGGTTGATAGGATAGCGAGTAGAAATAATACTCCTCCAGAGGACTTATTTTCAAAAAACATCGTAAGTGATAATAAGTCTTTTAATTCAATCAGTGGAGCAACAGCATTAAAAATTGATGAACACTTTGATGATCAAGAGAATACAAATGAGTCTAAAATTGAGCTGGAAAAACCGTTAGAACTTAAAAATCAATTAAACGATACATCAGCATCAGGTATTTCAATTGAGAACGCATCATATATAGAGGAAAATATTGATAATAATTTTCCAGAAAATAACAGCGAGCAACACACTCCAAAACTTTTTGAAGAAAACATAGACACACCTTCTAATACAAATGATTTGAAAGAGGATAGCGAGGAAAAAACAATCGAAGATAATTTATTTGGTGAAGATATGAATAATGAAGAAGATAATTTTGAAATTCCAGCTTTTCTAAGAAGACAGAAATTTTAATGTGCTGCTTTATTAAAAATGAAAACTGCAAAAAAAACTTCGGAGATATCACATTTCCCAGTGATGCTGGAAGAAGTTATAAAAATTTGCAGACCTGACAAAGGCGGCAATTTTCTTGACTGTACTTTTGGTGGTGGCGGTTATTCAAAAAAAATCTTAAGTTTCCCAGGCACAAAAGTTATTGCAATCGATAGAGATATTAAAGTAGAAAAAGAAGCCTCTAAGCTTAAAAAAAAATACCCAGATCGATTTAGTTTTTTTAATGCTAAGTTTAGCAATTTAGATAAGATTATTAGCGATGGGAATAAATTAGACAAAATAATTTTTGATTTGGGCGTTTCCAATTTTCAACTGAAAGACAAAGAAAGAGGTTTCTCATTTAATTCCAGCGGATCAATAGATATGAGTATGGGTTTATCCGATATTTCAGCCGAGGATATATTAAATAATTATAAACCCGAGGATCTTAAAAATATCTTGAAATATTTGGGTGAGGAAAAGGAGGCTTCTAAGATTGTAAAAAATATAATTAAAGAGAGAAAATTAAAAAAAATTAAATTAGTTTCACAATTAGTCAATATAATTAAAAGAAGTAAAAAAAAAAATTTTAAAAAAAAAATTGATATTTCCACTAAAACTTTTCAAGCATTAAGAATTTTTGTGAATAAAGAAATCACAGAACTTATCGAAGGTATAATTAAAGCTACTAAATATATAAAGTCTGGTGGAAATATTATTGTTATCAGCTTTCATTCTATTGAAGACAAAATTGTTAAATTTTATTTTAAGAATCATTCTTTAGGTAAATCAAATCCCTCACGGTATTTCCCAGAAAATATAAATTCTAAGAATATTTTTTTTAATATATATAAAAATAAATTTTTAAGAGCTTCGATGAAAGAGATAAAGAATAATTCTGCTTCACGATCCGCAAAATTGAGATTTGTAACGAGAAATAAAAATGATTTTAATGAACCGAATAGTTTTAAGGAAAAATTTAAAAAATACCTAGATTTAGAAAATAGACATGTTTAAAAGAAACCTTATCATTTCATTAGCAATCTTTTTTGTTTTATTATCATTTACTTCTTATATTAAAACTGAGACTAGAAAAATAGAAAAAAATATTTTAAATACGAATAAAAAAAATAGTATTTTGAAAAAAAATCTGCTCGAGAGCCAAGTAGAATTTTTTTATTTAACCTCTCCAAATAAATTGTCCAGAAAGATCGTTGAATATGGCGATGAAGACTACGTAAGCATTGATTATTCAAAAATCTTTATGAGTCTCAAGGATTTTACACAATTTAAAGATAAGACAACTAAATTTTTTGAAAATGAGAAAAAATCAAAAAAAAAATAAATATTTTAACTTGAAACAAAGAAGTTTTTTTTTTCAAGATTATATTGAAACAAATAAAAAAAAAATTAACTCTAATAATGATATTTCTGAGGATAGAATTTATATTCTTTTCTTTTTCTTTTTTTGTTTAGTTCTTATTTTTTCAATTAAAATTACTCTTGTTTCACTACAAAAACCAAAAATTTTCACATTTCAAAAAAACCCAAACTCCTTTATGTCTTTTAGAAGAGATATTGTAGATAGAAATGGAGTTTTAGTAGCTCGAAATATTAGATCCTATCATGCAGCTATTAAACCAAGTTTGATTAAGGATAAGAAAAAATTCTTATTAAAATTAAAGATTTATTTTCCAAACATATCTCAGTCATTTATAAAAGACAAACTTTACTCTAAGAATTATTTTTACTTAAAAAAAAGACTAACAGAAAAAGAAAAATACAAACTTTGGTCAATGGGAGAAAAGGGAATAATTTTTGAACCATTTCAATCAAGGATTTATCCTCAAGGAAATTTATATAGTCATGTAATTGGGCAAATTGATGATGACAATTATGGAATCTCAGGTATTGAAAAAAATTTAGATTATGAGTTAAAAGATATCAAAAAAATTGATCAACCTATAGCTTTAACAATAGATACAAATATCCAATATCTCATAAAGAATGAACTTGAGATAGCTTTAAAAAATTTTAAAGCAGATGGTGCCGCTGCAGTATTATTAGATAGTAAAACTGGAGAAGTATTATCTTTAGTTTCACTTCCAGATTACAATATAAATATTAGAGAAAAAATTTCTGACATAAGATATATAAATAAAATCACTAAAGGAGTTTTTGAACTTGGCTCTGTATTCAAAACATTTACTGTTGCCTTAGCATTACAGAAACAAATTGTTGAACCAGACACTTTACTAAAAGATATTCCAAAACAGATAAATTGCTCTAAGTATAAAATTTCAGATATAAAAGTTTTTCCAAAAAATATGACGGTAGAAGATATTTTGGTTAGGTCTTCTAACATTGGGACGTTAAAATTAGCTAGAAAGATAGGTGAGGATAATTTTAAAAGTTTTTTAAACAAACTTGATTTAATGAATACTCCTAAAATCGAATTAGATGAAGTAGGTACACCTCTTAAATTTAAATGGCATAAATGTAAACTAGAAACAGTTTCTTACGGTCATGGAATAACAACTACTCCTTTACAAGTTGCCTCTGCTTATGCAACTCTTTCTAATGGTGGATTTTTGATACAACCAACTTTAATAAATAAAAAAAAAGAATTACTAAATGAAAGAGTAATAAGCAAAGACACAAGTGAAAAAATTAATAATATTTTAAGAAAAGTTGTAACAGATAAAAATGGTACAGCTAGTCTTGCAAACATTTACGGCTATGACGTAGGTGGAAAAACAGGAACATCACAAAAATATGGAAAAGAAAATGAAAATATAAATACTTTTGTTTCTATTTTTCCAAAAAGTGACCCAAAATTTACCTTACTAGTAATGCTTGATAATCCAAAACCAGCACCTCATATAATTTATAATTATAGAGGATCACTTATCAAAGTTGATAGAAATGAAGCTGGTTGGAATACCGTATACGTCTCTGGCAAGATTATAAAAAAAATTGGACCAATTTTAGCCATAAATAAAAATCAATCTATGCATGAATATGTTGCTAGAAAAACTGATTAAATCAATTCCAAATAATTATAGAAAGATTAAAGTTAAAAATTTAGCTTTAGACAGCAGAAAGGTGAAAAAAAATTATTTATTTTTTGCTTTACCTGGTTCTAAGACAAATGGAAAAAAATATATCCTTGAGGCAGAAAAAAAGGGTGCCTGCGCCGTAATTTTTGAAGGAAAGTTGAATTTGTCAAACATCGGCATACCAGCAATTAAAGTAAAAAATATCAGAAAAGAAATTGCTAATGCCTGTAGAAATTTCTACGCAAAAAAACCAAAAAACATTATAGCTGTCACAGGTACAAACGGTAAAAGTTCTGTAGTTCAATTTTATTATCAAATTTTATCGAATAATAAAATTCCTGTAGCGTCTATTGGAACTTTAGGGGTGTATTCAAAAAAAATTAAAAAAACAAATTTGACAAGTCCCGACATAATTACATTGCATACTGAGTTATCAAATCTTAAAAGAAAAGGAATTGATAATGTAATTATCGAGGCATCTAGCCATGGATTAAAACAAGAAAGATTGGGTGGTTTAAAAATAAAAACTGGTATTTTTACTAATTTTAGCCAGGATCATCTTGATTATCATAAAAGTATGAAAGAGTATTTTAATTCAAAAATGATTCTTTTTAAAGACATTATACATAAAAATGGAATTATAATTACTGATTGTGAATTAAAAGAGTTTAAATATATTAAAAAAATTTCTAAAGCAAGAAATCTAAAAATTGTCCCAATCAATGATCTTAAAATTCCAAAAAAAAATAAGCCAAATTTGATTGGTGATTTTCAAACTAAAAATCTTTTAATGGCAATTGTTGCCGCTAATCAATCAAAAGTCTCAAAATTGAATATTTTTAAAAAATTAAAATATATAAAAAATGTTAATGGTCGATTGGAATTAGTTAAAACTTTTCCAAATAAAGTGAAAGTGTTTATTGATTATGCACATACTCCAGATGCACTTAATACTGTTCTAGCATCTCTAAAAAAACAATATTCAGATAATATTAATTTAGTTTTTGGTTGCGGGGGAGAACGAGATCGAAAGAAAAGAAAATTTATGGCTCTTACTGCTAAAAAGTTTAGTAATTTAATTTTTGTAACTGATGATAATCCCAGAAATGAAAATCCAAAAAGTATTAGAAGAGATATTACAAAACATCTAACAGGATTAAAATATTTTGATATTCCTAGTAGGAAAAAAGCAATTATTTCAGCTATTAAAAACTCAAAGCCAGGAGAAATCATTTTAATTGCTGGTAAAGGACACGAAACTTATCAGGACTATGGACAAAAAATTTTGAATATTTCCGATAAAAATATAGTAAGAAATTTTGATTTACCAAAAAAGACATTTATAAAATTTAATAATTTTACATTTAACTCAAATATTTTAAAAAAAATCTTAAAAACAAAAAAAGATTTTAAATTTGAAGGAATTTCGATAAATTCAAAAAAAATAAAAAAAAATAATATTTTTGTTGCAATTAAGGGAAAAAAGTTCGATGGACACTCCTTTGTAAATGAGGCAATTAGAAAAGGTTCAAAATATTGTGTAGTTTCAAAAAACAAACTTGCAGCCCCACTTGGAAAAATAATTAAAGTAAAAAATACGCTTAAGTTCCTTCAAAAATTTTCATCTCTTAAGAGACAAAATTTAAAGGCAAATATAATTGCAATTACAGGTAGCTCAGGCAAAACTACAGTTAAGACTGTTTTGGGCAGTCTACTTCAAAAGTTTCATCCTACTTATTATTCACCAAAATCTTTTAATAACCACTTTGGAGTCCCCTTAAGTCTCTCAAATTTAGAGAGAAAACATACATCAGGTGTATTTGAAGTTGGCATGAGTAAAGCTGGAGAAATAGATCGTCTAACCAAAATTATCAAACCTGATATCGGCGTTATAACTAATATAGGAGAAGCACATATAGAGAACTTTAAAAATATCTCATATATTGCTAAAGCTAAAGGTGAACTCATAGATAATATCAAAAAAGATGGCACACTTTTACTTAATAGAGATGATAGGTTTTTTAACTATTTTTTAAAAAGGGCTAAAAAGAACAACATTAAAAATATTATATCAATCGGTTTCTCAGAAAAATCAGACGTGAAAATAAGATATTATAAATTACTTAAAAAACAGCAGAAATTAATTATTAAAATAAAAAAAAATCATTATTCAATTATATCTCCAATAATTAATCCCTACAGTCTAACTATTTCATTAACTATAATGAATATATTAAATATCGACATTAAAAAATCATTGAAATATTTCAAAAATATTTATCCTCTCGATGGCAGAGGAAAGTATTATAATATCAAAAGATTTAACACTTCATTCAAACTAATAGATGAAACTTACAATGCCAATCCTTATTCGGTCAAAAATGCTATTAAAAAATTGTCTGAGTCGAAAAATAATACTTCAAAAAAATATATTTTACTTAGCGATATGCTGGAACTTGGTAAAAAGTCAGAATTTTACCATAAAGATTTGTCAAAAATAATCAATAAAGCTGATATAGATAAAGTATTCGTTTATGGAGATAAAATTTTGAATACATACAAAAAAATTAAAATTGAAAAAAGAGGCAATATTCTTCAAAACAAAAGTGATTTTGATGAAGTTTTTTCCAACATAATAAGTAAAAACGATATTTTGATGATGAAAGGTTCTAATGCTATGGGTTTAAATCAAATAGTAAAACAATTAAGAAGGGGAACAAATGTTATTTAGTTTTCTTACTTCATTGGTTGATACATTCTCTTATTTAAATGTATTTAAATATTTAACTTTTCGAACAGGATTATCGGTTATAACTTCGCTAATAATAGTTTTTATTATAGGCGGACCTTTAATAAAAGTTTTTTCCAAAAATCAAATAGCTGGCCCAATACGTAGAGATGGACCTATAGATCATATTGTCAAAAAATCAGGAACACCAACTATGGGAGGTATAATAATCATAATAGGAATGATCTCAACAACACTCCTGTGGGCTGACCTCAAAAATATCTATGTTTGGACTTTAATATTTGTCTCTTTAAGCTTGGGTTTGTTGGGTTTTTTAGACGATTTACTAAAAATTAAATATGAAAATTCAATTGGACTTAACTCAAAATTAAAATTTTTGGGGCAGCTTATAATAGGTTTAGTAACTGTTTTTGTTTTAATAAAATTTTCAGGTCATCAATATTTGTATAACTTATATTTTCCGTTTTTTAAAAACTTTATTGTTTATATGGGAATATTTTTTATACCATTTGCACTTTTTGTAATTATTGGTTCATCTAACGCAGTAAATTTAACTGACGGTTTAGATGGCTTAGCTACAGTCCCAGTCATGTTGGTTGCTTTGTCTTTTACACTAATCAGTTATGTCGTTGGCAATACCATTTTCTCAGAATATCTTCATTTACAGTACATTCCGGACGTAGGAGAAATTTCAATTTTTTGTGGATCAATAGTTGGTTCTTGCTTAGGTTTTTTATGGTATAACGCGCCGCCTGCTAAAATTTTTATGGGTGATACCGGCTCTTTATCTCTTGGTGGATCACTTGCAGCTGTTGCAATAATAGTGAAGCACGAAATAGTTCTAGCAATAATTGGTGGTTTATTTGTCTTAGAGACTATTTCTGTAATAATTCAAGTAATTTCTTTTAAACTTACTGGAAAGAGAGTTTTCATGATGGCACCAATTCACCATCATTTTGAAAAAAAGGGTTGGGCTGAGTCTACAATTGTTATTAGATTTTGGATTATCGCAATAATTCTTGCTTTAATAGGTCTAGCAACTTTAAAATTAAGATAGTCAATGAATAAATCTTTAAATTTGAAGACATATTGCATCTATGGTTTAGGCGTCAGTGGAAAATCAGTTGTTAATTTTTTAAAAAAAAAAAATATCAAATCATTTTCAACATGGGATGATGTTAAAAATCGCAGAAACCTTTATAGCAAAATAAAAAAAAATGAATTTAAGAAAAAAATTTTTAATGCAGATTTTATTATAATGAGTCCTGGTATAAATCTTAAAAGGACAATTTTTTATAAGGAACTAAAATACAATGAAAATAAAATCATTACAGATTTAGATTTATTTTATCTATTTAATCCAAATGTGAAATCAATAATTTTAACGGGGACCAACGGGAAATCGACAGCATGTAAAATGTTAGAACATATCTTGCAAAAAAAATTTAAAGTTAAATTGGGAGGAAATATCGGAATTCCTGTTTTGGACATCAGTTTAAAAAGAAAACCAGTTGTCATAATTGAAGCATCATCGTTCCAATTAGCATACTCAAAATTTTTAAAACCTGATATAGCTGCAATATTAAATATTACCAATGATCATCTTGACTGGCATGGTACTTTTAAAAATTATGAAAGTTCTAAATTTAGAGTATTTAATAATCAAAGAAAAAATAATCTCGCATTTTTGAAGGAGGAAAGACATATAAAAATTTTTAAAAAAAATAGTTTCAAGAGCAAATTAAAAAAAATAAGTTCATTAAAATTTTTGGACATAAAAAATAAAATTAAAAATGAATACTTTAAATCTAAGATTAATGATAATAATCTCCACTTTGTATACGAAATATCAAAAACATTTAATATTAAAAAAAAAAATTTTATCAAATATATCGACTCTTTTAAAGGTCTTGAACATCGCCATGAGATTTTTTATAAAAAAAAAAATTATCAATTTATTAATGACTCAAAAGCAACCAGCTTTGCCTCAACAAAAAAAGCTTTAGAAAGTAATAAAAATATTTATTGGATACTAGGAGGTTTACCAAAAGAGAGAGATAACTTTAATTTGTCAAATGTCAAAAAAAATATTGCAAAAGCTTATATAATTGGGAAAAACGTAAATTTCTTTAAAAAGCAACTTAAAGGTCAAGTAAATTATCTAATTTTTAAAGATTTAAAAAATGCTCTTAATCAAATTTTTAAAGATGTTAAGAATAATAAATTTTCATTTTCAGTTTTGTTAAGTCCATCAAGCGCATCATACGACCAGTATAAAAATTTTGCTGAAAGAGGAAAGGAATTTAAGAGATTAGTAAAAAATTATGCTAAGAAAAATTTTATTTGAAAACGTAAATAATTATTGGCGAAATATAGATAAAGCAATTCTAATTTGTTTTGTTATGTTGTTTATTTTAGGTATTTTTTTTTCTTTTTCATCAACCTCAACTTTAGCTGGGGAAAGACTTAATAAAGATTATTATTTCTTTTTTACAAAGCACTTGGTTTTTTCATGTTTAGCTTTGTTTCTGATGATATTTATTTCCAATATAAATCTTAAAATAATTAATAGTTTAGTGACCCCTTTGTTTATTGGTTGTTTATTACTATTAATTTGTGTCCCTTTTTTTGGTTTGGAAGTAAAGGGTTCAAAAAGATGGCTTGATTTTTATTTATTCAGATTTCAACCTATTGAATTGGTCAAACCTTTTTTTATTTTAATAACTGCCAAAATTTTGTCTAATGAAAATTTAAATAAGAATACTTTTTCATATTTATTAAGTTTTTTTGTTTTACTATCAGTGATAACTTTTTTAATTTTACAACCAGATTTAGGTCAATCAATCTTATTAGTCTGTACTTGGATTTCTATTATTTTTATTTCAGGAGTAAGCATTTTTATCATTTTAAGTTTTTTAGGTATTTCTGTTGTAACTCTTTCATCATTAGTTATAATTTTTCCTGAAAGATTTGGTTATATAATTAAAAGATTTGTAAGTTTTTTAGATCCAACTAAAGGTGATTCTTTTCAATCTCAAAAGGCTTTAGATGCCATAAAACAAGGGGGTTTAAAAGGGCAAGGTATGGGAGAAGGAATTTTAAAAGAAAGCGTGCCAGAAGCTCACACAGATTACATAATAGCTGTAATCTCTGAGGAATTTGGATCTTTAATCTCTATAAGTTTAGTTATACTTTTTCTCTATATTTCATACCGAATAATAAAATTTACAATCTCTGAAAAAAATAGAAATATTAAGATTGCTTTATGTGGTCTCACTGCTTTATTAATCTTTCAGACATTTATTCATATTGGTGTCAACACAAGTCTATTACCAACAACAGGAATGACTTTACCTTTTTTGAGTTATGGTGGATCTTCTCTTCTCGGAAGCGGGGTCATCGCAGGTATAATTTTAAATTTTACCAGAAACAGATCAATTTATGAATGATAATAAAAAAATTTTAATTGCAACCGGAGGGACAGGAGGTCATGTATTCCCCGCTTATTCTTTAGGAAAATTTTTCCAAAAACAAAATGTAGAAACTATAATTAGTACTGACTTAAGAGGATTTAAATATCTTAATCACTATAAAGATGTTCAAATAAAAATAATAAACTCTGATACAATTTTTAAGAAGACTTTTCTTCAAAAAATATCCTCTTTTATCAAAGTTCTAACTGCGATTTCACAATCAATTTATTTTTTAATAAAACTTAAACCAAGTGTAATTTTTGGAATGGGAGGATACTCATCTTTTCCAATTTGTGCTGCAGCTTTATTATTGAGAATACCATTCATTTTATATGAGAATAACTTACTTTTAGGAAGAGCTAACAGGTATTTGTTGCCTTACTCAAAATTTATTTTATGCTCATACAGAGAAATCGAGGGTATTAATCAAAAATATAAAAATAAAATCTTAGAAGTTGGAAACCTTATTAGGGAAGATGTGCTTAATTATAAAATTGATGAAAACAAAAAATACAATAACGATAATTCTTTAAATATATTAATTTTAGGTGGGAGCCAGGCAGCTAAAATTTTTGCTGAAAAATTACCAGACATTTTTATTAAACTGAAAAATAAAGGCTATGATTTAAAAATTTATCAACAATGCATTCTCAATCAACAATCCGGGCTCGAGAATAAATATAATAAAATAAATTTAAAAAATCATACTTTTACCTTTTCTTATGATTTGACCAAATATTTTTCTAAAGTTAATATAGCAATAACTAGGGCTGGATCATCAATGTTAGCTGAACTATTAAACTGCAACATTCCCTTAATTTCTATTCCTTTGGCAAACTCTGCAGATGAGCATCAATTAAAAAATGCTCAATATTTTAAAGATAAGGGATACGGTTTTTTGATTGAGGAGAGTGATATCGAAACAAAACTATTTTCATTAATTGAAGATATTTATAAAAATAGAGACTTATTAAAAGAAGTAATAATTAACCAAAAAAAATTTCGTAAAATTGATACAAAGCTTGCTATATATAAAAATATAAGCCCATTAATTTATAAAAAAAAATGAAAATAGGAAATAAAGAAATAATTCACTTTTTAGGTATTGGTGGTATTGGCATGAGCGGTCTTGCGCAGATAATGAAGACTATGGGTTTTAAAGTTCAAGGAAGTGATTTGTCAAAAAATAAAAATACAGATAATTGTAAAAAAATAGGAATAAAAATTTTTACTGGTCATTCAAAAAAAAATATTGATAGAGCAACTATTGTTGTTAAATCTTCCGCGATTAAAAAAAACAATGTAGAGCTATTACAGGCTAATAAAAAAAATATACCTATATATGAGCGAGCAGATATGATGGCAAACGTGGTAGCTCTGAAAAAAAATATTATAATTACTGGTTCTCACGGCAAAACAACGACAACATCACTTGTAGCTAAAATTTTATCCGAAGCCAAGCTTGATCCTACAATAATAAATGGAGGTGTAATTAATTCACTGAGAAATAATGCAAAGTTTGGAAAAGGAACCTGGTCAGTATTAGAAGCTGATGAGTCAGATGGAAGTTTTTTAAAACTTCCAATTAATTATTCCATTGTTACAAATATCGATCATGAACATCTTGATTATTATAAAAACTTTAAAAATTTAGAGGAAGCATTTGTAAAATTCATTGATAAAACTCCGCCTATTGGGAAATCAGTACTTTGTATTGACGATAAAAATATTAAAAAAATATTAAAGAAAATAAAAACAAAAAATTATTTAACGTATGGTTTTAATCATCAATCAAACTATCAGATCAAAAATGTTAAATATGATATCACTTCTACAAAATTTGACTTGATAATCAGAGGAATAAATTTAAAAGAAAGAAAAATAAAGAATATTTTTCTTAACCTTATTGGAGATTATAATGTTCTAAATGCAACAGCTTCTATAGCAATCTGTTTAAACTTAGGAATCAGCATTAATATTATTAAAAAGGCATTATTTAACTTTTCAGGAGTTCAAAGAAGATTAACAAAAATTCTGGTAAAAGATAAAAAAGAATTTTACGATGACTATGCTCATCACCCAACTGAAATAAAATCAGTTTTGAAAGGAATAAGATTAGTAAGTAAAAAAAGGAAAATTATTTCTGTTTTTCAGCCACATAGATATTCAAGAATTAAGAACTTAAAAAAAGAATTTGCTGCAAGTTTCACAAACTCTAACATCGTTGTATTATGCCCTATTTATTCTGCAGGAGAAAAAAAGGATAAAATGTATGATCAAGATCAATTTTCTTTTATGATTAAAAAGTTTTCAAAAGTACAAGTGATAAACATAGAAAATGAACAAAGTTTAGGAAAATATCTTAAAAAAAATTTAATAAATGATGAGATAGTGATTGGAATGGGGGCAGGTTCAATTTCAAAATGGATGAGAAATTTAAAAAGTATAATATGAGTTATAATTTTTTAAAAAAGGAAGATTTATCTAAATATAGCTGGTTTAATCTTGGCGGCCCTGCAGAAATTTTATTCAAGCCCGATAATGTAGACCAAATTTTATCTTTTTTTAAAGATCAAAAAAAAGAGGTAAATATTTTAGGTGCGGGTTCAAATACCTTAATAAGAGATAAAGGTGTGAAGGGGGTGACGATAAAATTAAGTCCAAAGTTTTCTTATATAGACTGGATTGAAAATAATATAATTAAAGTTGGAGCAGCAACATTAGACAAAAAACTCTCAGACTTTGGGGTAAAAAATTCTATAAAAGGATTTGAGTTTCTCTCTTGTATACCTGGAAGTATTGGCGGAGGAATTAAGATGAATTGTGGTTGTTATGGAGAAAACATATCAGACAATCTTCTTTCGATTGAAGTTATTGATACTAATGGCAAAATTCAAAATTTAAAAAAAAGTGAGATAAAGTTTTCTTATAGAGATTGTGATTTATCAAAAAATACTCTCATCTTGAGTGCAAATTTTATTGCTGAAAAAGGAAATAAAAAAGAGATTCAAGATAAAACAACAAGTTTATTAGATAGAAAACAAAAATCTCAACCACGTAGAGTAAAAACTGGCGGGAGTACATTTAAAAACCCTGTTAACCACAAAGCCTGGGAATTAATTAAAAAATCAGATTGTCAAAATATGTCTGTAGGCGATGCTTCTATCTCAGAAAAACATTGTAATTTTTTTATAAATAATGGAAGCGCTAAAACAGATGAAATTGAAAAATTAATATCAAAGGTAAGAGAAACAGTTTTAGAAAAAACAGGCGTTAAATTAGAACTTGAAATAAAAATCATAGGAGAAAAATAATGAGAAATAAAAAAGTTCTTGTTATCCTTGGAGGTAATTCTAGAGAAAGAGAGGTAAGTCTTGCGACTGGTGAAGCCTGTTACAAATCTATAAAAAGATTAGGTTATAATGTAAAAAAGTTTGATCCAGGAAAAAATTTTTTAAGTGAGTTAAAAAAAATAAAAATAGACATTATATTTAATGCACTACACGGTAAATATGGGGAAGATGGAATATCTCAAAGTTACTTTGAATATTTGAAAATTCCTTATACGCATTCCGGTGTTATTTCTTCAATGACGTCGATGAATAAAATTCTTTCAAAAAAGATTTTTATTAGAAAAAAAATTTTGACACCAAAATATATGGTATTAGATAAAAAAAATTTTAATTTTATAAAATTTAACAAACTCAAAAAAAACATAATTTTTCCAGTTGTCATAAAACCAGCTTCAGAAGGTTCAAGCATAGGTGTTAAAATTTGTAAAGAATACAAAAATTTAATAAATCAAATTAAAAATTTATTTACTGAATATGATAATTTAATCTTAGAGAAGTTTATACCTGGTCAGGAAATTCAAGTTGCAGTTATGAATGGAAAAGCTTTAGGTGCTATTGAGTTAAAACCAAAAAGAAAATTCTATGACTACAAAGCGAAATATTCAAAAGCAGCAAAGACATCACACATCATGCCAGCAAATATAAAAAAAGAAAAATATAGAGAAGTATTAAAAATTGCACAAAAGGCTCATAGAGCCTTAAATTGCAGAGGAGTAACAAGAAGTGATTTTAGATTTTATAATAATAAATTTTATTTGTTAGAATTAAATACACAACCAGGTATGACTAATTTATCTCTCGTCCCAGAAATAGCTAATTATGCGGGTATAAGTTTTGATAGTTTAGTAAAAAAAATAATTTTAGATGCAAATATTAATAAATGAAAAAATTTTTAAAGATTTTTTTACTAATAATATTTTTTATTTTTTTAACCACTTATTTACCAATTAACAGCATATCTTCAAAAAGTTTAATCTTTCCTATTCAAAATATAATTTTTGAAAATAATAACACCATCTCTACAAAAGAGCTTAAAAAAAAATTATTTTTTCTTCAAAATCAAAGTCTTCTTTTCCCTAATAACAAAAAAATAAAAGAAGAATTAAAAACTCTAGAATTTTTAAAAAGTTTTAAAATTAAAAAAATATTTCCAAATACGTTAAAAATAGAAATTAATGAAAAAATCCCGATAGCAATTAATATTTTAGAAAAAAAAAAATACTATCTATTTGAGAATGGAGAAAAAGTATTATTTTCTGACTTAAAGCAATATTCGAACCTTCCTTTAGTAATAGGAAAAAATGAAAAATTTTCAAATTTCCTAAAAAATTTAAATTTTATAGAGTTCCCAACAAATGAAATAGAATCATATCATTATTTTAATATTGGTAGATGGGATATACATTTAAAAAATGATATCGTTATAAAGCTGCCTAGCGACTGGTATACAGAAAGTCTAAAGAATTTTTTACTTATAAAAGAAGATAAAAATTTTGAAAAATATAAAATTTTTGATTATAGAATTAAAGATCAATTAATATTAAATTGATTTATGGATATAGGAAAACTTTATTTATTTATCGAAGTAGAAGTTAATAAAATAATTTTTTGTGTTGTTAAGTACAGCGAGGAATTAAATCTTGAAATTATAGAGAAAAAGATTTTAGACCTTAAAGATATAGAGAATAGAAAAATTGCAAATCTAAAAAAATCTTCAAATCTCATTAAAGAAGAAATGAGAGTTTTGGAAAAAAAATTAAATACGGTATTTAAAAAGGTAATTGTTGCTTATCATCCAGAAAGTTTACAAATAATAAATATATCTGGTTATAAAAAAATTAATGGCCAACAAATATTACACGATGATATATCCTATATTTTAAATGACATTAAAAAAATTGTGATGAATAGTCATGCAGATTATTCTCTTTTACATCTATTTAATTCTAATTACGTTTTGGATAAAAACCCTTTAAATAATTTGCCAATAGGTTTGTACGGTGAATTTTATAATCAACATCTAACTTTTTTTTTAATGAAAAATAGCGAGATTCAAAACATTAAAATAATTTTTTCTGAGTCTCAATTAGAGATAGAAAAAATAATTTTAAAACCGTTTGCATTGGGAATTAAAAAAGTTAATGAAGAAAAAGATTTTCAAGATCCGTTAGTAATTCTAAATATTTTTAATAATCGTACATCCGTTTCAATATTTATAAAGTCGTCCCTAATTTATTGCAAGGAATATAATTTTGGAAGTGATATTATTAAGAAAGATATTTCAAAAGTTTGTTCTTTAAAAATAGAAACTGTTCATAATATTTTAAAGGAAATTAAAATTGATAAAATTGAAAAAAACACAAATAATATTTTAGACTCAAAATTTTTTAATGGTGAAACATTTAGAAAAATTAGTATAAATCATCTTAGAGAAATCATTGAAGCTAGATTAAATGAAATTTCAGATATTATTCTAAATAAAAATGTGGATGTTAGTTTCTTGAAAAATAAGAAAAAAAAATTTTTTGTTAGAATTGAAGATTTTGATTGTATGAAAAATTTTAAAGAAATTATCATAAGAGAATTTGTAAAAAATAATTACTATGAGATTGATGAAATGACCCAAGATGATCACTTTGAGTCATGTATATCTTCCGCAGAAATTTTGAGCAAAGGGTGGGAAAAAGAGGCAATTCCTATAATCCATCAAAAAAAGTCGCTAATTTCCAAAATTTTTTCTACTCTTTTTAAGTAAAAACACATTCGTATTTTTTTGTAACATTAGTTGTTTACATCTGAGGGATTGAATTATGTATAAACACAGAATGTTAGAAATTTATCAAAAAACACTTTGTAATCAGTTTTCTTTTGAGGGTATAGGTTTACATAATGGAGAAAATTCTAAAGTCACGGTTAAGCCTTCTGATGCTAATAGTGGAATAGTTTTTAAAAGGGTAGATATAGAAAAAAATAATATTATAGAAGCAGACTTTAAATATGTAGACTCAGCAAGACTTTGCACAACTCTTAAGAACTCTCATGGAATAAAGATAGCAACCGTTGAACATTTAATGGCTGCATTTTATTTTACTGGAGTTGATAATGCTATTGTAGAAATAAATAACTCCGAAATTCCAATAATGGATGGATCAGCAAAAGATTTTGTAAATTTAATTAATAAAGTTGGTCTTAAGGATTTAAAAGAGAAAAGGGTTTATTTAAAAATATTAAAACCATTAGAGCTTTTAGAGGGTGAAAAAAGAATTTCAATAGAACCTACAAACTTAGGAATGGAAGTAGATTTTAAACTTGAGTACAAAAATAAATTGATAGGTAATCAGAGAAATTTAGTAAAATTTTATGAAGAAGATATGACTAACATATATTCATCAAGAACATTTTGTTTATTTGAAGATATTGAAAAAATTAAATCCTTTGGATTGGCAAAAGGTGGTTCTTTAGATAATGCTTTAGTTGTTAAAGGAAATTCAGTTTTAAATAAAAATGGATTAAGAAATCCAAAAGAATTTGTTAATCATAAAATTTTAGATTTAGCAGGTGATTTTCTATTGTCAAGATATAGGATTTTAGGAAAAGTAAAATGCATTCAAGGTGGACACTATTTAAGCAATGTTTTTATAAAAAAATTAATTCAAAATGATAATTGTTTTGTAAAATCGACTTTAAATAGTGTAAAAATCATAAAAAAAGATTACGAGAGTCCAGCGCAAAAATTAGCAGTTAGCGCTTAAGATATCTAAAATTTACCAATCTCAATAAATTTGATAAGAGTAATTTAATGCTTAACAAATTTTTTATTTTCCTAGTTTGTATTATATTTTTTTACTCTTGTGCAAAAGATGAAAAGGTTAAATCAATACCTGATCCGAAAGATCAATCAATTCAAATCTATCGAGATGCCCTCAATTCTTTAGAGTCAGGAGATATTTTTTTTGCTGCTAAAAAATTTTCCGAAGCCGAGTTAATTATGCCCACAATTGAGCAATCAGCTAAGGCTGCTTTGATGAATGGATTTTGTTTGTATACAATCAGATTTTATGAAAAAGCAATAGAGAGTTTAGAGAGATACAAAAAAAAATATCCTGCAGATAAAAATATAATTTACGCAGATTATCTCATTAATATTTCAATTTATGAACAAATCTTAGATGAAAAAAAGGATATAGCTCCACTAATTTCATCAAAGGAAAATATGGAAATTTTTATAAAAAAATATCCCAACACTGACTACTCATTAGATTTAATTTTTAAACTTGATTTGATAAACAACCAATTAGCTGCGAAGGAATTATATGTTGCAAAATTTTATATTCAAACTAAAAAATGGATTCCAGCTATTAATAGATTAAAAAATATTATTAAAGATTATTCCGAAACAATATTTGTTGAAGAAGCATTACACAGATTAGTAGAAGTATATTATAGGTTGGGGTTAATTGAAGAAGCGAAAAAAAGTGCAGCAATTTTAGGTTATAATTACAATTCAAGTGAATGGTATCAACAATCATACAAAGTTTTAAACAAGAAGTATAAAATTAAAAAACCAAAAAAAAATGATGGAATTTTAAAAAGGACCTTAAATAAGATTATCAATTAAATCATATGGAAAAGAAAGATATAATAAAAAAATATAAAAAAAATTTAGATACTTTAAAAAGATATAATAAATTTTACTTTGAAAAAGACAATCCGAAAGTAAGTGACTCTGATTATGATAAACTAAAAAATCAAACCTTAGAGCTAGAAAACAAACACTCATACTTGAAAAAATTTGGATCACCAATGAATTTTGTTGGTGCAAAACCTGCATCAAAATTTAAAAAAATAAAACATTTAAAACCAATGCTCTCCTTATCAAACGCCTTTGGAAAAGACGATATGAAAGATTTTTTAAGTAAAATTAGAAATTATTTAAATAATAATAATTTGGAAATTGATTTATTTTCTGAGCCAAAAATCGATGGAATTTCTGCAACAATAATATACGAAAATGGTAATTTGACAACAGGTTTATCAAGAGGTGATGGAGTTACAGGAGAAGATATTCTTGAAAATTTAAAAACAATTAAAGATATTCCAAAAAAAATACTCTCAAGAAATATACCAAAATTACTAGAAGTAAGATGTGAAGTATATATAGGAAAAAAAGATTTTTCCAAAATAGACGAAAACTTTGCTAATCCAAGAAATGCCGCAGGTGGATCCCTAAGACAAAAAGATCCAAAAGAAACTTCAAAAATTCCACTGAAATACTTTGCTTATGGATTCGGCGCTGTTGAGCCAATGATTTTTAAAAAACAATCTGAATTTTTAAAAAAAATTAGTGAGTGGGGTTTTGTTGTTAATCCACTCTCTTCAACGGTAAAAAATCTTGACGAAATTGAGAAACAACATAAAAAGATTGATAATCTAAGAGCTTCCTTGGATTATGATATAGATGGTCTAGTTTATAAAGTTAATGATTTAAATTTACAAAGAAGACTTGGTAATACATCAAGTTCACCAAGATGGGCCACAGCCTATAAATTTTCTGCGGAAAAAGCAGTGACAAAAATTAAGGATATAGCCATTCAAGTTGGAAGAACAGGCGCAATTACACCTGTAGCAAAAGTATTACCGGTCACAGTTGGTGGAGTTGTAGTATCAAATGCTACACTACATAATGAAGACGAAATTATTAGAAAAGATATAAGAGTTGGTGATACTATTCAGATTCAAAGAGCAGGCGATGTGATACCTCAAGTAGTTAGTGTTGATTTATCAAAAAGAGAAAAAAATAGCAAAAAATATGAATTTCCAAAAAATTGTTTATGCGGTGCTGCAACAAAAAAAGAGTTTAGCAAAACCACAAAAAAACTTGATGCAGTAAGAAGATGTTCAAAGGGATACGAATGTATTTATATTGCAAAAGAAAAACTTAAACACATAGTGTCTAAGGAAGCTTTTAATATTGATGGCTTAGGAAAAAAAGTTATAGACAAATTTTGGGAAATTAAGCTAATAAGGGAACCAGCTCAAATATTTAATTTAAATTATGAAAAAATAAAGAGTCTAGAGGGCTGGGGAGAACTTTCAATTAATAATTTAAAAACTGCAATAAAAAATTCACAAACCATTAATTTGGATAAATTTATTTTTTCTATTGGTATTAGACATATCGGACAAGAAAATGCAAAAATTCTCGCAGGTTTTTTTGGTTCAATAAAAGAATTTTCAAAACTTTTCGATTTCAAAAATAGGAAAAAATTATTAGCTAATCTTGCGGAATTAGATGGAATAGGTGATACTCAAATAGAGTCTATAAATAATTTTTTTTCAAATTCAATGAATATAAAAATAACACAAAATTTAATTGATAAATTAAATATCAAAGATTTCTTGATTCAAAATTCTAGTGGGAAATTTTCAAATATGAAATTAATGTTTACTGGTGGCTTTCAAAATATGAGTAGATCCGAAGCCAAATCTATTGCAGAGAATAATGGTGGTAAAGTACTAGGTTCAATTTCAAAAAAATTAAATATACTTGTAGTAGGTAACAACAAACCCACTAAAAGAAAAATAGAGCAAGCTAAAAAATTAAATATTAAAATTGTTTTAGAGAAAGAATGGAATAAAATTTTAAATAGCTGAGCAAGCTTGTTTTAGTTGTGTAGCTTCTTTTTTATTCATAAATTTTCTTAAATTCATTAAAACTCTTTTATGATATTTATTAATCCAGTCTTTTTCATTTTTATTTAATAATGATATTTCTATTAAATCTTTATCAATTGGCACCATTGTAAGGTTATCAAAAATTTTTTTATTCATTTTCTTTTTTACATAAATTAAATTTTCAATTCTGATACCGAATTTATTTTCTTTATAAAAACCTGGTTCATTCGATATTACAGTTCCTTTTTCAAGTCTTACTTTATTATTTTTAGAAATTGCTTGTGGACCCTCATGTACATTTAAAAAATATCCAACACCATGTCCTGTTCCATGAGGATAATCTAAATTTATTTGTTTTAAATACTTTCTAGCCTCCTTATCAATATTACCACCATTAGTATTTTTTTTAATTTGAAAAGATGCTACCGCAATATGTCCTTTTAAGACTCTCGTAAAAATATTTTTTATTTCCCTTTTGGTATTTTTTAATGATAACGTTCTTGTTACATCAGTTGTTCCGTAACTATACTGCCCTCCTGAGTCGACTAAATATAAATCTCCTTTCTCTAATTTACGATTAGTTTTTTGTGTAGCTTTATAATGAATAATTGCCCCATTAGGCCCTGTTCCAGAAATTGTTGGAAAACTTGCAAATTTAAAATTTTTATTTTTTTTTCTTAAATTTAATAATTTTTTCTCAGCACCAATTTCAGTAATTTTTTTTTTTAGAAAATTATTTTTTATCCAAAATAAGTATTTCGTTAAAGCGGCCCCGTCATAAATATGAGCCTTTTTGATATTATTAATTTCATTTTGAGTTTTAATTGATTTATGGTCGTAGATTGAATCATAATTACCAATTATTTTATTATTTTTGGATATTATACTTTCAAAAAATTTAGAACATGTTTTTGCATCTATTAAAATTTTTTTATTTTTAATAGATGAAAGAAAAAAATTTACAGATTTTATATCTATAAAATTGATTTTTTTATATTTTCTTTTTAGGATTGGCGAAATTTTTTTTAAGTCACAAAAAAAATTAACATTATAATTGCGCTCCAACAAAATATAGCAGTGCGGGATAGGTGAATATAACGAGTCTTCTCCCCTAATATTAAGTAACCAAGCAGAATTTTCACAGGATGATATAAATTGAAGATCAGCTCCACTTTTTTTTATTTCTCCAACAACTTTTTTAATTTTTTTCTGGAAAGAGTAACCAACGCTTTTATCAGGTAAACTATAAAATTTTTTAATATTAGTGTGTTGCTTAGTATTTCTTATTTTATCAATTAAGTTAGTTGTAATTGGTATTAACTTGCAATTTGATTTTTCGAAAAGATTAAATAAAATCTTTGATGTAAATAGCCTGGGATCATATCCAATTTTATAAATCTTATTTTTAATAATATATTTGGGCAAATCTTTTGGGATCATTTTAATTTTAAAAAAATTTCCGCTCTCTGCTTTGGCTTGTAAAGTGTATCTACCATCAACGAAAAGATAGTTAATGTTTTTAAGTATTAAAGCAAAACCGTAAGATCCAGAAAAATTAGATATATAATTTAATCTATCTTTTTCTTTTGAAGTGTAACTCCCAAAAAATTCATCATTTTTTGAAATTATATATCCATCAATTTTATTACCTTTAAAAAGTTTTCTTAATTTTTTTATTTTTTCCATTTAAGCAGTTTATTTTTTTTGTATCTATCCCAACCAGGACTCCTATACTCACTCTCAAAATCAATAGCTATATCTTGATCAAAATCGAAGCCATCATCATTTCTCTCTAAATCGACTTCATTTTTTTCTACACTTTCATCTGGGATTTCACTTATAAATCTTGAAGGTAAGGCATCCATCCAATCACCATGATATGCCCTTTTCATAGCAAAAGATAAATATGCTTCTTTTTTTGCTCTGGTAATCCCAACGTACGCCAGTCTTCTTTCTTCTTCTAAGGCAAAATCTCCTTTTTCTTCCAAAGATTTTTGATGTGGAAAAAGCCCTTCTTCCCAACCAGGTAGAAATACTACGTCAAACTCTAGTCCTTTTGCTGCGTGCATTGTCATTAAATTTATTTTTTCACCCTCCCAATCCTGATCAATTGAGGTTGCTAAAGCGACATGCTCAAGGAAACTTTGTAAATTATCATAGTCTTGCATCGCTCTTAAAAGTTCTTTTAAATTTTCTAATCTATTCTCATTTTCTAAGTCTTTTTTATTTTTCAACATGGCTGAATAACCCGATTCATCTAGAATTAATTTAAGTAAATCAAAATGTTTCATTTTTTTTGAATTCTCACGCCATTTATGGATCATTTGTATTAAATTTTTAAGAATATTTTTAATCTTAGGTTTGAATTCATTATTTTCTATCATTTTGATAATTGAGTCCTCTAAACAAATATTATTTTTTTTTCCAATTTGGTAAATTTGATTTAGAGTAGTCTCTCCAACACCTCTTTTCGGAGTTCCGATAACTCTTTCGAGAGCTAAATCATCAAACTTTTGATTTATAATTCTTAAGTATGCTACTGCGTCTTTTATTTCTGCTCTTTCATAAAACTTAATTCCACCCAAAACTCGGTAGCCTATCCCAACTTGTAAAAATCTTTCCTCGAATTCTCTAGTTTGATAAATTGCTCTAACTAAAATAGAAATATTATTTAATGAAAATTTTTTTTTTAAATTTTTTTCTATTTGATCGCTTATACCTTGAGCTTCATCTTTTCCAGTTCTATAACAATTGAGTTTGACTAATTCCCCTTGATTAGAAGATGACCATAATTTTTTTCCAACCCGGCTTGAATTGTTTGAAATCAGTTGTGAGGCAGTTTCTAGAATATTTTTAGTTGACCTGTAGTTTTGCTCAAGTTTAAAAACTTTACAATTTTCATAAATCTTATCAAAGGTTAAAAAATTTTTTATCTCTGCACCTCTCCAACTATAAATAGATTGATCATCGTCTCCAACACAACAAATATTTTGATTTTTGTTTACTAATAAATTAAGCCATTTATTTTGAATAAAATTTGTATCTTGAAACTCATCTACTAAAATATATTTAAAGTTATTTTTATATATTTCTGCGATGTCCCTATGGTCTTCAAAAAGTTTTACACAAAATAAAATTAAGTCTCCAAAATCGAACGCATTTAAATCTTTTACTTTTTTTTGATAAATATCATATACCTTTAGAATAGATTTAATAATATTATCACTTTTTTCTAATCTTACATTATTCGGCAATTGTCCCTTATTTTTCCATTGATCAATATGGTACAAAATTAATTGAGGAGAAAACTTTTTTGCATCTAAATCTTCCCCTTTCACAATATTTCTTATTAATTTTTTTTGATCATCTGTATCTAAAATCGTAAAATTACTTTTATAACCCAATGCCTCTGCATGTCGTCTTAAAAATTTTACACTTATTGAATGAAACGTACCAAGCCAAGGAATAGAGTTAGAGGTTCCTTTAATAAATTTCATTACTCTATTTTGCATTTCTTTTGCAGCTTTATTTGTAAAAGTCACACACAATATTTGATTAGGCCATGCTTTTTTTTGATTAATAATATGTATAAGTCTGGTTGTTAAAACTCTTGTTTTTCCTGAGCCTGCACCTGCGACTATTAAATTTGGACCCTCAATACTTTCTACAGCTTTCCTCTGTTCGTCATTTAAGTCTTCAAGTAGTTTTTGATTAGTTTCCATATGGTATAAGATCTTTAAATTTATGTTTTTAAATTAAACAAATTTTAAAATTATTTTGGCTTGGTCATTTTCATTGGATCCATGATTTTATTGTATTCTTTTTCAGACAACAAACCTAATCTAAGAACTTCTTCTTTTAATGTTGTTCCTTTTTTATGTGCAGCCTTTGCAATACTTGCAGCTTTATCATATCCAATTTTTGGTGATAAAGCTGTCACAAGCATTAATGAATTATCTAAAAAATATTTAATTTTTTTCTTATTTGCTTTGAGGTCTTTTATACAATAATTAGCAAAACCTTTTGATGAGTCAGACATGATATTAATAGATTGTAAAATATTGTGTATTATAAGAGGTTTAAAAACATTTAGTTCAAAATGACCATGAGATCCTGCCATTGTTATACCGTTATGGTTACCGATGACTTTTACACAAACCATTGTGACTGCTTCACATTGTGTAGGATTTATTTTGCCAGGCATAATAGAAGACCCCGGTTCATTTTCTGGCAATATTAATTCACCATATCCCGCTCTGGGACCTGAACCAAGAAATCTTATATCGTTGGCTATTTTCATTAAACATACTGCTGTGGTGTTCATTGTGCCTGAAAAATTTACTATTGCATCGTGTGCAGCTAAAGCTGCAAATTTATTTTTTACCGGTTTAAAAGGTAATTTTGTAATTTTTTTAATTTCATTGATTACCTTTTTATCAAAATTTTTTTTTGTATTTAACCCTGTACCCACCGCGGTACCTCCTTGAGCAAGATAATAAATTTCTTTAAGAGCATTCTCAATTCTTTCTATACAATCTTTTAATTGGGCATGATAACCAGAAAACTCTTGGCCCAAAGTTAAGGGAGTAGCATCTTGTAAATGAGTTCTTCCTAATTTTACAATTCCTTTGAATTCTTTAACTTTATTTTTTAGTGCTTTTTCTAAAGATTTTAAAGATGGAAGTAATTTTTTTTTAGTTTTTAAAGCAATGGCAATATGCATTGCAGTTGGGAAAACATCATTAGTTGATTGAGATTTGTTTACATGATCGTTGGGATGTATAGGTTTTTTGGTTCCCATTTTTCCACCCATCAACTCAATTCCTCTATTGGATATAACTTCATTTACATTCATGTTTGTTTGTGTACCAGATCCTGTTTGCCAAACCTTTAAAGGAAAATGATCATTGAGTTTGCCCCTAATAATTTCATCAGAAGCTTTTACAATATATTTGACAATTTTTTTGTCTAAATCACCATTTTTAGAATTAACAATTGCTGCAGCTTTTTTAACTATGGCTATCGATTGTATTAATATTGGTCTTACCAAGAAATCACCAATATCGAAGTATTTGTTAGACCTTTGAGTAGATGCTCCCCAATACTTATCACCAGGGACTTTAATTTTTCCGATACTATCAGATTCTATTCTGTATTTCATATTTAAACATAATTATATTATAGAATCTAAATTTACTACAATAGGAGAAAAAATAATATGAGTAATTTTGATCATGTTAAAAAGTTCATGCAAACTTTTGGCCAAGAAGTTAAGAATAAAGCCGAGTTTCCTGAAGATAAAATTGTAAAATTAAGATACAACTTAATAGCTGAAGAATTAAATGAGCTTAAAGATGCAATTGAAACAAAAAATCTAAATGAAGTGGCAGATGCTTTAACTGATATTCTATATGTTACTTATGGGGCAGGTCATGCATTTGGTATAGATCTGGACAAATGTTTTGACGAAGTTCAAAAATCAAACATGAGTAAATTAGGTTCAAATGGTAAACCTATTTATAATGAATTTGGAAAGGTAATGAAAGGACCAAATTATTTTGAACCAAACTTAAAAAAGTTTATAAATTAATATGAAGGATACTATTTTTTGGATATCTACAGGTATTTTTTTGGGGCTGCTATTTTATCTCGGAGATAAATATATTTTTTGATTCATTTAAAGTTCCAAAAAAAACTTACCCAGCTCTTAATAGGACTTTTAGACGATAAAGCATTATTTTTACAAAATAATTTAACTGCTTTTTGAGTATTTTTAGAAAACCACAATTTATGAAAATTGTTATAATTTTTATTTAAAAAATTCGCCGCTTTTACCGGGTCTAAAAAAATTATATTATTTTTTTCTAAAATTTTGAAAAATTTTATGGAACTAGAGGTATAAAATTTATAATCATTAATTATTGCAATAGATGGTTGATTGGCTGACATCGATTTGTAAAACATCGTAGATAAATTATTAAATACCATTACTTTTGATTTTCCTAAAAATTTTTCCGGTGTTTCATTTGTTATCTTAATAGGAAATTTCTTTAATAAATTTTTTTCAGAAAAATGACCAGAGGCATGATCTTTAAAGTAAGTTTTTTTTAAAATATTTTTATTTAATTTTTTAAAAAACTTTAAAGTATTTAAGATTCTTACTTTAACAAATTCAAATGGTCTTCCAGATATAAAAGGATTAAAATATAAATTCACTATTGAACAAAATACCATGATCTCTTTTGGTTCATGTTTATATGATTTAAATTTAAGTTGTGGCGAAGGTAAAGGAAAAATTTTTCCATCATAGTTTTGATGTTTTTTGAAACCCCAAGATAATAACCCATTATTACTTAGCTCCAAGCCAACATTTACGTTATCGTCAGTGTCATTATAATTTGAGCCATGCTGCTGTGAAAAAATTAGACCACCATTGAGTTTATGAAAAATTATTTTTATTTTTTTTTCATCGTCATAAATCAAAGGGCCACCAGATGTGATAAGTATTTTTCCATTTGAATTAAAAATTGATTTAAAACTTTTTATATTTTTAAGAGAATTTGGAAGACATTTTTTTGCTATTTCAATAAAATTTTTATGTATTTTGACTTGTTTGTGTATTCTTGAGTTAATTTTGTTAATAATTTTTTTATTATAAATTTTACTTTTTATTGGTCTTTTAATTCTTAAAATAATTGAAAGATAGGCCAGTTGTAAAATGTTAAATCCATATATATCTAAACAGTTTGAAAAAAAAAAATTTTTAATTTTACTGACCAGTAATTTTAAAGTTTGAATTTTACCAACAACAATCGGTGATTTACCTTTAAGATACTGTGAATTCTCCTTCGAGATATCTTTATTTGAAAAGATAATTTTCCATTTTTTAGGTTTACGAAACTTAAGCAAATAAACTATAAAAGAAGTGAGATATAATTTACTATATAATTTTTCCTCAAATTCTGCAGAATTTTTACATTCTAAAGGAATCATTTTATAATTTAATATTAAATTTAATTTTTTATTTCCGTATTTTTTAATACATTCATTTATCAGTTGGCTTGAAAATAGATAAAAGTCTATAAAACTATACAGCCATTTTTTTGAAACCTCTTCGTAGATAATTCTATTATGTTTTTGATCATTTATTTTGAATAAATAATTACTAATTTGTTTATAATTTTCATTATAAATTTTTTCTCTTAATTTAATTAATGGCTCTCTTTTAGGGTTTTTTACTTTAATAATTTTATTTTTTTTTTCTAAGTCGCATATTTTAAAAAAATTATATTTTTTTTCAAAACACCACGGGCCCAAAGCAATATCAGTTTTAAAATTAAAATTTTTATTTACTTCATCTAAGAATAGGTTTTTCATCTATATTATCTTATAAGATTCATTTTTATTAATAGTCTGTAAGTAGAATTTGTATTTCTTTCACTTATCTTTAAAATTTTAGATATAGACTGCAAATCTCTTCTTCCATCGCACAACAAAAGAAAATCTAAAATATTTTTTCTCAAAATTAGAGAATTATTTAATTTTTTATAGTATTGATTGTTACTAAGATGTGGTTCACCAAGATTATTTCTAATTGGCACTTTTTTCTTTAAGAGAATTTGTATTGCCTTTACTACAACTTTCAGGCTTTGCTTTACACCTTTGAGTGTTACAATATCAAAATTATCTAAGGAAGTATGATATTCTGGATAAGTTCCGTATTTGCTTCTAAAAATAGATGCTATTGGAAGATCGACACCTGGAGAATTATATTGTCTTTCATCAGAGCCCCTATCCTTAATAAAATTATATTTTTTAAATTTAATTTTTAAATTTTTAAATGCTTCTTCAATGGAGCTATCGGAAGCAGTATTTCCAAAAATAGTTGGCATATATGAGTACATTCTTTCATCACCTATGCATGTCAAATTAAAACCTCCTATAAGATGCTTTTTTAAATAATTTAGATTTTTTTTTAAAAAGCATATTGATCCAATGGTTTCTGGTATAAAAATAAATCTAATTGTCTTTAAATTTTTTTTACGTTTAAAATAATCAATTAACCCCATTGAAACTATTGGACCTGATAATTCATTATTAGCCATTGACGGGTGACATAGATATGTTGAGATTAAAATTTCTTTTTTAGATTTTCCAGGTATAATGTATTCTCCGTAAACTAAATTACCTTTTTTTAACTTTGATTTAATTACAACATGAAATTTATCTTTTGATTTATACGCTCGCTTAATTTTTTTTTTTTGTTTATGAGTAGCACAGAATCCCCAATTTTTTTCATAGTAAGATGTCATATAAGGTATTGCATTAAGTTTCTTTTTATTGGAGTGTAATTTACGCAAAAGATCCTTTTTCGATATTTTTTTATTTATAGGTACAGAAAAATTAACAACGTGTAAGTTATTTGATTTAAAATCAATTATCTTGTTACCTTTTTTATCTTTTACATACGCATCTTTAATGTTCCACTCCATAGGAACTTTCCAATCAAAGATTTTTTCACCAGATTTAATTTTAATTAATTTTAGTTTTGGAAAATTATTCTTAATGATATTAAGACTTTTTCTAATACCATCTCCAGTGATACTCCTACAAATGCTAAATAATTCATTTTTGGCTATATTATAGTATTTATTCATTAGAGTAGCATATTGCAGCAAACTATTCTATAATAGCGTTCATTTATTGAACAGTAAAGAAAAAAATAAAAAAATTGAATTAAATTATTAATGATTATTAAAGATTTTTTGACAGAATACTTTAAAAATGGTGGTGTTGAAAAAAACGATAAAATTTTACTTCATAGTAATTTAAGTGAGCTTTTTAAAATAACAAAAAGAAAAGGTTTTACTTTTAGAGCTGAGGACTTACTTGAATTTATCATAGATTACTTAGGGCAAGACGGAACTTTAATATTACCTTCATTCAATTTCGATTTTTGTACAAAGAAATATTATTCTTGCAAGAATACCATATCTAAAATGGGAGCTTTAACAGAAAAAGGAAGACTAAAAGCTGGAGAAAATAAAACTTGGCATCCAGTTTATCCTTTTACAGTTTTTGGTAAAATCCCGAAAGCTGAAATAGAGAAAAAAAATTATAGTGCGCTCGGGAAAGAGTCTATTTTTAATTGGCTAGTTGAGAATAATGGAAAAATTTCGATATTGAATTTAAATGATCAAAATTCTATGACATTTTACCATCACGTTGAGGAACTCATGGGGGCGTCTTGGAGAGTTAAGAAAATATTTAAAGGAAAATATGAAACTTTTCAAGATGATATAATTGATGTCGATGCAACTATCTATGTTAGAGATTTAAACAAGGGCGTAGAGACAGACGTAAATAATATGGAAAAATTTCTTTGGTCGAAAAACTTATATAAAAGTAATATAAAAAACTCAAATAAAGGATTAAGATCAATCTTTAGTACAATTTTAAAAAAAGAGGTTGAAACAGTGATTAAATCTAATTTAGGAAATAAAATGTTATACAAAATAAAAAAACTAAATTAACTTTCCGTAAATAACATGATCACATCTAGTATTTTTAAATTTAAATTTTGATTTAAAAAGAGCTTCCTTTCTAAATCCATTTTTTTCTAAAACTTTTTTGGAACCAACATTTAAACTATAAAATCCTGCAATTAATTTTTTGAGTTTCTTTTTCTTTGCTATTTTAACTATTTCCCCGATTGCTTTTGCTGTAATTCCTCTACCCCAAAATTGCTTATCACCAATAAAATAAGAAATTTCAGCATATTGATGGTAGAAATTAATCGGCCCAAGTTTAATATTTCCAATATGTTTCTTTTGAAAGAAAATTCCATAAAGAAACTCTGTCTTACTTTTATTTTTTTCCTTTACAAATTTTCTTATACTTTGAATTGTATGCTTCTTATATTTTTGTTCAGTATATTTGTGTACCTCAAAATCGTTCATCCATCTTAGATAATTTTTATCTATATTTTTACGTGGATCTAATTTTTTTATGGTTATACTCATTTAATTTTTTTAAAAATATAATTATATGTATTTGAAAATTTTTCAGAGGAAAAACTTTCATTTTTATTTTTACTTATTATAGAGAAATTACTATTTCTCAAAATTTTTAATGCTTCATCATATTGTTCTTTAAAATTTTCATTTATTTCAATTAAAACACTTTTAATTTTTGAATCAGCAAGAAAGTTTTGACCTCCTTTGAGTATTAAGTGCTCTATGCCATCAACATCAATTTTAATATAATCTGGAATTAATAATATTTTGTTTTCTATTAAAAAATCTAAATTTGTTCCAAATATTTTATAATTATTTTTTGAAATAATTTTATCACCTTTAAAGTCTATTCCTTTACCAAAAGTATTCATAGACCATCCCTCAATAAACTCACTTTCATCTAAAATTTGAAAACTATTTCTTTGTTCAGCCACTGGCATTTGAAATATTTTAATTCTTTCTTGTAAATTATTGATAGAAATATTTCTACTTAGAACTCTTAGGTTACTTGTCGAGGGTTCAAAACTTATTACGTTAGATTTTTTAAATTTTATTGCTGCATAAATTGAATAAAGACCAATATTTGCACCGATATCCCAAAAAATAACATCATCTCTTTCAAAGTTGTTTATCCAATCTATTGTTTCAGGTTCTTTTTCAAAGAATGTATCCACCCTCCAACTAGTAACAATGTTAGGTGTGAAAAAAGAGATTTCTTCGCCTAATACTGTTTGTTTTTTGTAAGAGTCTTTTTCAATTAGATCTTTTAAGTTTAGTGTCAAATTTCTTTTAGTAATTTTTTCATAAACAAAATTAATTGTTTTGATTATTGTATATAAAAAATTTGAAATAATTTTTGTCAATTTAAGTCCATATACTTTTAAACCATAGCAGGTTGATAATCTAGTATCTTTGATTATTTTGAATTAGAAATTATACTATTAATTAAAAATTTAGATATTTTTTGATATCCAAATTCATTAAAATGACCTCCATCACGGTGAGCAGGATAAAAATCTAAAGGATTTTTTTCTTTACTAAAAAAATCAATATTTAAATCAATCAAATTTATATTATTCGACTTTACCAATTCAATCAATTTTCCATAATTAAACAATTCGCTAGTATTAACTTTTGGATTTATATATCTTCTCTTTGAGGGAACATAAACGAAATAAAGCGAAGAATTATTTTTTTCTACAAATTTTATCATATTTTTTAAAACTCTTTCATAGTCATTTGGAATTTGATTTATACCGCTTCTCTTATAAAAAAAACCTTCTAAAAAATTTCTTGTTAATTGTAGTTTTATAAAATTTTCTACACTTCTTCTGAAAATATTCATTTGCTTATTTGTTACTTCTTTTTTTAAGTATCTTAGAAGTTTTTCATCTAAAATTTTTTGTTGATTATTTAAATTTTGCTTAAATTCCTGATCATTCAAATATTTTTTTAATATCATGTTATTATTTTCTTGAATAAAATCATTAATATCATTTCCTTCAAAATAGAACCAAATAATTGTTTTTGGTTTTACCTTACTGTAATATTCTCTAAGAGTAGCTAATTGAATAAGTGGTCCTGTACCCGAGTACCCAAGAGAAATGACATTATTAAACTTTTTCCCTCTCAATAACTTTTCTATTTGAGATCTAAAAGTATCTTTTTCATTAACACATGCACCATGAACAAAAGAGTCACCCAACAATAAAAATTCAATCTTATTGTCCCAATTTTTATCTGGATTATTAAAACCATATCTATCACTTCTGTAATGAGCCAGATAACCATTTTCATCACATAAAAAAGTTTTTTTTAGAGAAACTCCAGACAATGGTAAATACTTATTTTTCTTACTTAAAAAATTTGACGGGGCAATATATGTCACAAATTCCGGATTATTTTTTTTATACTCTTCCATTAAACTTTTATCGAATCTTGACATATTAGATTTTTTCTTATTCTCAGAAATTTGGAAAATTATTTCGATGAAATAAAAACTAAAAACTAGAGAGCCAAAAGATATAATAAATTTTTCTTTTAATTTATTTTTAAGAAAAAAAAATAATATAGATAGTATTAAAATAAAAGTAGAAATTACGTAATATTTAAAATAATAATAATGTTTTAATCCGTCATTGATTATTTCACTTTTATAAAAAACATATATAAATAAAGAGATAGCAATAAGTAAAAAAAATAGAGAGAAAACTCTTAATTTAAACATTAATTTATTTTTTGACTGAATAGAAAAATCTCATCATCATTCTTTCGGATTTAAGAGTTTGTGAACCTTTATGTATACCTCCTTCATCCAAAACTATTGCATCACCTGCTTTTAAACTGAAATCAAATTCATCTGTGTCTTTACCTTCCTCAATAAATTTTGTTTTTTGCATGAAGCTTTCTATTTCATTTCCATCTTTAAAGTATGACTCAAAGTATTCTTTATTATTTTTATTTGAAATTAATTTTCGAAAATCTTGAAGAAAATAGTAAGGTTGATAATTAATTTTTTTTTTAAAAATTCCGTCTCTGATTGCGTAAGCGATTTTGTTGGATCCAGGAATATAACTTGTGCAACCATTATTAGATTCAACGTCTGTTAAATAAACTAAAAATTTTAAATTATAATGATCTGGATTTACAAATCCGTCGGTCATTTTTTCATCACCTACGTACGCTTGATCAGCATGCCAAGGCAAAATATATTTATCACTTATAGGATTGTGGTAACCATCAATATATCTTAGGAAACTCCTAGTATTGAAAACATTATTGGCTAAATCATTGAGTTTTTTCTTTTTTGATAAACTATATAAATATGCACTTTGGTTAAACTTTTTGAATTCTAACTTTATTAATTTTATTAAAAACTGTTTAGGGTCATGAGCAAAAAAACTATTTTTATGATTTTTAGGGGCTTTATAATATTTTAATATTTCTAAACATTTTCCCAATTCTTCATTAGAAAGAAAATTTTTTATTTTTAAGATACCATTTTTTTTAAGCTCTTGTATTTGATTTGTTTCTATCATTTTATTTAATTTTCATTTTGCACTGGGTTATCTAAAAACCCATATTAGACCAATTGTCCTTATTTTTAAATCTTTTTAACTCTTCTTTTGAGGATGGTCTTATTAGATAAAAAATCAAAAAAGCAACAACAATAATAAATAAGATTATTTCCATTATCGAATTATATAACAATTTTTAATTATTAAAACTATTATTATTTGAAACAGTTGAGCGTATTAATTTGTAAATATATAATTAATTAATGAAAAAAATTAACTCAATTTTTGTTTATGGGTCCCTTCAAAGAGGTATGCAGAATTGTCATCTTTTAAAAGATATTAATGGAACTTGGAAAAAGGGATATGTCATTGGAACATTGATTAATATCGGCAAAGGTGAAAACTATGGTTTTCCTGCTATTAAACTTGATGAGAAAGGATCAAAAATTTACGGTATGATTTTAGAGTCAAAAGATTTGGAAAAAAATCTTTTTAAATTGGATAAATTTGAGGGAGGTGACTATAAAAGAGTAGTTACTGTTGTTACTTTAGAAGATAATTCGGAAATTAAAGCATATACTTATCAACTAAGAAAAAAAAATTGAAAGGGGCGTTCTGTTGCTAGGTGCCCCTAACCTCAGAGTAACGATTCAATTAGCTATTGCATAAATTATCGCTACTACGATTAAGATTTCCCATCCACTCATTTCGACTCCTTTCGTTATACATCTATTATACAAAAAAAGGCGTTTAATGAAACACTCGACAATGCCAACATGTGCACTAAGATTTAGAATAAGTTTTTAATGCTGAGATTAATGGAAATTGGGACCTACCAGCGTCATAATAATCATTTAAAAAATTAGTCAAAGTTGTATTTAAAGATATGAAATTTGAGTTACCAAAATTAGATTATTCAAAAACTGCTTTAGCCCCAATAATGTCTGAAGAAACTCTCGATCTTCATCATGGAAAACATCATCAGACTTATATAACAAATCTAAATAATTTAATTAAAGAGACCGAAATGTCCAAAATGTCTTTAGAGGAAATTATTGTTTATTCATCGAAAGATAAATCTAAAGTTGGAATTTTCAATAATGCTAGCCAACATTGGAACCATATGATGTTCTGGAAATGTATGAAACCAAGAGGTGGTGGTACAATGCCAGAAAAATTAAAAAAAAGAATTGAAGCGGATTTTGGTAGTACAGACGAGTTTAAAAAACAATTTATACAAGCAGGTGTTACTCAGTTTGGATCAGGGTGGTGCTGGTTATCAATTAATAATGGTGAATTGGTAATAAGCAAAACACCAAATGCTGAGAATACTTTAATTCAAAATATGAAACCTATTTTAGGTTGTGATGTATGGGAGCATTCTTATTATATAGATTATAAAAATAAAAGACCTGAGTATTTAGAAAATTTTTATGAAAAATTAATTAATTGGGAATTTGTTGCGTCTCAACTAGACTAATGGGGCGTTCTATTGCCAGGTGCCCTTAACTTTGTAACATTATTCCTTATTATACGCCATTTGTAATTTTTAAAAACCTTAAACTTTGATGAGAATTGCGAGTAGATTACGAGTGAATTTGTGCTAACATTAATTCTTGAAAAATAAAAAAAAAAAATTACCAGAGTACATTTTTGCAGTAACTGCTATCGGATTATTAATCCTAGGTTTTTACATCGCGAATACTTTAAACTTACCCGAATCTTTGTTGTGTGGTGAGAGAGTTGGCATATGTGCCATTCCTATATTAGGAAAAGTTATTGCAATGATTTCGAGCCCTACTACGTGGTTAGCTTTGATTTTTTACGGAATTACGTTTGGAGGTTTTTTAATCGTAATACAAAAAAAAGGCTACAAGATATAAATTAAAAATAATAAAACTTAAAATAAAATTACGTGCAGATTACGAGTCGACAAATTTATCGTTTAATAAACGAATTTAATTATGCAAAATATGAAATTAAAAAGGGGCGTTCTGTTGCCAGGTGCCCCAAGCCCCGTTCACTTAATTAACAAGTTAATTAAGCAGCAAGTGCAAATTTATTATTTGCATTTATAATTGGCCCGTTACGTCGGAACCATCTCGTACGAAAGAATAGCTTTTAGACACTCGTCGATTCTGGTTCACCCCCATAAGTTGTAAATGGTGGAGGTGGTGGGTACTGCCCCCACGTCCGCAATGTTTATTACGAAATTCGTTTATCGTCATAGTTGGAAAACCAACACTATTAATATAAAACTCTTTAAATAAGATTCAATAAAATTATTCAAAATGAAATTGACACCTGAGCAAAAACAAGAAATAGCCGATCAACAATCTCAAAAAAATGAGACTAAGCGAGTAACTTCAGATGCTCTTGAAAAAATTCTTTATGAAGCTCTGCCAGTTTTGGATCATGGATTTGTAAGAGTGGTCGATTACATGGGCGATGACAGTTCTATTGTCCAATCAGCAAGAGTATCATATGGGAAAGGAACCAAGAAAGTTTCTACAGATGAAGGTTTAATAAAATATTTGATGAGGCATTGGCACTCAACCCCTTTTGAAATGTGTGAAATTAAATATCATGTGAAACTTCCAATTTTTATTGCTCGACAATGGATAAGACATCGAACTGCAAATGTGAATGAATATTCAGCACGATACTCAATTTTAGATAAAGAGTTTTATATACCCGCTAAAGACCAATTGTCTGCTCAATCGACATCAAATAGGCAGGGCAGAGGTGATTTGATAACTGGAGAACAAGCAGATGAAGTTTTAAAAATTTTAAAAGATGATGCAACTAGGACATATGATAACTACGAAAAAATGTTGAATGAGAGATTTGACGGCACAACAATAGATAAAAATAAATCAGGTTTAGCTAGAGAGCTTGCTAGAATGAATTTGACCTTAAATTCTTACACACAATGGTACTGGAAAACAGATTTATTGAATTTATTAAACTTTTTATTTTTGAGAGCAGATAGTCATGCCCAATATGAAATAAGAGTTTACGCAGAAACAATGTTAGAAACTGTAAAAAAATGGGTTCCAATTACACATGATGCTTTTTTAGATTATAGAGTTGGAGCTGTACATGTTTCGGCAAAAGGGAAAAAAATAATTCAAAAAATGGTAAATGGTGAAAAAGTTAATTTTGAAAATTCAGATTTGTCAAAAAGAGAGTGGAATGAATTAATGAATTCTTTTGGATTTTCTAAAAAGACTCTTTAATTTTTTTAGCTATATTTAAAAATATATTAGAGACCTCATGATCTGGCTCAAAATAAGTTAAAGGTTTACCTGTATCTGAAGATCGTCTTAAATCTTGATGTAAAGGAACATGTCCTAAAAATTCTTTACTAAATTCTTTAGCTGTTCTTTCAACACCACTCTCACCAAATATTTTGTAGTCCTTGCCATCATCTCCTTTAAAAAAACTCATATTATCAATAAGCCCTAAAATTTTTACACCAGTTTTATCAAACATTTGAATTCCCCTTTTAACATCAAGCAAAGCTAAATCTTGAGGAGTAGAAACAATAATAGCTCCATCAATTTTAACTTCTTGTGCAAAAGTTAATTGAGTATCACCAGTACCTGGTGGCATATCAATTATAATAACGTCTCTGTTTTTCCACAAAACTTTTTGTGTCATAGTTTTTATAGCACTAATTACCATTGGCCCTCTCCAAATCATTGGCGTATTTTCATCTACAAGTAAACCCATCGACATACATTGTGCGCCATATTTTTCTACAGGTATCATTGCTTTGCCATCCTCACTTTTAGGTTTTTCATTTAAATCAATTAATTTTGGAAGTGATGGACCATAGACGTCAGCATCAAGTATTCCGACATTCAAACTTAATTTTTGTAATGCAAAAGCTATATTAACTGCGATTGTAGATTTGCCTACACCGCCTTTTGCGCTAGAAACAAGCAAAGTGTATTTAGTTCCTTTAATAGGAGTTTTTATAAATTGCTTTGGTGGTGGTTTTTGGCTCATAGTTTTCGTGTTTTAGAGGTCATAATATCGCTTATACTTAACTTGTTTTTAACATAAAAGTCACTATATAAAGTGTCATGAGTCAAAAAGATGGAGTTTTTAGAAATCAGTCTCCTTGGGGAACACCTCCAGGTAATAATGGAAACGGTTCTGGTTCAAGAAGAGAGCCACCTAATATAGACGATTTAATATCAAATTTACAAAGAACAATTAATAAGTTTTTACCAGGCGGAAAGTCTGGTGGTAGCAAGCCAATAATTTTAGGTTTGATAATTTTACTTGTAGTATGGGTTCTTAGTGGACTTTATAGAGTTTTGCCAGATGAGCAAGGAGTTGTTTTAAGGTTTGGAAAATTCATCAAAACAACTCAACCAGGCTTAAATTACCATTTACCTTTTCCTATCGAACGAGTTTTGACACCAAAGGTAACTAAAGTTAACAGAATTGATGTAGGATTTAGAGGCGCAAGTGATAGCGGGAGATCTTCTGGCATAGGTGAAGTTCCAGAAGAAAGTTTAATGCTTACAGGCGATGAAAATATCGTAGACATAAATTACTCAGTTTTTTGGGTAATAAAAGATGCTGGGAAATTTTTATTCAATATTCAAAGTCCAGTTGAAACGGTAAAAGCGACATCTGAAACAGCAATGAGAGAAGTAATTGCTAAAAGTGAAATTCAATCTATTTTAACCGAAGGAAGATCTAATATTGAGATTGAAGTTCAAGAAATCACGCAAAAGATTTTAGATGAATATGGATCAGGAATACAGGTAACACAAGTTCAAACTCAAAAAGCTGACCCGCCAAGTCAAGTTATTGATGCTTTCAGAGATGTTCAAGCTGCAAGAGCTGATAGAGAAAGATCTAAAAATGAAGCCGAAGCATATGCAAACGATGTAATTCCAAGAGCCCGAGGTGAGGCGGAAAAGATTTTGCAAGAAGCAGAAGCATATAAAAAAGAAGTAGTTGCAAAAGCTGAGGGTGAGGCCTCAAGATTTCTTGCAATTTACAATGAATATAAAAGTGCTAAGCAAGTTACACAAGAAAGAATGTATCTAGAAACTATGGAAAAAGTTTTAGCAGATATAGATAAAGTAATAATTGATAAAGAATCTGGTTCAGGAGTGGTGCCTTATCTACCACTTCCAGAGCTAAAAAAACCAAGAGGCGGGAGTTAATGAGAGTTTCTAAATTTTTGATACCTTTGATAGTTGTTTTGGGAGTGACCGCTTTCCAATCTATTTTTATCGTTCAAGAAATAAATCAAGCAATAGTACTTCAATTTGGTGATCCAAAAAAGATTGTTACCAAGTCTGGTTTAAACTTTAAATTGCCTTTTATTCAAAATGTTGCGTACCTTGATAAAAGAGTTCTAAATTTGGACAATCCTCCAGAAGAAGTAATCGCCGCTGACCAGAAAAGATTAATTGTAGATGCCATAGCAAGATTTAAAATTGTAGATCCATTAAAATTTTATATTTCAGTTGGAAATGAAAGAGTTGCAAGACAAAGATTAGCCACCATTATCAATTCAAGAATCAGAGGAGTTTTAGGTAAGCAAGAGCTAGCAACATTATTATCAAAAGATAGAGCAAAACAAATGTCAATTATACAAAATGATGTTAACACAGAAGCGCAGAATTTTGGAATAGAAATAGTTGATGTAAGAATTAAAAGAGCTGACTTACCTCAAGCCAACAGTGAAGCTATTTATGCAAGAATGCAAACTGAGAGACAAAGAGAGGCAAAAGAATTTAGAGCTCAAGGTGCTGAGGCAGCTACTAGAATAAAATCTACTGCTGATAAAGAAGTAACAGTTATTTTAGCTAATGCTCAGAAAAAATCTGAAATTATGAAAGGGGAAGGTGATGGACAAAGAAATAGAATTTTTGCTAATGCTTTTGGCCAAGATCCTCAATTTTTCAGTTTCTATAGAGCAATGCAATCTTACGAAAAGGCTTTAATAGGTGGTGACACTTCATTGATTTTATCTCCAGACAGCGACTTTTTTAAATTCTTTGGCAAAGCAGGAGTTTCTAAAAAGACTAATTAGTTAACATGAAAGATCTTATAATCGCTATAGGATTAATTATGTTTATCGAGGGATTACTCCTTGCCATGTTTCCGTCAAGAATAAAAAATATGTTAAGAATAATAGAGAAAATGTCACAAAAAAAATTAAGAAATTCAGGCATATTTTTCGTGATAACGGGTTTCTTAATAGTTTGGTATGTTAAGAATTAATATGAAACTAAAAAAACTTTTTATAACATTTTTTCTTTTTACTCATCTGATTGTTGCTCACGCAAATTCAACTCCTTCATCTTTTGCAGATTTGGCAGAAAAACTTATGCCATCAGTTGTAAATATTTCAACTACACAAACTATTAAAACAACTTCAAATCAATTCCCTTTTCAATTTCCTCCAGGTTCACCATTTGAGGATATGTTTAAAGAATACCAAAGACCAACTGAGCGAAAAGCCTCATCTTTAGGCTCAGGTTTTATAATCGATAAAAATGGAACAATAGTTACTAACAATCATGTTATTGCGAACGCAGAGGATATTATTGTAAGAGTATCTGATAAAGAGTTTAAAGCAAAAGTTCTAGGTTCAGATCCATTTGCAGATATTGCGGTACTTAAAGTAGAGGCAGATGACGATTTAAAACCAGTAAAATTTGGAAACTCTGATAACGCCCGAGTAGGTGACTGGGTTGTTGCCATAGGGAATCCTTTTGGTTTGGGAGGAACAGTTACATCAGGAATTATTTCTGCAAGAAACAGAGATATCAATTTGACTAGATACGATGATTTTATTCAAACGGACGCATCTATTAATCAAGGAAATTCTGGTGGACCTTTATTTAATTTAGAAGGGGACGTGATTGGAATTAACACTGCAATTATAGCTCCGGGTCAAGCTGGTTCAATCGGTATTGGTTTTGCAATTCCAGCGAATGCAGCTTCAAATGTTATTAATCAATTAATTGAGTATGGTGAAACTAGAAGAGGTTGGTTAGGAGTCAGAATACAAGAAGTTACAAAAGAGATTGCTGAAGTTGAAAAATTAAAAAAACCAAGAGGAGCTCTAGTTGCCAGTGTTGGGAAAAATAGCCCTGCCGATAAAGCAGGTATAAAAGCTGGAGATATAATTTTAGAATTTGATGGTAAGAAAATTGACACAATGAGAAAACTTCCGAAAGTTGTTGCAGGTACAAGCGTAGGGAAAAATGTAGAAATTAAAGTTTGGAGAAATAAAAAACTTGTTACTAAAAGACTAACTCTTGGCCGCCTAGAGTCATCTGAAGAATTTAAGCAATCAAAAACTCCAACTCTCAAAGATAGAGAGTATGAAATTGAAACGTTAAAAATTACTGTTAGAGATTTAAATTCTAATGACATAGAAAAAAGAAATTTAAATAAAAATCAAAAAGGGTCTGTTGTATTAGAAATATCAACTAGAAGCCCACTTTCGAGATTAGTAGACATCGGGGATATAATTATTGAGGTTCAGAAAAAAACATTAACTTCATCAAACAAACTCGATGATGCTGTTAAATCAGTGAAGAAAAATAAAGAACCTTTATATTTAACCATTATAAATAAAAGAAACCAAAGAGAATATTTGGGTATTAAAATAAATTGATTTGCAAAAAAAAATTATCTTATTAGCAGGTCCAACTGCATCTGGAAAATCGAAACTAGCGATCAAATTAGCAAAAAAAATTAATGGTGAAATTGTTAATGCTGATAGTATGCAAATTTATAAGGAATTTTCCATATTGTCATCTCGTCCTTCGAAAAAAGATCTTAGAGAAATCAATCATCATTTATATGGTTTTTTATCGGTGAAAAAACGTTTCTCAGCAGGAAACTGGTTAAAATTAGCAAAAATTCAAATTAATAAAATTCACAGAAAAAAAAAAATTCCAATTATTGTTGGTGGTACAGGACTATATTTTAAAACTATAACCCAAGGTATCAGCAAGATCCCCTATATAAATAAGATTAAAAGAAAAAAAATCGTTGATATCTTTAATAAATATGGGAAAGAAGAGTTCTACAGAAAATTAATAAAACTTGATCCAAAAATAAAAAATAAAATACTTCCATCCGATACTCAAAGATTAATAAGAGCATATGAGGTAAAATCTTATACTAAAAAATCTTTATATGAATGGTCAAACAAAACAAAATCTGATTTTGAAAATTTCAATATTAAGAAAATATATCTTGACATCCCTAGAGACATATTGCTTAAAAATATTGAGCAAAGAACAGCTTTAATGTTTAAAAAAAAATGTATTATGGAGGTCGTACAATTTTCAAAAATTAAGTTAGAAAAATCCCTTTCAGCTAACAAAATGATTGGCGTCCGAGAAATTAAGGAATATTTATCAGGATTATACAGTTTAGATGATACTCAGAGATTTATTAATATTAAGACTAGGCAATACGCAAAACGACAGAATACATGGTATAGAGGTCATATGAATAACTGGAATAAGCTTTATTCTAAAGACTTTTCCGTTCTTTTAAAAAAAACTTTAAAAGAAGTCAGCTAAAACTTGACCAAAGTAGATTCTACGTTAGATTGTATCTATGCCAAAATTAATTACAGGTGCAGAAATAGTTTTTAAAGCTTTAGAAGATCAAAAAGTTGAATATATTTTTGGTTATCCTGGTGGCGCAGTTCTACCAATTTACGATGAATTAAAAAATCATAAGTCTATTAAACATATTTTAGCTAGACATGAACAAGGTGCAGGACATGCTGCTGAAGGTTACGCACGGTCAAGTGGTAAGCCAGGTGTTTTACTTGTAACATCCGGACCTGGAGCGACGAATGCTGTTACAGCTCTTACCGATGCATATATGGATTCCATTCCTTTAGTGTGTATCTCCGGTCAAGTTCCAACGCATTTAATTGGAACTGATGCATTTCAGGAATGTGATACTACAGGAATTACTCGACCATGTACAAAACATAACTGGCTGGTGAAAGATGTAAATGATCTGGCTAGAGTCTTGCACTTAGCGTTTGAAGTAGCAACAACAGGAAGACCAGGTCCTGTTTTAGTTGATATCCCAAAAGATATTCAATTTAAAAAAGGTAAATATAAATTTTTTAAAAGCAGTCTTAAGAAAAGATTAAATGGAAAAGCTACACATAAAATTGATAATTCTGAATTAGATAAATTTATAGATTTAATTAAAAAATCTTCAAAACCAATTTTTTATACTGGAGGTGGAGTTATAAACTCGGGTCCTGAAGCAAGCGAAAAATTAAGAGAACTTGTTTCTTTAACTGGATTTCCAATAACTTCAACACTACAAGGACTTGGCGCATTTCCAGGAGATGATCCTCAGTTTTTAGGAATGTTAGGTATGCACGGCACCTACGAAGCTAATAATGCAATGCATGATTGTGATTTAATGATAAATATAGGTGCAAGATTTGACGATAGAATAACTGGTAAGGTTGATGAATTTTCTCCAAGATCAAAAAAAATTCATGTTGATATTGATCCTTCTTCAATTGGAAAAAATATCAAAGTAGATTTAGCGATAGTTAGTGATGTTTCTGTGCTTCTTAAAAGTCTTATAAAAAGATTTAAAGAAAAAAACAAAAATTTTTTAAATTCAAACAAACAAAAAACGTCGAAATGGTGGGAGCAAATTGATAAATGGAGAGAGAAAAAATCTTTAAACTTTATTAATAGCGATAAGATTATAAAACCACAACATGCAGTAAAAAGACTTTATGAATTAACAAAAGACAGAGATACTTTTGTTACAACCGAGGTAGGTCAACATCAAATGTGGGCCGCCCAACACTACAAATTTAATAGACCAAATAGATGGATGACATCAGGCGGTTTAGGAACGATGGGTTACGGATTACCTGCTGCTATAGGAGTACAAATTGCAAATCCTGGTAAACTAGTTGTTGATATTGCAGGTGAAGCTTCTGTTTTGATGACAATGCAAGAAATGTCTACAGCTGTGCAATACAGATTACCTATAAAAATTTTCATTTTGAATAATGAATATATGGGTATGGTTAGACAATGGCAGGAGCTTTTGCACGAAAAAAATTATTCAGAAAGTTATACTGCAGCTTTACCAGATTTTGTTAAATTAGCTGAGTCTTATGGTTGTGTTGGCATAAGAGCCAAAACACCTGATGAATTAGATGAAAAAATTAAAAATATGATCGATATTGATAAACCTGTCATATTCGATTGTGTAGTAGATAAAGCTGAAAATTGTTTTCCGATGATACCATCGGGTAAACCTCATAATCAAATGATATTAGGGCCAGAGGAAGAGGAAGAAATATCAGATGAAGGGAAAATTTTAGTCTAATGTCAAAATCCAAATCAGCTTACAGCGCTCCAGGCAAAATTGGAAAAGTTGAACGTCATATTATAGTTGTCTGGGTAGACAACGAAGCCGGAGTACTCGCTAGAATAGCAGGGCTATTCTCTGGAAGAGGTTATAATATCGAGTCACTTGCAGTCGCTGAAGTTGATAAAAAAAAACATATTTCAAGAATTACGATCGTAACTGAAGGGACTCCACAAGTAATAGAACAAATAAATCTTCAATTAAAAAAACTTGTTCCAGTTCATAAAGTAGCAGATTTCAGGCGAGGTGAAAAAGATATTTTATTCAGAGAACTTGCGCTTTTTAAAATTCTTGCTAATGCACAAAAGCAGAAAAAAGTAAAAAAGGTTTGTGAAAAATTTAACCCAGTTATCTTAGATAAAACAAAAAAATCTATAGTAATCCAAGTAACTGCGCTCAGAGCAGAAATTGATAAATTAGCCCTTGATTTAAAAAGATTAGGCCTTATAAGCACTTCTAGAACTGGAGCAGTAGCAATGACAAAAGGTGCAAAAATATTTAATTAATTTATGAAAACGTATTACGATAAAGATACTAATAAAGATTTAATCAAAAATAAAAAAGTTGCGATTTTCGGTTACGGAAGCCAAGGTCATGCTCACGCTTTAAATTTAAAAGATAGCGGTGTTAAAGAAGTTGTTGTAGCATTACGTGAAGGATCTTCCAGTATAAAAAAAGCAGAGAGCGCTGGGTTAAAAGTTATGACACTTTCTGACGCCGCAGCTTGGGCCGATGTTGTGATGATGTTAACTCCTGATGAACTTCAATCTCAAATTTATAAAAATCATATTGAACAAAGAATGAGAGAAGGCACGAGTTTAGCTTTCGCACACGGATTGAATATTCATTTTGATCTGATAAAAGCTAGAAAAGATTTAGATGTATTTATGGTTGCGCCAAAAGGTCCAGGCCACACGGTAAGAAGTGAATATCAAAAAGGTGGAGGAGTTCCTTGCTTGATGGCAGTTCATAAAGACAGCTCAGGAAAAGCAAAAGATTTGGCTTTATCATACGCATCAGCAGTTGGGGGAGGTAAAGCAGGAATAATCGAAACAACTTTTAAAGATGAATGTGAAACAGATTTATTTGGTGAGCAAACAGTTCTATGTGGTGGTTTAGTAGAATTGATAAAAAATGGTTTTGAAACATTAACAGAAGCTGGCTATCCACCTGAGATGGCTTACTTTGAAACTTTACATGAAGTAAAACTTATCGTTGATTTAATATATGAAGGTGGTATTGCAAATATGAACTATTCAATTTCAAACACCGCAGAATATGGAGAGTATGTATCTGGTAAAAGAATAGTTGATAATAAAACAAAAGAAAAAATGAAAAAAGTTTTAGAGGATATTCAATCAGGAAAATTTACGAAAGATTGGATGAAAGAGTGTGAAAATGGACAAAAAAATTTTTTAAAAATGAGACAAGAGCTAGCTAAACATCCTATTGAAAAAGTCGGAAAAGATTTAAGAGCTATGATGCCATGGATTGCTAAAAATAAGCTGGTTGACAAAGATAAGAATTAACCCAATCTGATACAAAAATTATAGATATCTAAGCATAGTATTTGCAAAATCTAGTTTTAATTGTATTATAACCAAAATAAGAAAAGCTATTTTGGAGTAGTCGCAAAATTTTAATGAGTGATAAAAACAGAATAATAATTTTTGATACAACAATGCGTGATGGCGAACAATCGCCTGGCGCAACAATGAGTCTTGAAGAAAAAATTCAAATTTCAAGAGTTTTTGATGAACTTGGAATAGATGTAATTGAAGCTGGTTTTCCAATAGCATCTCCAGGAGATTTCGAGGCTGTTACTGAAATCAGTAAAATTTTAAAAAATTCGATTCCCGCAGGATTATCTCGAGCAACAAAAAAAGATATTGATGCCTGCAAAGACTCTTTAAAACACGCAAAGAGATTTAGAATTCATACTTTTATTTCTACAAGTCCTTTACATATGAAACACAAATTGAATAAATCACCAGAAGAAGTTTTAACCGCAATTAAAGAGAGCGTAACATATGCTAGAAAATTTACCGATGATGTGGAATGGTCATGTGAAGACGGGACTAGAACAGACTTAGATTATATGTGTAAAAGTGTGGAGCTAGCAATTAAGTGTGGAGCTAAAACAATAAATATTCCAGATACAGTCGGTTATTCTGTTCCATCAGAGTTTAAGAAGATTATTGAAACTTTAATAAATAAAGTTCCAAATATTGACAAAGCAATTTTATCTACTCATTGCCACAATGATTTAGGATTAGCAGTGGCTAACTCTTTAGCAGGTGTAATGGCCGGAGCAAGACAAATAGAATGTACAATTAATGGTATTGGCGAACGAGCTGGAAATGCAGCTTTGGAGGAAGTTGTTATGGCAATGAAAACAAGAAATGATTTAATGCCATATTCAACTGGAATTAATACAAAATTATTAAGCAAAGCATCAAAAGTGGTTTCTAACGCAACCGGTTTTCCAGTTCAATTTAATAAAGCAATCGTTGGAAAAAATGCTTTTGCACACGAATCCGGAATTCACCAAGATGGAATGTTAAAAAATAGAAATACTTACGAAATTATGACACCAGAAAGTGTTGGTGTTAAAAAAACTTCTTTAGTGATGGGGAAACATTCAGGACGTCACGCTTTTAGAGATAAACTTACTGATATGGGCTATGTAAGTATGACTGATGATGTAATCGACTCTGCATTTGGTAAATTTAAGATATTAGCCGATAAAAAAAAGCATGTTTATGATGAAGATATAGCTGCTATTGTTGATGATAACTTAATCAGAGAGGATAATGCTATTAGTTTAAAATCACTAAAAGTTTTTGCTGGAACAGGGGAGCCTCAAAAAGCAGAAATGAAGTTAGAAACATTTGGTGAACTTAAAGAAGCAACGGAGACTGGAGACGGACCAGTTGATGCAATTTTTAAATGTATTAAAAAGATTTACCCTCATGATGTAAATTTACAACTTTACAATGTTCATGCAGTAACCGAGGGTACTGACGCTCAAGCTACTGTTAGTGTGCGAATAGAAGAAAATGGTAAAACAACAGTTGGGCAAGCAGCTAATACTGATACTTTAGTTGCATCAGCTGATGCATATTTAAATGCATTAAATAAGATGATTATAAAAAGAAAAAAAACTGCACCAGATTCAATTGACATTGGATCAGGAGCTTATGAAAGGAAAAAAGATGGCACTATTTAAATCTATATCAGGTATATCTTCAATGTGGTCACAGGACATGGCAATCGACCTGGGTACTGCGAACACACTTGTTGTTTTAAAGGAAAAAGGAGTTGTTTTAAATGAACCTTCTGTTGTTGCGGTAATAACTGAAGGTGGAAAAAAATCTGTTTTGGCTGTTGGGGATGAGGCAAAAACAATGTTGGGAAGAACACCCGGAAATATCGCTGCGATTAGGCCCTTAAAAGATGGAGTTATAGCAGATTTCGTAGTTACAGAAGAAATGATAAAACATTTCATAAAAAAAGTTCATAAAAAAACTGCTTTTGCTAATCCAAGGATTTTAATTTGTGTTCCAACAGGATCAACACCTGTAGAAAGAAAAGCTATTCAAGATTCTGCACTAGCTGCTGGAGCTAGAAAAGTTCAATTAATTGAGGAACCAATAGCAGCCGCAATCGGAGCAGGACTACCGATTTCTGAAGCAACCGGCTCAATGGTTGTCGACATTGGTGGCGGTACAACTGAAATAGCAGTAATGTCTCTAGGTGGCGTAGTTTACTCTAAATCTCTAAAAGTAGCCGGAGACGCATTAGATACCTCTATTATCAATTATATGAGAAAAAGATTTAATCTTCTAATAGGAGACTCCACTGCTGAAAAAATTAAAAAAGAGATAGGAACCGCGGTTCCAACAACTTCTAATTCTTTTTTAATGAAAGGTAGAGACATAAGATCAGGAACTCCAAAAGAAATTGCATTAACCGAGCAGGATGCTTGTGATGCATTAATGCCCGTTCTTAATTTGATTCTAGGGGGAATTAAGGAAGCATTAGAAAACACTCCCCCAGAATTATCTGCTGATTTAGTTGATATGGGTTTAGTTTTGACTGGTGGTGGAGCGCTATTAAGAAACATAGATAAATTAATTTCTAAGGACACTGGATTGCCAGTTACAATAGCTGATGATCCCCTTTCTTGTGTAGCAGTGGGAACTGGGAAAGCTTTAGAAAATGAGGAATTATTCTCTACAATGTTATCTGAGTATTAGTTTAAAAGTAAATTTACATGTCTTCAAGCAGAGATGATTTTACAATAGCGATAAGATCAGCTCTTTTACAAAGAGGAGCTAGACAGAAGTTTTCTTTATTTTTTTTAATTTGTTTGTCACTTCTTATATTTTTTTTAGAAACTTTTGAATTCAAGTTTATGAAAAATTTCAGATCATTATTAAACGATGGAATTTATAGAGTTTCTTCCCTTGCATCATCACCAAAAGATTTTGTTTTTTATTTGAACGATAAAATTAAGTACCACATTTTTATTTATAGTGAAAACAAGACATTAAAAGAAGAGCTTGAAAAATTAAGATCAAAAGACTTTCAGCTTAAATTTCTTACGACCCAAAATAAATATTTAAAGGATTTTTTAACAAGCTCTGAAGACATCGGGAATGAAACTATTCTTGCGAAAGTATTATTAGATAAAGACAGCCCATTTTTGAAATCAATATTAGTAAATAGAGGGTCTCAATCAGGAATAAAAAAAGGTATGCCAGTTGTTGATGGAAATTATCTTGTAGGAAGAGTTGTGGAAGTAAATTATTTATCCTCAAGAATACTTTTACTAAACGATCTTAACAGTAGAATTCCAGTTTCAATTGAGAAATCCGCGTCTCAAGCAATAATTACAGGATATGGAGAAAAAGAACCAAAATTAGAATATTTACCTGAACTATTTGATGCTGAAAACGGCAAGACAGTATTTACATCTGGTAAAGACGGAATTTTTCCCGAAGGTTTACCTATTGGCAAAGTTATTGAAAAAGAAAAGGGAGTTTTTGTAAAACTTTTTTCAGATCCTAATCAGCTTTCTTTTGTAAGTATTTTAACACCAGATAACAGTGGAGACGGATTTTAATGGCGCTTTCTTTAAGCAAAAAAATTTTTAATTTTTTGATTCAATCAGGTCCAATTATAATATTATACTTTTTATCAATTTCAGAGGTAGACACCCAATTTTCTAATATTTATAAAATCTTGTCGTTCAATTTTCAGATAATAATTATCTACTATTGGATGCTGAGAGAACCCGGCTCAATAGGAAATGGACATATTTTTTTCGCTGGGCTTATCAATGATTTGGTGATGGCATTGCCACTTGGGACTAGCGCTATAAGTTATTTAACAGTATCTTTTGTTGCATCCTATATAAGAAATATGGCTGTAAATATGACATTATTTACAGATTGGTTTACATTCTTAATTGCAATATTTTTTTCTAATTCAATTTATCTTTTTTTAATTTCAAATTTTTCAAAATTTCAATATGATTATATTAGTATCTTGTATAATGCTTTTTTTACCTTTATGTTTTTTCCAATTTTTTGGGTAATATTCGGAAATTATAGAAAACTTATGAGGCACAATTAAATGATTAGTGGATCTGGATCAGGCTTAAGTAAAACTAAATTAATAGGTAGAAGAATGTTTGTACTTAACTTTGCTAAAGCTATAGTTTTTACTGGCATTGTAGGAAGATTAATTTCTTTACAAATTAATGAAAGCAAAAAGTATAAAACCTTGTCTGACAAAAACAGGTTTAGAGAATGGAGAATTGCACCACAAAGAGGAATAATCAAAGATTATTTCAATAATGAGATAGCCTCTAATGAGAAAGTGTATCAAATTCATATTACACCTGAAAATACTATTGATATCGATAGATTGTTTTTTAGGTTAAAAAATATTTTGAATTTAACAGACAGAAAAATTTATGCATTAAAGAGAGTAATTTCAAAACAAAAGCCTTGGGAGCCAATTATTGTATCTGATAATCTGACATGGTCAGAATTTTCTAGGGTGAACTTGTTTCTTCATGAACTTCAAGGTGTTGAACCCATAGTTTCAGTAGCTAGAGTATACCCCCACACCTCAACTTCGCATATTGTTGGTTATGTATCTAAAGCAAGCACCAAAGATTTACAAAACAAAGAATATCTTAGAGAAATGGCTGTAGCTGGAATTTCAGTTGGAAAAACTGGCTTAGAAAATAAACTAGATGAAAAAATTATTGGAAAAGTTGGTTTTCAAAGGTATGAGGTTAATGCTTATGGAAAAAGAATAAAACAAATTAAAATTGATAAAGGGCAATCCGGTAAAAATTTTACCACTACAATAGATCTTGAAGTTCAAAAATTCTCTGCAGAGTTATTAAAAGAAAAAGCAGGCTCGATTTGCGTTATGGATATTTATAATGGTGATATTGTTTCTATGGTTTCATCACCAGATTATGATCCTAACGCTTTTGTCCATGGTATTAATAAAAAATATTGGGACACTCTTCTCAAGAATGAAAAAAAACCGCTTAATAATAAAGCTGTGTCAGGTTTATATCCTCCAGGTTCAACTATTAAATCAATAGTAGCTTTAAGTGCTTTAGAAAATGATGTGGCTTCACCTGAACTTCAAGTTAGATGCACTGGGGTAATCGAGTTTTATGGTGAAAAATTTCACTGTTGGGAAAAAAAAGGACATGGCTTTATGAATATGAGAAGTGCAATCAAAAGGTCTTGTGATGTTTATTTTTATGAAATAGCCAGAAAGCTTGGAGTTGACAGACTTTCGAAAACTGCAAAAAAATTTGGTCTAGGGGAAAAAGTTTTTGATAATTTTTTAGAAGAAAGGTCTGGCGTAGTACCAAGCACCAAATGGAAGAAAAAATTTATTGGTCAAAATTGGTATTTAGGTGAAACTTTACACAGCGGAATAGGCCAAGGTTATTTTTTGTCTACGCCTATGCAATTATGTTTGATGTCAGCTCAAATAGCTAATGGTGGTTACAAAATAAAACCTAGAATAATTTTCGATAAAGACGATAAAAATAATAACCTTAAAGATTACATTGAATATAAAAATAATAATCCAGATAAAACTATTTCGACTGATATTTTACTTTCAAACTTTAAACTTAAGACATTGTTTAGAAATCAAGAGAATATTAATTTTGTTAAAGATGCTATGTTTGCATCAACAAATGAACCAGGCGGCACATCATACAGATCAAGATTGAAAGATAAGAAATTTATTTTTGCAGGAAAAACTGGATCTTCCCAAGTAAAACGATTTACTGAAGCGCAGAGAGAGGCAGAAATAAAACAATCGGAGCTAGATTATAAAGATAGAGATCACGCTTTATATATTGCTTTTGCACCTTATGAAAATCCGAAATACTCTATAAGTGTGGTTATTGAACACGGTGGCTCAGGGAGTAGTTCAGCAGCACCGATAGCAAAAAAAGTGATTAAAAAAGTTCTTGAGAGACACGAAATAAGGATGGCTCAATCTAACAACATTGGAGAGGAAATCTAAAATGTATACATCTCGTTCAGCGTTTCAATCCTCATTAACATTTAGGGATAAAATTGTTTCTCTTGATTATACATTAATTTTCTCAATACTATTTTTGGGAATAATAAGTATGTTTGCAATGTACTCCACAGATGGTGGTCAATTTAATTACCACACCAAAAGTCATATTTTACGATTTGGAATTTTTTTTATTTTATTTCTAGTTGTTTCATTATTTCAAATTAAATTTTGGTATAGCACCAGCACTTTATTATACTTGATATTTTTATTACTTTTGATTGGTGTCAAATATTTTGGAATTAGCTCTTCTGGCTCAAAAAGATGGATAAACTTCTACTTTTTAAATTTACAGCCATCTGAACTGATGAAAATAGGGTTAATTTTGTTTCTTGCAAAGTATTATCATAGAATAGCTATTTATGATGTTAATAGAATAAAATATCTTTTTTTACCTATTGTTGCACTAATTGCTCCTGTTTTACTCGTTATAATACAGCCTGATTTAGGAACTTCATTATTAATAGCCGCTGGCGGTGTAATCGTGGCTTGGTTAGCTGGTGTTAAAATAAAGTTTTTTGCATATCTGTCAATAATTTTTATTTCACTAGCTCCAATAGCTATCTCATTTTTAAAACCATACCAAAAATCAAGAATTTTAACTTTCTTTAATCCAGATAGAGATCCTTTAGGCGCAGGATATCAAATTATTCAATCAAAAATTGCAATTGGAAGTGGAGGTTTATTTGGAAAAGGCTTTTTAAACGGGTCCCAAAGCTATTTAGATTTCTTACCTGAAAAGCATACTGATTTTATATTCACTTTATTCTCTGAGGAATTTGGATTTGTAGGCTCACTCTTAATATTGCTAATATATTGTCTAATTATTTACCGAATAATTGCGATAGGAAATGTTACTAGAAGCCATTTTGGTAAGCTTTACTGCTACGGTTTTGCAACATCTTTCTTTATATATGTCGCTGTAAACATGGGCATGGTACTTGGTTTATTGCCAATAGTTGGAGCTCCCCTGCCTATACTCTCTTACGGAGGTTCTTCGATGCTTTCTATAATGCTTGGTTTGGGTATAGCAATGTCATGTAAGGTTTATAAAGATGTCCCGGTTACTTAAATTTGAACCTAATTTGGGCAGAAAAAAGTAAAAATTTAAGCAAATATCTCTTGCCGAACCATTAAATATCTGCTTAAATTTTAAAATATTTATGTTTGGTTCTGACAAAAAAAAAGGATTTTTCGAAGATAGAAAAGACACTGAGAGATCATTAATCAGTGAAACTGTGAGCATCGACGGAACTGTGAATAGTTCAGGTGCAATTGATATCGCTGGATTAATAAAAGGACCAGTATATTCAAAAGAAATAGTAATTAAAGAGACTGGATCAATATCAGGAGAAGTAGAAGCGGATAAAGTGGAAGTCCATGGTCATTTGAATGGGAAGATATCCGCTGATAATGTTGTAATTGGAAGCACTGGGGTTATAAAAGGTGATATTGAGTTTGGTTCAAATTTAAGAACAGAGGACGGGGCTGATATCGAAGGTTACATTAAAAAGAATTCTTCAGCAGCAAAATCTAAAAGCACAACTGGCGATTTCTTATTTTCAAAAACAAAAGAAAAAGAAGATAAAAAAACAAGAAAAAACGGTAAATCAGTTACTGTAAACAAAGATAAAGACGAGTCAGAAGCTTTAGTATAATCTAACGCACTATAAAAAATTCAAATTTTAATCTATATTTAATACATGAGTAATTATAAATGTAACTCAGTTGGTATTATAGGTGCCGGTATACAAGGTGTTTGCATAGGATTACAACTTATAAAAAAAGGAGTTCCAGCTACAATTTTCGACAAAAATGATCCGGGAAGCATGAGTTCATATGGTAATGCAGGTCATTTTTCTCCCTATGCAGTAATTCAATTAAATAGACCGGATGTAATTTATGATATTCCTAAAATGTTATTAAGTTCTTATGGTCCTTTAGCCTTGAAGTGGAACTATATTCCTAAAATGATCCCATGGATTTTAAAATATTTTAAATCTTCAACAAAAAAATCAATGATGCATACCACTAAATATATGCATCAAATTTTGGACTTATCTCTTGACGCTTATGACGAAATTTTAAATGAGATCGACACTACAAATTTAGTCGATAGAAAAGGTATTATTTACATATGGACTAATAAAAATTTAAAAAGTAGAAAAATGGAGATAAAAATTCGAAATGATCTTGGTATTAAACAAAAACTTTTAACCAAGGATGAAGTTTTAGAATTAGAGCCTAATTTAAATCCTGTATTTGATGGTGGAGTTTTATATGATTATGCTTACCATGCCAGAGATCCTAAAGAAATAACAAAAAAACTTTTTGAACTTTTTTTAAAATTAGGAGGAAAGTTTAAAAAAGAGGAAGTTTTGAATGTCAAACAAATCAATTATGATAAAACACAAGTGACAACTAATTCTGATAAATTTAGCTTTGAAAAAATAGTTTTAGCTAGTGGGGCTTTTTCCAAAAAACTAACTGATCAGCTAGGGGAGAATATTCCTTTAGATACTGAAAGAGGGTATCATATTCATTATAAAGATATGGATCATCTTCTTAAAAGACCGGTAATTTTTCTTGATAGAGGCTTTGGTATGACTCCGATGAACCAGGGTTTAAGGGCTGTTGGAACCGTCGAGCTCGGGGGTTTTGATAATCCAATATCAAAAAAAAGAATTGATTATATTGATAAGTGTGCAAAAGAATTACTACCTCAGCTAGGAGATTTTAACGATGAGTGGTTAGGTTTTAGACCCACTCTTCCAGATTTCTTACCTGTTATCGGGCCTTCTTTAAAAAATAGAAATATCATTTATGCTTTTGGCCATCATCATTTAGGCTGGACTTTAGGTGCAATAACTGGAAAAATTGTATCTGGAATAGTTAATGAGGAGAAAACTAATTTAGATTTATCTCCTTATAGTTCTGCAAGATTTAACTAAGGATTTATTTGTCAAAAAATTATTTAGCCTATAGCTTATTAGTATTTGCAGCTTTTTGTTGGTCAGGAAATTTCATAGTTGGCAAATATGCTTATTTATTTGAAGTGCCTCCATTGACTTTAAATTTTTTAAGATGGGTTTCAGTTTGGTTTATTTTGATACCTTTCACTTATAAAGAAATCTACAAAAATTTAAATTATATAAAAAAAAATTGGATTGTAATAAGCTTTATGGGAATAATAACAATAAGCACATTTAACTCTGTAGTATATTTAGCTTTAACTTATACCCAAGTAATAAACGCTGTCTTAGTTCTCGCTGCTATACCAGCGGTAACAATAATCATTTCATCGTTGATGAAAGTAGATAAGACAAATATTTTTCAATTAGTTGGATTATTTCTATCGATTATTGGAATCGGTGCGATCATCTCAAATGCAGATTTAAATAAAATTTTTTCTTTAAATTTTAATAAAGGTGATCTTTGGATGTTGGTTTGTGTTCTTTCTTGGTCACTTTACTCAACATTGCTTAAAAAACATAACTTTAAATTTTCACAATTCACTTTGATACAATTAATGGTCACGGTTGGAATAATATTTCTAATTCCACAATTTTTTTATGAAAAGTCAATTGACCTTGAGGTAAATTTTAATAAAGCATTTTTTGCAATACTGTTCTATGTCGTTATCTTTCCTGCTTTAGCAGCTTATTACTGCTGGCAAAAAGGAGTAGAAATAGTAGGACCAAATCGAGCTACCATGTTCATTCAGTTAATGCCACTACTGAGCGCTTTGTTAGCAATCATAATATTTAGAGAAAAATTAGAATTATATCATTTCATAGGAGCTTCGCTTATTCTTTCGGGTATATATTTATCAAATAGGAAATTAAATGCTTAAAGTTGCTGTACTAGATGATTATCAAGATATTTTTAGGCAAATAATTGATGTAGAAAAATATAAAGGTAAATACGATTTTCAAGTTTTTAATGAAACTTTTGTAGACGAGAACGAAGCTATTACTTCTTTAGAAAATTTTGAGGTTTTATTTGTAATGAGAGAGAGAACACCAATAACAAAAAATCTTTTAAATGGGTTACCTAAGTTAAAATATATTATGACTTCAGGTATGAGAAATAAATCTATTGATTTAAATGAAGCAAAGTCTAAAGGAATTATTGTTTGTGGGACAGACATTAATTCTAATCCAGCTGCAGAATTAACTTGGACTTTAATTTTAGGCTTGTATAGGAACTTAAAACAAGAAACGGATAATATGTTTCAAGGATATTGGCAAACAACAATTGGAATTGAATTAAAAGGTAAAAGATTAGGTATTATAGGTTTAGGAAAAATAGGAGTTCAAGTTGCAAAAATAGCAAAGGCATTTGGTATGGAAGTTTCAGCCTGGAGTGAAAACCTAAATTTATCACAAGCTAATGAATTAAATATTTTACCTATGAGTAAAGATGATTTATTAAAAACTTCAGATATAATATCAATTCATGTTGTTCTTGGAGAAAGATATCGAAATTTAATAACCAAAAAAGAATTCGATATGATGAAAAAAAATTCAATCTTAATTAACACCTCTAGAGGTTTTATAATTAATGAAAAAGATTTGATTGATGCTTTGGATAAAGAGAAAATTGCAGGAGTTGGCCTAGATGTTTACGATATTGAACCACTACCTCAAGATCATAAATTAAGGTTTTTTCCTAACGCATTATTATTGCCACACCTTGGATATGTTACTGTGGAAAATTTAACTAAATTTTACAATCAAATGATGGAAAATATCGAAAGTTGCCTTAATAATAAGCCAATTAGAGAGATTAGTTAATAATTTAATTACAATTCTCAGTTGTTTTGATAAGCTCAATGTGGGCAAATCAATTGTTGTTAAATTGATACAAGATGATATTGCCACTGTGGGAGTTAAATGAAAAAAATATTATCTATTATATCGCTTACGTTTTTATTAACTGGTTGTGCCGAAACAATGGCATTACTTGCTCCGACAGGTTCGGCGATAGGTGGGGGCAATATGTTACAATCTACTTTTACCTCTGCAGCTAGTTACAGTATAAAAAAAAGTACAGGCAAAGATCCATTACAACATGCAATAGAGTTTGTTGAAAAACACAACCCAGAACGAAAAAAAGAAAAATGTGTTGATTTTCTCGAAGCAACAAGTTCAGAAGTATGTTCAATATTAAATAAGAAGATCACTAAAATTCAAGCGAAAATCAGATCTCAATCAAAAATTAAAATTTTAGACTAAATTACTAGCTCACCACAATAAATTTTGATAGTTTAAACTGTGAGAAAAAAATATTCATTTTTAAGTTTAATTAAAAACGCTTTCACCAATAATGAAAATTGGCAAAAGATGTGGGAAAGCCCTGAGCCAAAAAAAGGATATGATGTCATAATCGTTGGTGGCGGAGGGCATGGTTTAGGGACAGCTTATTATTTAGCTAAACACCATGGTATAAAAAATATTGCAGTTATAGAAAAGGGTTGGTTAGGTAGTGGTAACACAGGAAGGAACACTACAATAATTAGATCGAATTATTTATGGGATGAAAGCGCTTATTTGTATGATCATGCTGTAAAGTTGTGGGAAAATCTTTCAAAAGATTTAAATTATAATATGATGTTTAGTCAAAGAGGTGTTTTAAATCTCGCTCACAATGAGCATGACATTAAAGAAATAAAAAGAAGAGTATCAGCTAATAGACTAAATGGACTTGATACAATGTGGTTAGATAAAAATGAAGTAAAAGATTTAGTTCCAATTATGAATACAGAAAATTTAAGGTATCCAGTTCTTGGTGCTGCCTACCAACCTCGAGGAGGGGTAGCAAGACATGATGCGGTTGCTTGGGGATACGCAATGAGAGCTGATGAATTAGGGGTTGATATAATTCAAAATTGTGAGGTTAAAGGAATAAAAACAGATAATTATAAAGTTGAGGGAGTAGAAACTACAAAAGGTTTTATTAAGTCTAGCAAAATCGGAGTTGTAGCTTCAGGCCATACTAGTGTGCTTGCAGCAACTGCAGGAGTAAGATTGCCTTTACAAAGTAGACCTTTACAAGCTTTGGTATCCGAACCTATAAAGCCAGTTATAAATACTGTTGTTATGTCTAATGCAGTGCATGCTTATGTAAGTCAGTCGGATAAAGGCGAATTGGTGATAGGAGCAGGTACAGATGGTTATAATTCTTTTACTCAAAGAGGTGGATACGATGTTATTGAAGAAACAGTTAGAGCTATAGTGGAACTTTATCCAATATTTGGAAAAATGAAAATGCTCAGACAATGGGGAGGTATTGTTGATATATGTCCAGACGCGAGTCCTATTATAAGCAAGTGTGATGTTGAAGGCTTATACTTTAATTGTGGTTGGGGAACTGGCGGATTTAAAGCCACACCAGGAAGCGCAAATGTATTTGCTCATACAATAGCAAATGATGAACCACATAAAATTAATGCTCCATTTGCTCTAAGTAGATTTTCTGACGGAAGATTAATTGATGAGCATGGCGCGGCGGCTGTTGCACACTAGTCATGATTTTAATCAAATGTCCATATTGTGGTGAAAGAGATCAATCAGAATTTACAAATGGGGGTGAAGCGCACGTAATACGCCCTACAAACCCTAAAAGTTTATCTGATAAAGACTGGGGAGAGTATGTTTTCTTCAGAAATAATCCTAAGGGAATATTTTATGAGAGATGGGTTCATTCGCACGGATGCAAAAAATGGTTTAACGCTGTGAGAAATACTTCAACAGATCAGATATTAAAAGTATATAAAGTCGGCGATAAAAGACCAGATTTGAGTGATTTTGAAAATACTTTAAAATCGCCATCTGGAGAACCATTTGTAGGATCAGGAAATTTTGCGGTAAAGAAGTAAAGCATGTCAGCTATAAACAATAATTGTGAATATATCAAAAAAAAACAAATAAACATTACCTTCGACGGTAAAATATATCAAGCTTATGAGGGTGATACTATTGCCTCTGCTCTTTTAAGAAATAACGTCAGATTAGTAGGTAGAAGTTTCAAATATCATAGACCTAGAGGAATTTATACTTGTGGAATTGAGGAACCTAATGCATTGGTTCAGATAATAAGCGAACATAATGAGCCTAATACTAGAGCAACTATAAAAAGAGTTTACGATGGAATGGAGATTACAAGTCAAAATCGATGGCCATCCTTAAGATATGATTTTGGAGCAATTAATAACATTCTTTCACCTATATTCTCTGCTGGTTTTTATTACAAAACTTTCATGGGTCCAAAAGGTTTTTGGAAAAATCTTTATGAACCTTTAATCAGACGTTCAGCTGGATTAGGTAAACCACCAAAAAATTTCAGATCTAAAAGCACCCACCAACATCACAATACAGATGTCATTATCGTAGGGGCAGGGTTGAGCGGATTAATTGCAGCTAAAAAATTTTTAAACACAAAATATAAAGTTTTGCTTATCGAACAAGATAGTTATTTGGGAGGCGTACTAAAAAATTCAAATAAAGTTAAAAGCATAAATGGTTTGACCCCTCAAGAGTGGATAAGTGAAACTGAGGAATTAATTTTAAATTCAAAAAATATTACAATATTAAAAAATACTTTAGTAACAACATATAACTTTACAAATCATCTTATAGCTCTAGAAGATAAGTTTGCTGGAAAAAAAATTGATTTAAACAAATCAGAGCTTACACTTCACAAAATCAGAACTTCAAACACAATAATAGCCAATGGTCATATAGAAAGATTTATTTCTTTTAGAAACAATGATTTGCCTGGAGTAATGTTAGCGTCTTCATTTGAAAAATATATTCATAGATACGGTGTTGTTCCTGAAAAGGAACCAGTTATATTTACAAATAATTCATCTTCATTAAGCCTGCTTAAAAAGTTAATTAGTTTAGGTTGCAAACCAAAAGCTTACGTTGACTCTAGAAAAAAAGACAATATAGAGACTGAAATAAAAAAGTTTTTTAAAAATAATGATATTCCGTTTTTCAGTGATGCAGAAATAGAGGGATGTGATGGTAATAAAAAAATAGAGAGCGTTACTATAAGACAGGGTAAATCATTTACTAAAATTAATTCTTCAATGTTATGTGTTTCAGGAGGATATAATCCTGATATACATTTATTTACACAATCAAAAGGTTTAGTAAAATGGGATAAAAATATACTTTCATTTAAACCTGATACACCTTTTCAAAAAACCATCACCTTAGGATCAACAAGTGGAAATTATAGTTTTAAAAAGTTATGTGATGAAATTAATGAAAAACTTTCAATTTTTAAAACAAAAAAAGTATCATTAGATATTAGCTTAAACGTGCCGAATAAATTTTCTATTAAGGAGTTATGGGAAACAAAAAAGAAGAACAATTCTAATTGGTCAAAATCTTTTATTGACCTTCATAACGATGTTACAACCAAAGACTTGAAACAGGCTATAACGGAGGGATTTGATCGTATTGAACATTTAAAAAGATACACAACAAATAGTATGGGAACTGACCAGGGTAAAATTAGTAGCATTAATTCACTTGCGATAGTCTCAAAGATATTAAAAAAAGAAATATCAGAGGTTGGCACTACTACTTATAGACCGCCTTATGCGCCATTAAGCTTTGCAGCTATTGCAGGAAGAAGTACTTATGAATTTTATGACCCTGAAAGAAAAACCTCAATTCATTCATGGCATAAAAAAAATAATGCCATTTTCGAAGATGTAGGACAGTGGAAGCGACCTTGGTATTTTAAAGCAAATGAAAACGAAACTATGTACCAAGCAGTGCAACGAGAGTCCAAAATGTTAAGAGAGAATGCTGGAATTCTAGACGGTAGTACCCTTGGAAAAATTGAAATTAAAGGAAGAGATGCTTTGGAATTTATGAATTTAATGTACACCAATGCATTTACAAAAATGAAACCAATGACATCAAGATACGCTATGATGTTAGGTGAAGACGGCATGATTAAAGACGACGGAATAATCTGCAAGGTTAGTGATCAACATTTTATAGCAACGACCACATCAAGCGGGGCACCGAAAGTACTTGCTGACATGGAAGAATATTTGCAAACAGAGTGGCCTCATTTACAAGTGTATTTAAACTCTATTACTGAACAGTTTTCTACATTTAACATTAGCGGACCTAAAACAAGGGAAATTATGATGAAAGTATTTCCTGATATTGATTTTAGTAACGATGCTTTCCCGTTTATGACTTTTAAAAACTTTGATTATAAAGAAACTAAAATCAGAATTATGAGAGCTAGCTTTACAGGAGAATTAGGTTATGAAATTTATATTCCTCCAAAATTTGGTTTAGAACTCTGGGAAAAAATATTTTCTTGCGGTAAAGAGTATAATTTAATCCCATATGGAACTGAAACAATGCATTTACTGAGAGCAGAAAAGGGTTACGTAGTTATTGGTCAAGAAACGGATGGTACAGTCACCCCTATAGACCTCAATTATAATTGGATGATAGGCAAACATAAAAAAGACTTTATTGGCAAAAGATCTCTCTCTCGTCCCGATACCTCTAGAGAAGACAGAAAACAACTTGTTGGTCTTTCACCGATCAATAAAAAAGATATTATAGAAGAAGGGCAACATATAGTCGAATTAAAGGAATTACCAAAAAAAATTAAAAATCCTATTAAATATCTTGGACATGTTTCCTCAGGTTATCACAGTCCAAATTTAAATCACTCAATTGGTCTTGCTATGATAAGAGGCGGTAAAAATTTACTTGGGCAGAAATTTTTTGTCACTGTCACGGGAAAAACTAAAAATATTCCTGTGGAAATAGTAAATCCAGTATTTATAGACCCGGAAAATAAAAGGTTAACTTCATGAGAAACATATTATCAATAACAGGTGTTAAAGTTTCCCAAAAAGATTATCATCAAATAATTATTAGAGGGAATGGGCTTGAAAAATTTAATAATACAATAGAAGAAAAAACCTCAATTAAACCTCCATCAAAAAACTTGGAGGTTAAGTACGATTTAAATTATTTATTTGCAAAAAATTCTTTTGATCAGTGGAGTTTAATTTTAACAGAAAAAAAAGACCATAATCAAATTTTAAACTTAGTATCATCGATTAATACTAACGAAAATATGTTAGCCTCTGATTACTCATATGGGCAAGTATACTTTGAAATTGAAGGAGAAAATAAAGAATCCTTTTTGAACCAATTAACTCATTTCGATTTAAGAGAAGAAAAATTTCCAAAATCTACTATGGCTCAAACTGTAATAGCAAGAATTGAGTGCTCAATATATAATTTAGGAAATAAATATATTATTACATGCAATAAATCTTTTGAAGATTACTTTCAGCAAAGACTTAAAGATACTGCTAGCTTAAATTAACTTTTTTTATTTTCAGTATTAGACAAATCAACACCTGTCTCTGGATCTAATTCAATTCCCAATGGAGTAATATTGGTTGGCAAAGGCGTAAAAGTTGAGTCAGGATTATCTTCATATTTTCTTTGATTCAATCTGTATAATCCAAAAATAATTATTAAAATAAAGAAAATTAAAAAGTGGACAAATAATCCATTTGGTCCAAGTAAATTCATCAACGCCGAGCACATTATGGGGCCTGCTATCGCTCCTATTCCAAAAATAATATTAAGACCTCCTCCTGCAGCAACGAATTTTTCTTTAGGTATTTGGTCATTTACTAAAGCCAAGTTTAATGAGAATAGAGGAAGTGTAGTTCCAGATAAAAGAATAATAAACAAAAAGAGTTTTGTTTTATCCATTGTGGTTGAGAAATAATTAAAACTTACTGTAGTCTCGACAAACAAATTTGGTATAGAAGCACCAGCACCTGAAACAACTACCGCAAAAATAGCAAATACTGAGGCTGCAATTGAAGATCCAATAATAATTATTCTTCTGTCATATTTATCTGATAATGATCCAATCGGCCATTGAAACAAAGCTCCAGCTAACATTGTACCAACAAGCAACAAAGAGGTTTCAAATATAGAAAGCTTCATTGTAATTGCATACACCGATAAAAGCGTAAATATTGGTGCAAATATAAAGCCAGTGCAAATCATAGAAAAACTACCAAAAGGAGAGATTTTAAATAACTCTTTAATTTTTATTGAAGTGGTTTTTTTAAATTTAGGAGGTTTTCTTTTTGTTAAAAGTATTGGAATTAAAGCTATAGAAAACAATAAAGAAATTAATATAAAAGGCTCATAGTTTTTTGGATTACTAACGTTAAGCAATAGGTTTCCTAGAGCAAGGCCAGCAAAAGTGATGAACATATATAAAGATAACACTTTTCCTCTAGTTTTATTATTTGCTCTATCATTTAACCAGCTTTCAACGATAACAAATATACCTATCATGCTAAATCCAGTTAAAAATCTTGCAAGTACCCAAACCAAAGGATCAACAAAAACTACATGCACTAAAGAGCTTAATGAGGCCATCGAAGCAAATGCTGCAAATACTCTTATGTGTCCAACTTTAGAAACCAGATTAGGTATGATGTAAGCTCCCACAAAAAAACCAGCGAAATAACCTGACATCATTGTTCCAGTAGCTATATAATTAAAATTTTCAAAAACCGATCTAATTCCTAAAAGGTTTCCCTGAAATCCGTGAGAAATAATTATAATTGTAAAACCGGTGAAAAGAGCCCACGAATTTTTTATAATCTTGTACATTACCAGCCGTATAGACCAATTCTATGCAAAAGCAATAAAAATTGCTTACTTTTTAATTTTTTTGTTATAATAGTCTGCAAATGGATTGGTTTTTATTATTTGCAGTGTATGGAGGCCTTTTATTCGGGGTATATAAATTAGCTGAATACAAAAATAGGATCGCGATTGGTTATGTACTAGCAAGTTTTATTTTTCAACCCCTATTAGTTATATTGATACTTGCCATTTTGCCGAAATTAGACAAAAAATCTTCAGGGGATAGTATTTTTCCAGTTGAAAAGAAAAAGAAAAAAAGGAAGAAGAAAAAAAAATAATTTCTTTTTTTACATATTTCCGTATTTAGGACCACCACCACCCTCAGGACAAACCCAAGTGATGTTTTGAGAAGGTTCTTTTATATCACATGTTTTACAGTGAATACAGTTTTGAGAATTAATAACAAATTTCTCTTTTTGGACTTCATACACTCCAACTGGGCAATATCTTTGAGCGGGCTCATCATATTTTTGAAGTGTATACTTAATTGGTAATTCGGGATCTTTCAATTTTAAATGGACAGGTTGATTTTCAGTGTGATTTGTTCCTGTTAAGTAAACTGAGCTTGTCTTATCAAAAGTTAGCTTACCATCAGGTTTTGGGTACTCAATCTTAGGCATTTCTTTTGCTGGCTTTAAAGCTTCATGGTCTGCATGCTTATGCTTTAAAGTGAACGGCAATTTTCCCCTAAATAAAATCTGATCGATACCTGTAAAAATTATGCCTAATATTAACCCCCAACTAAAACTTGGTTTAACGTTTCTAGCTGCATGTAATTCCTTATATGCCCAGCTATCTTTAAATTTCTTTTCGTAAATTGATAGATCAGCTTTATTTTTGATGTTTTCTACGATTGCTTCTGCAGCAACTATTCCACTTTTCATGGCAGTATGAGAACCTTTTATTTTTGGCATATTTAAGGTTCCAGCATCACAACCTATTAACAATGCTCCAGGCATATACATTTTAGGTAAACTTTGAATTCCACCTTCAATTAAAGCTCTAGCACCAAATGAAATTCTTTTACCACCCTCAAACATTTTTCTTATGGTCGGATGTGTTTTAAATCTTTGAAATTCGTCAAAAGGTGAAAGATAAGGATTTTGGTAATCTAAACCTATTACATAGCCTAAATATATTTGCCTATTTTCTGCATGATAAATAAAACTTCCACCATAAGTTTTACTATCTAACGGCCAACCTGCTGTATGCATAACTAAACCTTCTTGATGTTGTTGCTCACTAACTTCCCAAATTTCTTTTAGTCCGATACCGTATTGCTGAGGATTTTTACCTTCATCTAAATTAAATTTTTCTATTAGTTGTTTTCCTAAATGACCTCTGCATCCCTCTGAGAAAACAGTAACTTTTGCATGCAATTCCATGCCTTCTTGATAGGTATCTTTTTTTTTTCCCTCTTTGTCTAAGCCCATATCTAATGTAGCCACACCTTTAACAGATCCATCATCCTTATAAAGAACTTCACTTGCTGGAAACCCAGGAAAAATTTCTACACCCAATTTTTCAGCTTGTTCTGCCAACCAACGACACAAATTAGCAAGACTTATTATGTAATTTTTATGATTTTTTTGTACTGCCGGCAAAAGCCAAGTAGGCCAACTTAAAGATGATTTTTTACTTAAAAATAGGAACTTCTCTTTTGAAACTTTTGTTTTTATTGGAGCATTTTCATTCCTCCAATTTGGAATTAATTCATCAAGAGCCTTAGTTTCAAATACATTTCCACTTAAAATATGAGCTCCAACTTCAGAGCCTTTTTCAAGTATGCAAACACTTAAATTCGGGTCAAGTTGTTTAAGTTTAATTGCAGTAGTTAATCCTGCTGGTCCTGCACCAACAATAACCACATCATATTCCATTGCTTCTCTTGCCATGAAATGACTATATCAAACTAATTATTTTTGGATAGTATTCAGTTTGTTCAACTCGGCTAAAAACTCAGGAAGAGCTTTAAATAAATCTGCTTCTAAACCATAGTCTGCAACGCTAAAAATTGGAGCTTCACCATCTTTGTTAATTGCGACAATTATTTTACTCTCTTTCATACCAGCTAAGTGTTGAATTGCCCCAGAAATTCCCACAGCTATGTATAAGTCAGGCACTACAACTTTACCTGTTTGTCCAACTTGATGATCGTTACTTATGTAACCTGCATCCACAGCTGCTCGTGATGCACCAACTGCAGCGTTAAGCTTATCAGCGATATCTGTAATTAATTTAAAATTTTCTCCGCTTTCTAAGCCTCTACCACCTGAAACAACTATTCTTGCTGTTCCAAGCTCAGGTCTTTCAGATTTAGTTTCTTCTCTTTTAATAAATTTTGACGTATTCGGTACATTAACAGCCTCAATCTTTTCAATTTGTGCGGAGCCACCAGTTTTTTCGGCAGGGTCAAAAGAAGTTGGTCTTATTGTTACACATTTCTTTTTGTCATTACTTTTAACTGTGGCAAAAGCATTTCCCGCATAAATTGGTCTAATAAAAGTATCAGGGCTAGATACTTTGATAATATCACTTACCTGAGAAATATCTAATGCAGCCGCTACTCTTGGCATAAAATTTTTTCCAAATGTATTTGCAGATGCTACGATGTGATCATATTTTTCTGCAGTCTTTGTTACTAAAGGTGCTAAATTTTCAGGTAAATAATTTTGATAATTTGGCGAGTCACACCATAAAACTTTTTTAACAAGCGGTACACTTGCTACTTCTTTTGTAACATTTTCACAATTTGCACCAGCTACTAAAACATGAACATCACCATTAATTTTTGATGCAGCTGTAATAGCATTAAGGGTAAATGGTTTTAATTTTGAATTATCATGCTCCGCAATTAATAATACTGACATTATAATACTTTAGCCTCATTTTTAAGTTTACTTACTAGCTCAGCAACGTTTGCAACTTTAATTCCTGCTTTTCTTTTAGGCGGCTCTTCAACTTTTATTTGTTGTATTCTATTCGTAAGATCCACTCCTAAATCTTTTGCATTTATTTGTTCCATTGGTTTCTTTTTTGCCTTCATGATATTCGGTAAAGATGCAAACCTTGGTTCGTTTAATCTCAAATCACAAGAAACTACAGCTGGTAAATTCACCTCTATTGTCTCTAACCCTTCATCAATTTCTCTAACTATCTCAACAGACTTATCATTTAAATTTACTTTAGAGGTAAAAGTAGCTTGAGGCCAATTAAGCATTGCAGCCAACATTTGACCAGTTTGATTACAATCATCATCAATAGCTTGTTTGCCCAAAAAAACCATATCCGGTTTTTCTTTTTCTACAATTTTTTTTAATATTTTTGCTATTCCTAAAGGCTCTATATAGTTATCTGCCTTAACATGAATTCCTTTATCAGCACCAACTGCAAGAGCTTTTCTTATTGTTTCTTGTGCTTTATCTTCACCAATTGAAATAGCCACTACTTCTTTTACTTTACCGGACTCTTTAAGTTTTACTGACTCTTCCACAGCATTATCATCGGGTGGATTAGTTGACATTTTTACATTATCTGTATGGACACCAGAGCCATCCTCTTTAACTCTAATTTGAACGTTGTAATCAATAACTCTTTTAACTGCTACTAAGATTTTCATTAAGCTCTGAGTAATTTATTTTCGGCATCGTAAGGAGAGTCTTCTACTATAGAAGCCTCATGCATTTTACCAAGAATATCAATTTTTAATTTTTTTCCTACTTTTGCTAGTTCAGGTTTAACCATTCCTAAAGCTATAGATTTGTTTAATCTAAATCCAAAATCACCACCTGTAGCTCTTCCAACTACTGATCCATTATCATAAATTGGATTATTTCCTAAAACATCAGCATCTGTAACACCATGAATCTCCATAGTTACTAATTTATTTGAAAAGCCTTTAGCTCTCCATTTGTCTAATGCCGCACGACCAATAAAATCCCCCTTATTAGGATGAATAAATCTATCTAAACCAGACTCGTAAGGAGAATATTCAATTGATAATTCTGTACCCACTAGTTTGTAAGATTTCTCCACTCTCAAACTATTCATAGCTCTTATACCATAAGGCTTAATACCGAATTCTTTACCAGCCTCCATGAGTTGATCGAAAATATGATTTTGATACTCAATCGGGTGATGCAATTCCCACCCTAATTCACCTACAAAGTTTACTCTCATAGCATTACAAGGCGCTAATCCGATATTAATATTTTGAGCACTTAACCATTTAAATCTTTCATTAGAAAAATCTGATCTTGAAACTTTTTGCATTAATTGTCTTGCTTTAGGGCCGGTTACTACTAATACTCCCATGCTATTTGTTAAATTTTCATATTGAACAGAACCATCTTGTGGCATCCATTTGTGTATCCAATCATGATCAAGTCTTTGATATGCACCAGCAGAAACTAAATAAAAACTATCTTCAGCTTCTCTCATTATGGTAAACTCTGAATGAACCCCACCTTTAGTATTTAATGCGTGACAAAGATTAATTCTTCCTATTTTTTTTGGTAATTTATTAGCAACTAGCTTGTCTAAAAACTCTTCAGCTCCAGGACCTTTAATTCTACACTTCCCAAATGCGGTCATGTCTAGTAATCCGACATTTTCTTTTACATTTTTACATTCTCTCTCAACATTTTTAAACCATTTAGATCTTCTAAACGACCAGTCATCTTCTTGTTTCTCTCCTTTTTCTGCAAAAAAGTTTGCTCTCTCCCAACCAAATTTTTGACCAAAAACAGCTCCAAGTTTTTTTAATCTATCATAACAAGGTGCTTGTCTTAACGGTCGACCAGCTTCACGCTCTTCATCTGGATAGTGAACAGTAAATACATTTGCGTAAGCTTCCTCATTTTTTTCTTTTAAATAAGATTTAGTTACGTACGTACCGTATCTTCTTGGTTCTACACCTAGCATATCTATTGTTGGTTCTCCGTCTATTATCCACTCAGCTAATTGCCATCCAGCACCACCTGCTGCTGTAATACCAAAACTATGTCCTTCATTTATCCAAAAGTTTTTTAATCCCCAAGCCGGACCAACAATCGGATTTCCATCAGGGGTATAAGCAATCGCTCCGTTGTAAACTTTTTTTACTCCGACCTCACCGAATGCTGGCACTCTTTTAATTGCTCCTTCTATATGTGGAGCCAATCTATCCAAGTCCTCTTGAAATAATTCATACTCACTATCTTTTGAAGGTCCATCTACGTAACAACATGGAGCACCTTTTTCATACGGACCGAGTAATAATCCGCCAGCTTCTTCTCTCATGTACCAAGAGTTATCGCTATCCCTTAATACTCCCATCTCTGGTTTGCCTTCTTTTTTTCTTTTCTGAATTTCTGGATGCGGTTCAGTTACGATATATTGATGCTCAACTGGCATGACTGGAATTTCTAAACCTACCATACGCCCCGTTTGTCTTGCAAAGTTACCACTACAAGAAACTACGTGTTCACAAGCAATGTCTCCTTTATCAGTTTGAACAACCCAACCATCTTTTGTTTTTTTAATTCCTTTTACTGTGGTGTTTCTATAAATTTCTGCACCATGATTTCTTGCGCCCGTTGCCATAGCTTGAGTTAAGTCTGCTGGTTGAATATATCCATCTTCAGGATGTTGAATTGCACCAACTAATCCATTTATATTACATAAAGGCCAAATCTCTTTGACTTGCTCAGGGTTTAAAAATTTAACATCAACCCCAATTGTTTTTGCTACACCAGCATATTGGTGATACTCATCCATTCTATCTTGCGTTTGTGCTAATCGTATATTTGAAACAACACTAAAACCTACGTTCTTACCTGTTTCTTTTTCCAGTGATTTATAGAGTTGAACTGCATATCTATGAAGTTGTCCAACAGAATAGCTCATGTTGAACAAAGGCAACAAACCAGCTGCATGCCAAGTTGATCCTGAAGTTAATTCTTTTCTCTCTATCAAGACAACATCTGACCAGCCTTTTTTAGCCAAATGATAAAGAGTACTAACACCGACAACACCCCCACCAACTACAACTACTTTTGCTTTCGATTTCATAATTTTAAATAGAATATGATAAATTTTGAGATTTGGAAATAATTAAAATTTTTTAAGCAGTATCTGTCAATGGAATAGGTTGAGAGACTGCTGTTGTAAGCCAACAGTCCTTTAAGGGACCATTTTTGATATATTTTTCAACCTGCCATTTAAATTTATAATAATTTTTATCATTATCCATAATGATTACTTCATAAACTGCTATTTCATCATTTTTAAAAACTTCCTCTATTTCATGGTCTAAATGGTTTAAAAGCATATTGTAAGATTCACCTTTAATCATTTCTTTAAATTTATCGTAAGGACCAGTGAAGTATCTATTTTTTGGATGGGCAAATTCCCAAGTTTGCACTATTCCCTTATCTTTTAAATTTGAATTATTATTCATCAAACCAGTTAATTGAATTTTTACGACCTGATCAGGTAGTATTGATTGGTTTGGTTTAATGACTTCAGCATGTAGAGGATATGTAAGACAAATACAAATTATTATAAACTTTATAAATTTCACAATAATATTAAAATTAACATCAGAATTTGATACGTCAAGCAAGATGCTCGACGTATCAACGGATTTTTTTACGCAGCTAAAGCTTGTTTTATATCTGCAATTATATCGTCAGGGTGTTCAATCCCGATTGATAATCTAACATAACCAGGAGTCACGCCAGCAGCCAATAACTCTTTATCGTTTAATTGACTGTGAGTTGTTGTTGCAGGATGTATTGCCAAACTTCTAGCATCACCAATATTAGCAACATGGTAAAGAAGTTTTAAATTATCTATAAACTTAGCACCTGCTTCACGAGTACCAACATCCATCCCAACTAGAGAGCCATAACCACCTTTCATATATCTTTTTGCTCTTTCTTTAATCTCTCCTTGATGATTAGTAGGATAAATTATATTTTTCACCTTTTTTTGAGTTTCCAAAAATGAGACAACTTTTTCAGCGTTACTACAATGCTGTTTCATTCTAAGTGCTACAGTTTCTAAACCTTGAATTATCTGAAATGCATTGAAAGGACTCAAAGGCGCTCCAAGATCTCTAAGTAAAACTACTCTAGCTCTTACTACATAAGGTATATTGGCTCCAGTGAGCTGAGGAACTGCATCCGCCCAAATTGCACCATTGTAACTTTGATCCGGCTCATTCATGAGTGGTTGTCTTTTTCTATCTTTTGTCCAATCGAAATTTCCGCCATCAACAATTATTCCACCAATTGATGTTCCGTGACCACCAATATATTTTGTTAATGAATGCATTACTATTGCCGCTCCGTGAGCTAAAGGCTTACAAATTACTGGTGATGCAGTATTATCAATAATTAAAGGTATACCTTTTTTTCTACCAATATCTGCAACCTCCTTAATTGGAAAAACTCTTAGATACGGATTAGGACAAGACTCACCATAATAAGCTCTTGTTTTTTCATCAGTCAATTTTTCAAAGTTTTTTGGATCAGCTGGGTCTGCAAATCTTACTTCTATACCTTGTTGTCTTAAAGTATTTTTAAATAAGTTTACCGTTCCACCATAAAGATCTGTTGAAGCTACGACATTATCACCAGCTTGTGCTAAATTCTGGATGCAAAACGCTGAAGCTGCTTGACCTGAACCGACCGCTACTGCTGCTAATCCACCTTCTAAAGCCGCAACTCTTTTTTCTAAAACATCTACAGTAGGATTCATTATCCTTGTGTAAATATTTCCAAACTCTTTCAATCCAAATAAATTTGCTGCTGTTTCTGCATTTTTAAACTGGTATGATGTGGTTTGGTAAATTGGGACTGCTACAGAGGTAGTAGTTGGATCGCTCCTATATTCTCCTCCATGTAAGCCAATTGTTTCAGGGTGTTTAAAGTTTGCCATTTTTTTCTCCTTTTTTAGTACTTCGACGAAATGTCAGGCGTACAATATAGTTCAAATACCTGGTTTTAATTGTATAAAAAAAAACCACCGGCTAAAGCAGTGGTCTGAGACTTAACGCTTTAGCTGGATTTATTAAGCGCCCGCAAGTTGTTATAACTCAGCGCTAATTAAATATACCAATTTTTAGGATTAGTAGTCAATGACTAATTCTTCATTGTTTTAAGCTCTAAAACGTTGCCGTGTGGATCTTCAATAAAAAATGTTTCCTGCTCTTCCTTTTGACCTTTAAATCTAACATAAGGTCTATCGAGATATTTTACTTTATTGTGTTCTTCAATATTTTTTTTAATTTTGTTGAACACGTCCTCGGCTAGGTGAACTCCGAAATGGGGGACTGGAACTTTACCCATATCAACCTCGTGTCTTTCTCTAGGAAGTTTTGTTTGAGTTTTATGGAGCGTTAGCTCATTACCCCAAAAATCAACATCTATCCATTTTCCATCTTCTTTATTACCCAACTTGCATCCCAGAACGTTCTTGTAAAAATCAATAGCGGTGTCTAGATCTCCTGCTGGTATAGCCAAATGAAAAGGTTTGCTCATAATTGACAACTTTATAAATAATTCTTTAAATTTTTCAAGTAGTCATTATATACATAGTATGATTAATTTTTTAGAATCTATAAAATCTAGAGATCCTGCGGCAAAATCTATAGTGAGTATTATTCTCACTTATCCTGGGGTTAAGGCAGTATTTTTGCATAAAATTGCAAATTTTTTTTTCATAGCAGGCTTTGATTTAATCGCTAGAATAATTTCTCAAACATCAAGATTTTTTACAGGAATAGAAATTCATCCAGGAGCCAAAATAGGAAAAAATTTATTTATTGATCATGGCATGGGGGTCGTAATAGGTGAAACTTCAGAGATAGGCGATAACGTAACAATATATCATGCAGTTACTTTAGGTGGTATATCACCAAGTATAGACAGCGAAAGACAGAGACACGAAAAAAGACATCCATCGATTGGAAACAATGTTGTAATTGGTTCCGGAGCTCAAATCTTAGGTCCAGTTAAAGTTGGTAATCATTCTAGAATTGCTGCAAATGCAGTAGTTGTTAACGATGTCAAAGAAAACGCTACTGTAATAGGCATTCCAGCAAAAGAAATTAAAATTGGGAATAAAGGTACATTTAAACCTTATGGTGTTGACGATAAAGTAAAAGATGAAAAATAAAGACTGGGACAGTAATTTATCTCCTGAACAAAATTATATTTTAAAACAAGAAGGGACAGAACCGCCAGGTTCAAGTCCACTTAATTACGAAAAAAGAGAAGGCTCATATTTTTGTGCAGGTTGTGGCGTAAAACTATTCGAGTCTAAAATGAAATTTGATAGTGGCACAGGATGGCCGTCTTTTTTTGACGCCCTACCAAACGTTTTTGAAACGAAAACCGATAATCATATTGGTTATCTCAGAACAGAGTATCATTGTAAAAATTGCAAAGGGCACCACGGGCACTTATTCGATGATGGACCCAAACCTACTGGCAAAAGGTTTTGTAATAACGGCGCCTGTTTAATTTTTAAACCTAAAAAAATAGAAAATAAATAATTAAAAAAACAAGTGAATACTCGAGAAAAATTTTGAGTCTTCTAATATTATTTTCTCCTAATTTTTTTTTTAGAAATTCACCTAAAACGTAAAATGCTAAATGAACAGATAAAATTGTAATTAAAAACCCCAATAAAGTGGCTTTTAGAGAAAAATTATTGTATCCATAATAAAGAGCTAAAGCTAAGGTAATCCAAGAAACTTTAGTAACAAAAAACTTAAATAAAAGAGCCGTCTTATTGCTGAATATTGATTGAGTTCTTATAAGTGAGTAGGACCAAAAAACACCTAGAACAAAACTTAAATATTTTATAATCATTACTTTAATAGTATCATTTTATTATGTTAATTAAATCATTATTAGCTTTTGGAGCAGGGTTTATAAGTTTTTTAACTCCGTGTGTTTTACCAATTATTCCTGGGTATATTTCTTATATAACTGGAAAAGATTTAGAAGAGGTAGATAAAAATAAAAAAACGGTACTAGCAAAAACAATTCTTTTTTCTTTAGGGTTCTCATTTGTATTTATTATTCTTGGAGCCGCAGCCTCAGCTTTGGGAAATGCTCTAATTTTCTTTTCAAAAGAGCTAAGAGTAGTTGCGGGATTAATTATTATTGTTTTCTCCTTGCAAATGTTAGGAATTCTTAATTTTACTTTTTTAAGCACAGAAAAAAGATTTCAAACAACTACTAATTATAAAGATAATTTAGCTTTTCCATTTATTGTTGGTGCAGCTTTTGCTTTTGGATGGACTCCATGCATCGGACCAGTTCTAGGATCTATTATTGCGTTGTCAGCGGCGGAGGCAACAATAAGTAAAGGTGTTCTACTTTTATCATTTTACTCTTTAGGTTTGGCAATTCCATTTATTTTATCAGGTTATTATATGAGTAGATTTTTAAACTCGAAGAAGGGATATGGAAAATATTATGGCATCATAACAAAATCTGGTGGAAGTATTTTACTAATAACAGGCTTATTAATTACCACTAATCAAATTCAAGTAATCAGCTATTATATTTTGACGACCTTTCCAATACTGGCTACACTTGGTTAATGAATGATATTTGTGTTTTAGGAAATTTTGTTGCGGATAATAGTTTTTATGCAAAAAAATTACCGGAAAAAGGACAGACCGTGTTTGGAACTGGCTTTCAAGTTGGGCCAGGTGGCAAAGGTTCTAACCAGGCAATAGCAGCCGCTAGACTCGGAAGCAAAGTAAATTTCCTTGGAAAAATTGGTGATGATAATTATGGAAAGATGGCTCTCGAGCTTTATAAAAAAAATAATCTAGACACTAAAACAGTTTTTGTTTCAAAAGATCATCCGACAGGTGTTGCAGGTATCATGATAAATAAAACCGATGGTACAAATTCAATAATTGTTTATCCAGGTGCTTCAATGGAAATTACAAAAGATGAAGTGAGTGAGTTTTCTGAATTGATCATTAATAGCAAAGTTTTCTTAACTCAGCTTGAAATAAAAACTAATGTTACTCTCCATGCTTTAAAAATTGCCAGAAAAGGTGAAGCAACTACCATTTTAAATCCCGCCCCAGCTATAAAAATAGGGGATGAGTTTTTTAATTATATTGACTATTTCACTCCAAACGAAACAGAAGCAGAATTCTATTTCGGAAAAAAAATAGAAACTTACGAACAAGCTAAAGAAGCAGGAGATTTTTTTATAAAAAAAGGTGTAAAAAACTCAATTATCACACTTGGTGATAAAGGGATTTATTTTACAAATAAATATTTAAATTTTGATTTACCGGCTTTAAATTTAAAAAATAAAGTTTTAGATACCACTGGTGCTGGCGATGCTTTTAATGGAGCTCTAGCATCAGGACTTGCCAAAAAAATGGAGTTAAAAGCATGTTTAAAATTTGCTATTAAAGTCTCAGGAATTTCTGTAACAAAAAAGGGTGCGGCTGACTCGATGCCTTTTTTAAAAGATGTTAGTTAATCTAAAAGTTTATCCAATTCTCCACTTCGGTTCACCTCTTGAAGTTTGTCATTACCACCTACATAATGATCACCAATAAATATTTGGGGAATTGTTCTTGCTCCATTGGTTCTTTGCAGCATTTCCTTAGCTTTATTTCGATCTTTCCATATATCTATTTCAATTATTTCAACATTCTTTGTTTTAAGAAGAGCTTTAGCCGAGTCACAATAAGGGCAAGGACTTCCTGTGTAAATTGTAACTTTTTTCATTTTTTAATATATATCACTTATTCTGATTTTTTTCCTGATTTTTTTTCTATCAATTTTAAATTTTTTTCTATGTTTAATACTTGTATTATTGACCCTCTTTCTCCAAAGTTTAAATGAACTTCTTTTTAAATTTTTACGCATTAACTTAATAACTTGAGACTCGTTCTTTCCGGTTTTTTCTTTTATTTCTTCAAAAGTTATTCTATCAGCCCAGGCAGCCCAAATAATCCAATTTTCATCATATTTTTTTGGCTCAGCATTTTTTACTCTTGTTTCAGGAATTAAGCTTTTTTTCTTCATAAAATAAATATATATAACTCAATTATGTTTCCAGAAAACTACTTTATTTATCTTCAATTAATACTGTTCTATTTTATCACACCAGGTCCTCCAAGAGTTGTAATAGTTTCAAATACAATTAATCATGGCCTAAGAAAATCTATATGGACTGCTGTTGGGGACATATCCGCTAACTTTGTTCAAGCATCTTTAGTCACATTCGTAATTGGCAGCATGTTAATCGATAATCCTAAAATATTTATATATCTTAAATGGGCTGGCATTTTTTATCTACTTTATCTTGCGTATGAAACATTTATTCAAAAAATAAAAAACGTAGACATTAAAAATAAAATTATTAAAAGCAATATCGCTATGTTTCGGGACGGTTTTCTAGTAGCAGGTTTAAGCCCAAAAGCTCTTATTTTCTTCGGAACAATTTTTATTACCTTCATAAATTTTGAAGGGAATGTTGCTTCTCAATTTTTCATACTAATTTTTACTTGGATGTTTTTAGATTTTCTAAGTTTAATGGTTTATGGTTTGGCTGCACGTGAAGTGGCTTCATGGCTAAAGAATAATCCAAGAATTTTAAATACAATCTCAGCGTGTGTGCTTCTAATAATCGCTATCTATATTGCAGTTACAGGAAATTATTAGTTCATTCTAACTGTTGTCATTTTTAAAAAATCTTGTTTAAATGAATCATTAATTAATTAATTAACAGAGAGGAAATAATGAATAAATTAACAAAAATATTTATTACACTTGTTTCAGCTATCACTTTAATGCTTTCTAGCATTACTTCTTCAATTGCAAAAGTAGAAGGTGACTATATCGTATTAGGTGCTGCAATTTCTCTAACTGGAAAATATTCTTCAAACGGAGTTCACACTCAAAACGGTTATAACTTAGCCGTTGAAAGAATTAACAAAATGGGTGGAGTTGAAGTTCAAGGGAAGAAATATAAATTTGAGATCATTTACTATGATGATGAGTCAAATCCAAAGAGAGCTGCCCAATTAGCTGAAAGACTAATTAACCAAGATGGTGTTAAGTATATGCTTGGACCTTACAGTTCAGGTTTAACAAAAGCCATCGCACCAGTAACCGAGAAGTATAAAATTCCAATGGTTGAAGCGAATGGTGCATCTAGATCTTTATTTACAAAAGGATACAAATATTTGTTTGCTGTGTTATCACCAGCCAACCAGTACCTTGAAGTAGCTATCGATTTAGCGGTAGAGAAGAACGGTGGTAAGCCAGTAAGAATTGCTCAAGCATTTGAACAAGATGCTTTCTCACAAGACGTGAGATTAGGTATCTTAGATGCAGCAAAGAGAACTGGATCAGAAATTATTATTGATGATAAATTACCGAAAGAACTTAATGATATGGCAGCTACACTAGCTAAAGTTAAAGCTACTAAGCCAGATGTACTTGTTGTATCAGGTCACACAAAGGGTGCATTAACTGCAATCAGACAAATAGCTGAGATGAAAGTAGATGTCCCAATGTTAGCGATGACACATTGCGATGCTGCAAAACTTTCTAAACAACACGGAAAGAAATCAGAATATGCATTATGTGCATCACAGTGGCACAAAAACTTAAGCTATAAAGACAAGTTTTTTGGAACAGGTAAAAAGTATGACAAAGACTTTAAAAAAGAATTTGGTTATGCTCCGCCTTACCAATCAGCTGAGTCTTCTGCTGCATTATTAGTTTTCAAAGATGCTTTCGAACGAGCTAACTCTTTTGATGGCGATAAATTAAGAGACGCTTTGAAAGAAACTGAAATGCAAACTTTCTATGGAAATATTAAATTCGGTCCTGGTGGTCAAAATACCGCTAAGCCAATGATATTGTTCCAAGTAAGATGCAAAGGTGATACGTGTGAGAATAAAGTTGTTGCTCCAACAAAATGGGCTTCAGACAAATTCTACCACCCAATCCCTAAGTGGTCTGAAAGAAGTTAATATTTAATAAGACATGAACTGCCCCCTAGTAATTAGGGGGCATTTCTTTTAAAAGTTTTAAGTTTTTATGGACTTTCTTATTTTTAAAGCTCCAATCCTTATGGTTCAGGCTTCTCTGGACGGAATTCTTCTAGGTATTTTATTTGCTTTAATTGCCTACGGTATGGCTTTGCAATGGGGTGTAATGAATATAATTAATATTGCACAAGGAGATTTAGTAATTCTTGGAGGTTACATTGCATATACAATGTACCTTGCTGGAATTCACCCAGCATGGGGAGTTATTGTTTCTCCAATTATAATGTTTTTTGTTGGTTGGGCACTTTATAAATTAGTCATTAATAAAGTCGTAGATCGCGATTTGTTTATTTCAATTTTAGCAACCTTCGGTATCGCTATTATTTTTCAACAATTAATGAATTTTATTTTTGGTGCAGATGTTGTTGTTGCTCAATCAGAGTACGGAACAACAATGCTATTTGATAATTCAGTAACGTTACCTAACTCAAAAATTTTCTCTGCAGTAGTAAGTATTTTGTATGCAATCGCTTTAGTAATATATATGAAAAAATCTAGACTGGGACGAGCTATTAGAGCTACAGCGCAAAATGCAAGAGCTGCAAAAATTTTAGGAGTTGATACAGAAAAAGTCTACGCAGCAACTTTTGGTATAAACGCAGCATTGTGTGGAATTGCTGGTGCTTTAATTGCAATTACACTTACCCTGCACCCATACGTAGGTCTTCCCTATACAGTAAGATCTTTCATGATAGTAATTGTTGCAGGTCTAGGAAATTTACCTGCGGTAGCAATTTCTGGAATGGGTTTAGGACTTTTTGAGGAATTTGCAGATTATATTTTAGGAACAGAATTTAGAATCGGGGCAGTATTTATGCTGCTAGTTTTCATATTAGTTTATAGAAGATTTAAACTTTCAAAGAAAAGGGAGTATTTGAAATAAATGGACAAAGTTAAACAAAAAGATTTAATTTTATACTCTGGCTTAATAATCTTAGGACTAGCTGCTCCATTTTTGTTCCCGGGGTTTAAAGTACAGCTCACAATACTTTGTGTTTTAATAGTATTGGCTATGACATGGAATCTGCAGGGTGGAGAAATGGGCTACAATACTTTTGGAAACATTCTTTTTTATGGTCTTGGAATGTATCTAACCGCATCGGTTCAAGTTGGAATGTTTTTTCCATTAGCTGAATGGACGGAAAGTGGTGGTGAGAAAACATTTGTACACACTACATCTCAATATTTTCAAGGTATGGGCGTTGGTTTATTAGTTGCTGCGTTAGTTCCGACTATTATTGCAGGCGCTATTGGTTACGCAATTTTAGGATTAAGAGGCCACTATTTTGCTATTTGCACTTTAGGTTTAGGTATTGCCGCAGGTGAAATTGCTGGAGGTATTGAAATCATTGGAGCAGGCCAGGGCTTTACTACACCGCCGTTCCCAAAAGATATAGTTGATCCTGGAGCTAGAGGAGATTTTTTCTATTTTTTAAGTTTTGTCTTATTAATTGGAACGTTTGTTTTTATCAAATGGATTTATGGATCTAGATTCAAATTAATTTTAAATGCAATAAGAGACAATGAGGATAAAGCTGAAGCGATGGGCATTCAAACAATGAAATATAAAATTGTAGGATGGATGGTATCCGCATTTTTTGCTGGTCTTGCTGGAGGAATAATGGGTGGTCTTATTGGTTATATTGATTCAACTGATGTTGCTTTTGATGGAAGAGAGATGGGAGTGTTCATGGTCTTGATGGCAATCTTAGGCGGCAAAGGAACTTTATGGGGTCCAGTGATAGGAGCAACTTTATTCCATTTTTTAAAAGAAGGTTTCTGGACTTTAATCTTAGGTTGGCAATACGTTGCCCTAGGAGTTTTAATCGTTGTTATAGTAATTTATTTCCCTGAGGGATTAATGGGTTGGTTAAGAGAAAAATACCCTGAAAGATTTGGCGAAGTAATTGATGAGAAAGATCGTAAAGCGCAGGTGGAATTAAAATGAGCATTTTAGAAGTAAAAAATGTAAGTAAATCTTTTGGCGGTGTTCAAGCTAACGTAGATATTTCTGTTTCAGTAGAGCAGGGATCAATAGTTGGTTTAATAGGACCAAACGGTTCTGGTAAAACAACTCTATTTAATTCAATCGTAGGAACTCACCCAATAGATCAAGGATCTATTATCTTTGATAATACTGAGGTTTCTGAAATGCCTGTGCCAGCAGTAGCAAAACTAGGCTTGTTGAGGACATTTCAACAAACACGAATTTATTCAAAACTTAATTGCGTAGAAAATATGCTAATAAGTCATAAAGCTAGCGACTCCGGGTTTATTTTTGCAAAAGTACCGACAGAACTGACTGAAAAAGCGGAAAACCTTCTTAACTTTGTTGGTCTATATCAGAAAAGAAATTTAAGAGCAGGAGATTTATCATTTGGACAGCAAAAGTTACTAGAATTAGCTATGGCATTAATGAATGAGCCAAAAATGCTTTTATTAGATGAACCAACGGCAGGAATAAATCCAACGTTAATTAATGGAATTATAGATAGGTTAATAAAAATAAACAAAGATTATGGAATCACGTTATTAGTTATTGAACATAATATGAGAGTAATAATGAGCTTAGCTCAAAAAATATTCTGTCTTGCGCACGGTAAAATGTTAGCAGAGGGTTCACCAGATCAAATTAAAAATGATAAGCGAGTTGTTGATGCTTATTTAGGAGCACAGTAATGGCTAATCAATATGATGTTTTAGGAAAAGCCCCGGGGTTAGAAGAATTAAATAAACTTTCTCCTAACGATGTTCATTTAACAATAAGAGGGCTGAACGCAGGTTACGGAAAGATGGAAATTCTACATAAATTTGATTTAACAGTGAGTAAAGCTCAATCGTTATGCTTAATTGGACCAAACGGGGCAGGAAAATCTACAATTCTTCACTCTATATATGGTTTCACAAATATCTTTGATGGAAAGATTGAATTAGACGGTAATGAAATTACCAAGCTAACACCTGCAGAAAAATTAAGTAAAGTTGGTATTGCATATATTTTGCAAGACAATTCTGTATTTCCTGACATGACAGTTGAAGAAAATCTTTTAATGGGGGGATATATAAAGGACAAACAAGATGAAGCTTACGAAGAAGCTGAGAGAATTTTTCAAAAATACGACAGATTAAGAAATAGAAGAAATCAGCCTGCAAAAGTTTTATCAGGTGGAGAGAGAAGATTATTAGAAATCTCTAGAGCTTTAGTTATGAAGCCTTCAGTACTTCTAGTGGATGAACCTTCAATTGGTTTAGAACCTAAGTATATAAGTATGGTTTTTGAAATTTTAGAAGACCTCCAAAAAACAGAAAAGAAAACAATTATCTTAGTTGAACAAAATGCTAAAAAAGGTTTAGAATTTGCTGACATAGGATACGTTTTAGTTTCTGGTCAAACAGCGATTGCTGGTAAAGGCAATGATCTTTTAAAAAATCCTGATGTAGGCAGATTATTCCTCGGAGGATGATAAATTTAAAAATTTTTTTAAAAGGACTTAAATCCTTAATAGGAATAAGAAGTCCAGCGATACCACTAGCTGCATGTTTTATTGCGCTTGGTGCTCTGCTTAAGGATGCAGGCTTAAACATTCAACAAAGTGCTGCATCAAGTTTTTTTACTTATGCTTTACCTGGTCAACTTGTTATGGCTGAGTCTTTATTAATTGGCGCATCAATAATTAATATTTTCATAGCTGTTTGGTTAGTAAATTTTAGACTATATCCAATGACAGTATCTCTTTTTCCTTTACTTAAGCATAAGTCACAACCTAGATGGAAATATTATTTATCGTGTCATTTTCTTGCAATCTCATCTTGGCTTATAGCTAAGTACACGTATAAAAAAATTGATCAGAAATACAGAATTGACTTTTGGATGGGCATAGGCTTTGGAACATGGACTACTGCAATTGTAACAACTTTAATAGGTTTTACTTTAGCAGACTATCTAAACAAAGATATTATTATAGGATTAGCAATCGTAAATCCTGTCTATTTCTTTTGCATGATGATTGGAGCAATGAACAATTTAAAAATTTCTTTAGCCATCATATTAGGAACTACTTTGGGCCCAGTATTTTATTTATTTTCAAGTGAATGGGCTATTCTTTTTGCTGGTTTAACAGCGGGTTCAATATCATATTTATTTGGAGTGAGAGATGGATCCAAATAAAGTTATAATATTAGCAATAATTGCAACATCTGTTGCAACTTTTATATCACGTTTTTTAGGAGCATTAACCTCAGAAAGAGTTGACGCTAGTTCGAAACTTTTTGATTGGTTTAACTTAGTTGCTTACTCAACTCTAGCAGCTTTGCTTGGTAGAATTATAATATTTCCTGCTGGAGTATTAGCTGATGCCGACATCATAATACGTTTGATAGTCCTTATTAGCTGTATATTTATTTTCATTATAATGAAAAAAAATTTGGTTATACCAACAATATTTTCTGCTATACTTCTGTCTATTTTAACAAGTATATGAGTTTAAAAATTGAAGATCATAAAAATTCTAAGCGAGTAAAAGTTATAAAAATACCCGAAGAAGATTTAGATAGATTGGTATTTCCATTTAAAAAACATTCAATTACCTCACTAGAATATAAACCTTTTTCAAGATTTACTATTGCGAAAAGTTTAGATGAATTGTTTAAAAATGAATTAAGCAAACAACTCAACAAAGTTCTTAATGATAGAAATTCAGGAACAGTAATTATTGAACCTGAAATAAAAAATAGTAAATTTGATAAAGAATTTTTAGTTAAACTTTCAACATCTTTAGCCTATCTTATTGGCACTCCTAATTTCGATTCAATGTCAGGTAAATACTACGCAAGATTTGAGGTAAAACATGTAGATCAAAGTGACTCTTATTTACGAAAAGCCTATAACAATCTAGATCTCCACACTGACGGAACCTATGTAAAAGAAAAAACTGACTGGTTAATAATGACAAAAATGGAGGAACAAAACGTTTCAGGAGGAGAGAGCGTTATTTTGCACTTAGATGACTGGGAATATTTAGAGGAATTAAGCAAAGATCCAATAGGTAGACAAAATTTTATTTGGGGCTCACCGAAGAGTAAAAATGTAAATTATAAAGTCGAACACCCAGTATTTTCTAACGATGATAATGGCAAGCCTATTATTTCTTATATTGATCAATTTCCTGAGCCTAAAAATATGAAGCAAGGTTTATTCTTACAAAAATTATCTGATGCACTGGAGGAAAGTAAAAACAAAATAGTTTTTCCTTTACCAGTAGGTTCTACAATTTTTTCAAACAATTATTTCTGGCTCCATGGGAGAAAAGCTTTCAAAGAGCATTCTGGGTTATCTAGAGAACTATTAAGAATTAGAGGAACTTTTTTCCATTAAATCATATTGACTCTTACCCATTAATTATTTTTAATCATAATAATTAACAAACAATGGGGGAAACAAATGTTAAGTAAATTTAAAAAACTTATCAGTCTTGTATTCGCTACCGTTCTTTTAACTTCAATCTCATCAACTAGTTTTGCTATCGACAAATTACACTTTGTAATTGGTGGCGGAGCTGGCGGTGGTTGGGATGGAACTGCTAGAGGAACTGGAGAAGCGCTTACAAAAGCTGGTTTCTTAAAAAGTGCGTCATTTGAAAATATGTCAGGTGGTGGTGGAGGTAAGGCTTTATCATTCATGATAAATACTAAACCAACTGGCACAGTATTAGTTCAATCAACACCTTTAGTATTAAGATCAATAACAAGACACAAAGGTTACGTGAGTGGTAGTGGCGTTCTTTCATACAAAGATGTTGTACCAATAGCTGGAGTAATAGGTGACTACGGTGCAATAGCAGTTGCAAAAAATTCACCGTATAAAAACTTTAAAGATGTAGTTGCTGCTTATAAATCTAATCCAAAATCTGTTAAGATGGCAGGTGGATCTGTAAGAGGAAGCATGGACCATTTAATTGGTGCTTTAGCGTTCCAAGAAGCAGGAGCTGATCCAAATAAAGTTGTATACGTACCTTACGATGCTGGCGGAAAAGCATTAGCAGGTTTACTTTCAGGAGAAACTCAAATTCTCTCAACAGGTTTGGGAGAAGTAATGGGAGCAAGAGACCAAGTAAGAATAATTGGTATTACTGCACCTAAGAGAGTTGCAGACGCTCCAGAAGTACCAACTCTTAAAGAGCAAGGCTTTGATGTTCAGTTCGTTAACTGGAGAGGATTCTTTGGTCCACCAAACATGAGTAGCGCAGATAAAAAGAAAATTGCTAAAATGTTAGGTGATGTACAAAAAACTCCAGAATGGGAAGCTGTAAGAAAAAGAAATGCTTGGGTAAATATTTATAACCCAGACAAAAAGTTTGTGAAGTTTTTAAAAACACAAACTAAAGAAATGACAGCTTTAATGAAAAAGCTTGGAGTAATTTAATTACTTTAAAATTAGGAGGAGCAGTGCAAATAAGCCCAGTTAAGATTATTTCACTGCTCTTCTTTATTTTTTCAGGTCTTTATTTATATTACGCTCATCAAATAAGAGTTTTCTCTTTTGATGAAAATGCACCATTTAATGCAAAAACTTTTCCAATCTATTTAGGATATGCTGGTCTATTTTTTTCTGGACTTTATATAGTCTTACCAGAAAAAAAACCATCTAACGTTGATCTTTCAATTCTTGATTATAAAAAAACGATTACCTTAGTAATTTTAATGATTGTTTATGGGATTACAATCTTGAAGGCAGGATATTTTTTATCAACCTCACTTTTCTTAGTCTTATCTTATATTACGCTAGGCGAGAAAAGATGGTTTTGGGTTTTTACTTTATCCTTTCCATTTGTTGCTTTTTTTATGTTTCTTCTACACGGCTTATTAGACATTTATTTACGTGATCCATTTTTAAAATATTTAGGAATTATAGGATGATTGAAGGAATACTAATAGGTTTAAATACCGCTCTATCATTAAAAAATATTTTAATGGTGATGATAGGATGTTTTGCAGGAACCATAATTGGAATGTTGCCGGGTTTAGGCCCTATGACTGCAATAGCCTTAATGATACCAATAACATATGGGTTCGAACCATCTACAGGTTTAATTTTGATGGCTGGGGTTTATTATGGAGCAGTTTTTGGTGGATCGACCTCATCAATTTTAATTAATGCACCTGGAGTTCCGGGAACTGTAGCAACTTCTTTTGATGGTTATCCAATGGCTCAACAAGGAAAAGCGGGAAAAGCGCTAGCGATAGCAGCTTACAGCTCCTTTGCCGGCGGAACAATTGCAGCAATTTTTTTATTATTTGCTGCTCCAAGTTTATCAAAAGTAAGTTTAGCATTTAGGTCTCCGGATTATTTTGGTTTAATGATACTAGGTTTGACAGCTGTGTCAGCTTTTTCAGCCAAAGGACATTTTTTAAAAGCAATGATGATGGTAGTTCTAGGTTTGATGTTAGCATCCGTAGGCCAAGATACTTTGTCTGACATTCCAAGATTTGTTTTCAATAACATGAATTTGGCTGATGGTATCAGCTTTGTACTAGTTGTAATGGCAACTTTTGCTATGAGCGAGGCGTTAACAATTATTTTTAAAGGAAGTGATCCCACACAAGCTGCTAAGCAAATTTCATTATCAAAACTTGGATCAATAAAGCTTGACAAGGATGAGACAAAAAAAATGGTCACCACTATTCCAAGATCATCGATTATTGGTTTTATTATTGGTGTTTTACCTGGAGCTGGTTCAACAATTGCATCTTTTTTAGCTTATGGAATGGAAAGAAATTTTGTTAAGGATGATGAAAAACAAAAATTTGGCAAAGGTAGTGTAAATGGATTATCTGCTCCGGAGACCGCCAACAACGCAGCTTGCTCTGGATCTTTCGTTCCTCTTTTAACTCTCGGTATTCCTGGAAGCGGCACCACAGCTGTAATGCTTGGTGCTTTACTTGGCTTTGGTATTCAGCCAGGCCCAAGACTTTACCAGACTAATCCAGAAATTTTTTGGTCAGTTATTATGTCAATGTATATCGGAATGGTAATTTTATTAATTTTAAATTTACCTTTAATTCCTTACATCGCACGAATCCTCGCGGTTCCTCGAGCTTTTCTAATACCTTTAATTTTATTTTTTTCTGTCACAGGTATTTATTTAATGTCATTTAATAATTTTGATATTTATTTAATGATTGGAATAGCAGTTTTTTCAACAATATTAAGACTATATGAATTTCCTATGCCACCTTTAATTTTAGCATTTGTTTTGGGTGGACTGATGGAGGAAAATTTGAGGAGATCACTACTTATAAGTGATGGATCATGGTCGTTTTTATGGGATAGGCCTCTAACGCTATGTATTATGATTTCAATTACTTTAATTGTTGGTTGGCAAATTTATAAAAGTTTTTTTCAAAAAAACTAACTTTTTTTTTGGATCATCTTTAAAATCACAGGGACTATAAAAAGTATTAGTAAAAGTCTTATTATATGATGAAAAGAAACAAATTCTGGATCAAGATCAAAAAAAATTGCTATAACAGCTACTTCGTAAATTCCACCAGGACAGTATGATAATAACAAGGTAAAAAAATTTTTATCTATAACTAAACTTGCTACAAACGCAGAAACCAAACCTAAAAAAACCAATAATAAAGTTGCAACAAAACTATGAAGTGCATTTTTAGCTATTTCAGGAAAAGTCTTATCTGCAAATCTGCAACCAACAGATGAGCCAAGTATGAGCAATGAAAAGTCTATAATATTTGGAGATAATTGATAAGAAGCTAATTCAGTTATTTGTAAAACACCGCTAGCAACTAAAGTGCCAGCTAATAAAGCGGCTGGTATTTTTAGCTTATCAAATATTAAAATTAGAATAATTGAAACAAATATCAATATTAAAAGTTCTAAAGAATTTTGATCTTTCACAACAGTTTCAGAAACTTTAATTTCTTCTGAGATATAAAAACTATCAACAAAAAAAGGAAAAACTGTAATTATAATGATTAATCTAATTAAATGCGAAGTAGCGACACGACTTAAGTCTGTCTTTTCATCCTCAGCCAAAATCATAAGCGGACCTAAAGCACCTGGTGCAGCAGAAAAAATTGAAGTTTTTTTATCGTAGTTTGAATATTTTTCTAAATATTTAGATACGACCAACACACTAATAATAATATAACCTAACATAATTAAAGAAGTCCAAAACCATTGGTGAATTTGATTAAATAAATTCTCATCAATATAATTTCCTATATAAAGTCCTAAAATTATTAAAGTAGAGCTTAGAATTAATTTCGGCATTTGAGTTTTTATACCTGCAAGAGTTACTACCGAAGTAATAATCATGGGTCCCAAAAACCATGCTAAAGGAATGTTAAAAAAATCAGCTAATAATGCTGCTGGAATTGAGACTAAAATAACAAATAAGAATTTCTTTGAAAATATTTGTTTAAAATTTTCTTTATTAAATGGAAGAGCTTGGTTATTCTGCATTATCTATGAATTTAGGTTTTTTAGGAACTGGACATATTTCTTCTTCAATTATTGAAGGTATATTTAAATCAAAATTAAAATTCAAAAAAATATATCTATCTCCTCGTAACAAGATACTAGCAAAAAAACTTAATAAAAGATTTAAAAAAGTTGTGATATGTAAAAATAATCAACAATTAATAAATATTTCAAATTGGGTATTTTTAGCAATTACACCCAAAGTTGGAAACAAAATTTTAAAAGATCTCAAGTTTAAAAAAGATAAAAAAATAATTAGCTTTATTTCTACTATTAGTTTGGAAAAATTAAAAAAAATTACAAAAAACAAAAAAGTAACACGTGTTATACCTCTTCCATTTATAGGCATGAGAAAAGGACCAATAATTATTTGTCCCGAGGATAAAATGTTAAAAACTTTTTTTAGTAATTTAGGAGAAGTAATTACTTTAAAAAGTGAAAAAATATCTAAAAGTTTTTGGGCGACGTCTTCATTTATGGCATCATTTTATAACTTGATGAATGAAACTAGTAACTGGTTAAATTCAAAAGGTATAAAAAGAAAAAATGCAGAAAACTATACTAGAAGTTTATTCCTTGCTCTTGCACAGGATGCAGTTAATAAAAATAAAATTTCTTTAAAACAACTAGTACTAGAATCTCAAACTCCCGGCGGAACCAATGCTTTCGTACTTAAACAGCTCAAAAAAAAGAAATTTTACAAAGTCCAACAAAAAGTTTTAAATAGTATTTTTAAAAAATTTTAAAACTCTGATATGGACACAGCTTATTTTTTACAACAACTTATCAATGGAGTAACTCTTGGCTCTGTCTATGGACTAATTGCTATAGGTTATACGATGGTCTATGGGATCATCGGCATGATTAATTTTGCGCACGGTGATATATTTATGGTTGGCGCTTTTATAGCTTTAATCTCTTTTATACTTTTTGCTTTAACTAGTATAGCTTTACCTATTGTTTTATTACTTACACTTTTAATCGCAATGGTTTTTACCGCTTGTTATGGATGGACAGTAGAAAAATTAGCTTACAAACCGTTAAGAAAATCTTTTAGACTAGCTCCTCTTATATCAGCTTTAGGAATGTCAATAGTTTTGCAAAATTACGTGCAAGCAGCTCAGGGCGCAAGAATAAAAACTTTACAACCAGTTATTCAGGGGGGCTTTACTTTTATGGAAGATACAGGTTTCACAGTATCTCTAAGTTACTTACAGATTTTTATAATCTTAGTAACAATAGTTTTAATGGCTGTTTTCACTTTGTTAATTACTAGAACAGCACTCGGTCGCGCTCAGAGAGCATGTGAACAAGATAGAACTATGACTGCATTAATGGGAATAAACGTAGACAGAACAATATCAATAACTTTTATAATTGGTTCTTCACTGGCATCAGTCGCTGGCATGATGTTTGTAATGTATTATGGCGTTATAGATTTTTATATTGGTTTTCTTGCAGGGATCAAAGCATTTACCGCTGCTGTGCTCGGAGGAATAGGTTCTATACCTGGAGCAATGCTGGGAGGATTGTTAATAGGTTTAATAGAAGTTTTTTGGTCAGGATATATTTCAATAGAATATAAAGATATAGCTGCATTTACAGTTTTAGTAGTTGTTTTAATTTTTTATCCAACCGGATTTCTAGGCAAGCCTGATATAGAAAAAGTTTAAATGAGAAAAAATTTTTTACAGTCATCTATTAAAGATAGTCTCTTTACAGGATTAATTGCCTTAGCTTTATTCGGTCCGATAGTAGGTTTAAGAACAGTTGCTAAAAATGAAGTTCTAGTTGTAAGCCCTAAATGGTTCATTGTTTTAGTTATAGTTGTAGTTTGTGCTTTAGGAAGATTTCTTACTAATTTATATATTTACAACAGAGATCAAAAATACGGAATACAGTCAACCATCGGCAAATCAATTACAAATTTTTTAGATACTAAAGGAACACAAATCGCTTTAAGTGCAATTATTTTCTCAGTTATTTTTCCTTTTCTTCCTTTTACTGATCGATATCTGATGGATATAGCCATCATGATGTTAACTTATATAATGTTGGGATGGGGTTTAAATATTGTAATAGGATTAGCAGGTCTTCTTGATCTAGGTTACGTTGCATTTTATGCTGTAGGTGCCTACTCTTATGCATTGTTTGCAATTCATTTTGGATGGTCCTTTTGGATTTGTTTACCTATAGCAGGAATATTTGCAGCGATGTTTGGAGTTTTGTTGGGTTTTCCAGTTTTAAGACTAAGAGGTGATTATCTCGCAATTGTCACATTAGCATTTGGTGAAATGATAAGAATACTTTTATTAAACTGGTATCAGCTTACAAAAGGTCCAGATGGTTTAACAGGAATACCTAGACCATCTTTTTTTGGCTTACCGTTTAAAAGTTTTCCAGATGAAGGAGAGCAAACATTTCATACGTTTTTTGGTTTAGAATATAGTCCAATGCAAAGAATTATATTTTTATACTATCTTATTCTTGTGCTAGCTTTAATTACCAATCTATTTACGATCAAAATTAGGCGATTACCGATTGGGAGAGCGTGGGAGGCTTTAAGAGAAGATGAAATAGCGTGTAAGTCATTGGGTGTTAACCCAAGAAATACAAAACTTACCGCGTTTGCCATTGGTGCAATGTTCGGAGGTTTTGCAGGTTCCTTTTTTGCGACTAGACAAGCCTTTATTAGCCCAGAAAGTTTTACTTTTATTGAGTCGGCTATAATAGTTGCAATTGTAGTATTAGGAGGTATGGGCTCACAAACAGGTGTTGTTTTAGCGACCATTTTTTTAATTGGGTTAATTGAAGTTTTTAGAGATTTTGAATCTTACAGAATGATAGCATTCGGCGGAGCCATGGTTCTTATAATGATTTTTAGGCCTAGAGGAATTTTAGCAACCAGAAAACCAACAATTACTCTTCAAAAAAAAGAGGCCGCTAAATGACAACAAAACTATTAGATGTTGAAAATTTAACGATGAAATTTGGCGGTCTAGTAGCGATTGATGATTTATCTTTTTCAGCGGCCAAAGATCAAATCACTTCAATTATCGGACCCAACGGAGCTGGAAAAACAACTGTATTTAATTGCTTAACAGGTTTTTATAAAGCTACTGCAGGCTCAATGTTTCTTAATAAAGAAAATGAAAGATTAAATTTAAAAAAGTTTTCAGATTTTAAAGTTGCTCAGAAAGCAGGGGTAGCTAGAACTTTTCAAAATATAAGACTTTTTCCACAAATGTCCGTATTAGAAAACTTAATGGTTGCCCAACATAATAAACTTATGGACGCATCAGGGTTTACAATTTTAGGATTATTTAATGCCTCCTCTTTTGTAAATAAAGAAAAAGAGGCAGTAGAAATATCAAAATATTGGTTGGACATAATAGGTCTAACTCATAGAGCTGATGATGACGCAGGTGATTTACCTTATGGAGATCAAAGAAAACTAGAAATAGTGAGAGCAATGTGTATCAACCCTCATTTATTATGTTTAGATGAACCTGCGGCTGGATTAAATGCAAAAGAGTCTGCTGAATTAAACAAGTTACTTCTATTTATAAAAAACGAAAAAAAAACTGGTATATTGTTAATTGAGCATGACATGAGTGTCGTAATGGAGATCTCCGATCATGTAGTTGTTTTAAATTATGGAAAGAAAATATTTCAAGGATCAGCAAAAGAAACGAAAAATAGCCCAGCAGTTATTGAGGCATATTTAGGAACAGAGGAATAAAATGTTATTAATATCAAAAGTTGAAACCTTTTATGGAAATATTCAAGCATTAAGAGGAGTAGATGTAAAAGTAAATAGTGGAGAAATTGTTACTTTGATAGGCTCTAATGGTGCAGGAAAATCAACTTTATTAATGACAATAAGCGGTGTTAATAAAGCATCAACTGGTGAAATTTTATTTGATGATCAACATATAGAAAATTTACCTCCACATGAAATAGTGAATCTTGGAATTTCACAAGTACCTGAAGGAAGAAGAATTTTTTCAAGACTTTCAGTAGAAGATAACTTGAGGTTAGGAGCTTCAGCATACGAGAAAGGAAAAAATTTTGATATTGATGTAAAAGATGTTTACGATCTTTTCCCAGTTCTTAAAGATAGATTAAATCAAAGAGGAGGAACTCTTTCAGGAGGAGAACAACAAATGCTAGCTATAGGCAGAGCAATGATGGCTAGACCTAAAATGCTATTACTAGATGAACCATCACTAGGTATCGCTCCTAAACTTGTCAATCAAATTTTTATTGCTATAAAAAATATCAATAAACAAAAAAAAGTGACAATTTTTTTAGTTGAGCAAAATGCCAAAAAGGCTTTAGAACTTGCAGATCGAGGATATGTTTTGGTTAACGGAAATGTAACTTTAGAAGGAACAGGTCAAGACTTATTAAAAAACAAGGATATTCAAGCTGCTTACCTTGAAGGAGGTGGAAAAAAATAATTTTTTTCCATATTTACAAAAAAGCTAAGGTAGTGTTCAATAATCAATATTAATTAATTAATTAACAACAAAAAGAGGAACATATGTTTAAGATTATGAAAAATATTCTTTCAATAATTGCTTCAATCTTTTTATTAGGTTCTATATCTGCAAAAGCAGACGTAGTTGTCGCTTCTGCTGGACCAATGAGCGGTCAGTATGCTTCATTTGGTGCTCAGTTAAAAGCTGGTGCAGAAATGTGGGTTAAGGACACTAATGCTAAAGGTGGTATTTTGGGAGAAAAAGTAAAACTAGTAATCGGTGATGATGCTTGCGATCCGAAACAAGCCGTGGCTGTTGCAAACAAATTTGCTGGTCAAGGCGTTACCTACGTAGCAGGACATTTCTGCTCAGGATCTTCTATACCAGCTTCTAAAGTTTATACAGAAGAAGGTATTATCCAAGTATCTCCGGCTTCAACTAATCCAGCGTTCACAGATAAAGGTGGACCAAATGTATTCAGAGTTTGCGGTAGAGATGACCAGCAAGGTGAAGTTGCTGGAGCTTTCTTAGCAAAAGAATACAGTGGAAAAAAAGTTGCAATAATTCATGACAAAACTGCTTACGGAAAAGGTTTAGCAGATGCTACTAAGAAAAACATGAATAAAGGCGGATTAAAAGAAACTATGTACGAAGCTTTTACAGCAGGTGAAAAAGATTACTCTGCTTTAGTTTCTAAATTAAAATCTAATGGTATCGATGCTGTATATCTTGGAGGCTATCATACAGAGGGTGGTCTAATCGTAAGACAAATGAGAGATCAAGGTATGAAAACTAAATTGATCAGTGGAGACGCTTTGGTTACTGCCGAGTATTGGCAAATTACTGGTGACGCAGGTGAAGGTACTTTAATGACTTTCAGCCCTGACCCAAGAAATAATCCAGAAGCTGCACCATTAGTTAAAAAATTTAAAGCTGCCGGAATTGAACCGGAAGGTTATGTGCTTTATTCTTATGCTGCGTTACAAGTATTTGAACAAGCTGCAGAACAAGCCGGATCAATTGATAGAAAAAAAGTTTTGAAAGCTATGAAAAAAGGTAAATTCAAAACTGTGCTTGGAGAACTAAGCTTTGACAAAAAAGGCGATGTAAGTTTACCAGGTTACGTATTCTATGAGTGGAGCAAAGGAAATTATAAACAACTATAATTTTTAACTTAACTATTTAAAAAAAGGGGGCTTCATTAGCCTCCTTTTTTATTTTGAAAGGATATTTATGGAAATAACTTATGACGATTTTAAAAAAATAAAAATTAAGGTAGGCACAGTAGTAGAAGTAAATAAAAATGAAAAAGCTAGAAAACCTTCACTAGTAATAAAGGTTGATTTCGGTAGTGAAACTGGAGTTAAACAATCATCAGCACAAATAACTCACTATTACAACGCAGAAAATTTAGTTGGAAAACAAGTAATCGGGGTTTGTAATTTTCCAACAAAAAATATAGCAGGTGTTGTTTCTGAAGTTTTGATCCTTGGAGCGATTGAAAAAGATGGAAAAGTTGTCCTGGTGCATCCATCACAGAAAACTGATAATGGTTTAGATATTGCCTAAATGAAAACTGAAATATTTCACTGGCGTTGTAAACATACTTGGTCAAGAAGTGCTAAAAACACTTTTTGGTGCTTGTTAGGTTGTTCGATTGGTGATTTTGGTACAATTTTATTTTTTCAATTAACAAAAATTTCTTTTCCAGTTCTAGCTATTATGATCTTAGCAATTATTAATGGAATAATTACAAGCATTATTTTAGAAACAATTATTTTATTGAGACAAAATTTTGATATAAAATCAGCTTTTAAAACTGCTTTAGGCATGAGCTTAATTTCAATGGTAAGTATGGAAGTTGCAATGAATGCAACTGACTACTTTTTAACTGGTGGAGCTATTTTAACTTGGTGGGTAGTCCCGATAATGTTAGCTGTAGGATTCGTTACACCATGGCCATACAATTATTGGAGATTAAAAAAATTTAACCAAGCTTGCCATTAAGTAATTTTTTTTAATATTTTATCTTTAAAAATATAATGATGAATGATAACTGCAAGAATATGCAAAGTAACAAGAGCTAATAATAGGTAATTAGCGTAAATGTGAACTTGATAATAAACATCTGCCAATAAAAAATTATCTTTTTCAAATCCGTATTTAAAAAATACAAAATTAAGTATTTCTCCCATATAAAGCTTCTTAAGAATTCCAGAAATAGTAATGGTAAAAATACTTAGATAAAGTAAGAAATGGTTAGCTTTAGCAATAAATATTTGTCCTTTGAAAAAACTTCTAGTTTCAGATGGACTTGAATTAAAAAACTTCCAGATTAGTCTAAATAAAGTTATATAGAATACAGTTATGCCCACTAGGATATGGATATTCTCAAGTTCAATCCTTTCATCAGAAAATTCAAGGCTCACCAAATAAAATCCAAAAGGAATTTGTGCAATTAAAATAATAAATGTAATCCAATGGAACAATTTGGCCAATATTCCATACTCATTATTTGTGTTAAGAATTTTCATTAAAAGTTATAATAACATATGTTTATAAAAAACAATTTAATTAAGCTAACATTCTTATTATTAATATTATCATTTTTTTATATCTTAAACTTTGTCACAGATAAAAATGATGCTTTGGCAAATATTGACGACAAACAGATTGTTGAAGTTTTTAAAACTCCCTCGTGTGGATGCTGTTATGGTTATGTTTTATTTTTGGAGGATGAAAAATTTGAGGTAAAACAAACAGATATGAGAAGTCTTCATTCAATAAAACAAAAATATAATATTCCAGTGGAGATGCAGTCTTGTCATACCACTATTATGGGTAAATATTTTATAGAAGGACATGTACCGATCGAAGCAATTAATAAATTATTAAAAGAACAACCTGATATCGATGGTATAGCTTTACCTGGAATGCCTATAGGAACACCAGGTATGCCTGGTGATAAGGAGGAGCCTTATATTATTTATCAACTTATCGATGGGAAATTTTCAGTATTTATGACAATATAAATCTTAAAATGCAAAAGATAAAAATAACTAAAATACTATTTTTTTTAATAATTTTTCTTTTGAGTTTTTCTTTTTCAGCAAATGCCCAAACAGTAGAAGAAATTATTAAAGGCAGGAAGGCAATGTTTAGTGAAAATTACCAAAATGGAAAAAAAATTTCTATTTTATTAAAGTCTAAAAAATTGGAAGAAGCAAAACCTTTAATGAAAAAAATTTCAGATAATTATAAAAAATTATTAGATTATTTTCCAGAAAATACAAAAGAAGGATTTAAAACAGAGGCACTACCAAGTATTTGGGAAAACAAAGATGAGTTTAATGCTTTAATGCAAAAAGCATCTGATGATATGATTAAACTAACTAAAGCAATTGAAACTGCAGATGATTTAAAAGCAGTTCAAAAACAATTAATGTGGAGTAATTGTTCTGCTTGTCATAATAGATTTAGGGCACCCCACTAAATTTAAATGCAACTTTTACCTCTAATTTTATTCGGTATCGCAACCGCATTTTCTCCTGGGCCAAATAATATCATGACATCTTATACAGCTTTTAATTTTGGTTTTAGAAAAGCAATTCCTACAATGCTTGGTGTGATTATTGGATGGACACTTTTAATAATACTTTTACAATTTACATCTGCAGCTATTTTCCAGAAATATGAATTTATTCAGACCACAATTAAAATTTTAGGATCCGTTTATCTTTTATTTATGGCTTATAAATTATCTTTTGGAAGCAAAACAAAAGATAGAAAAATTGATCCAAAGCCAGTTACTTTCCTAAACACATTTTGGTTTCAATTTGTTAATCCTAAAAGCATAATCGTTGGACTGACCTCAATATCATTGTTTATTGATACTCAAAATAATTATTTAAGAGACTCAATTATTCTTACAACTGTTTGGTTTCTAATGGCGGTTGGAAGCCAAACCACCTGGTGTTTAATGGGAAAATACATGAGAAAATTCGCCACAAGTGATAAATTTATAAAGAATTTTAATTATACAATGTCTTTTTTACTTATCGTTTGCGTAATTTTGTTCTATGTATAGCGCATGAAATTTAATAGTAAAGATTCCTTTAAATCGCTTGATAGCATTTCTTCATCAGGAAAAGAATACAAAATTTTTAATTTAAAAAAAGCAGAAAAAAACGGCTTAGCAGGTATTTCCAGGCTTCCTAAGTCTCTTAAAGTGCTATTAGAAAACCTTTTGAGATATGAAGATGATCTAACTGTAAATAAAAAACAAATCGTTGCAATAAAAGAGTGGCTAGATAACAAAAGATCCAAAACTGAAATAGCTTATAGACCAGCAAGAGTTTTGATGCAGGATTATACAGGAATTCCAGCTGTAGCAGATTTAGCCGCAATGAGAGATGCAGTTAAAAATAAGAATAAAGATCCTAAAAAAATTAATCCATTATCTACTGTAGATTTAGTGATAGATCATTCTGTAATGGTTGATGAATATGCATCTAGAAAATCATTTGAAAAAAATGTTGAAAAAGAATTTTCTAGAAATGGCGAACGTTACTCTTTTTTAAAATGGGGTCAGAAAGCGTTTGATAATTTTAGAGTTGTCCCACCTGGAACAGGAATTTGTCATCAAGTAAATTTAGAATATTTATCCAAAGTAGTCTGGTCATCCAAAAGTGATGAAGAATTATATGCTTATCCAGACACTTTAGTAGGAACAGATAGTCATACAACAATGGTAAATGGCTTATCAGTTTTAGGTTGGGGAGTTGGCGGTATCGAAGCAGAGGCAGCAATGCTAGGTCAGCCCATTTCAATGTTAATTCCAGAAGTAGTTGGTGTAGAATTAAAAGGTAAGCTTAAAGAAGGGACTACCGCAACTGATTTGGTTTTGACAATTGTTGAGATATTAAGAAAAAAAGGAGTGGTTGGAAAATTTGTAGAATTTTATGGAGAAGGACTTAAAAATTTAACATTAGCTGATAGAGCAACTATTGCAAACATGGCACCCGAGTATGGAGCCACTTGTGGGTTTTTTCCAGTGGACAATGAGACACTAAAGTATCTAAAGTTATCTGGAAGAGATGATTTCACAATAGCTTTAGTAGAAAAATATTCAAAAGAACAAGGCCTGTGGGCAAGTGATAATGTAGAATTTACAGATACGGTTTCACTTGATGTAGGCAGTGTTGTAACAAGTATTTCAGGACCCAAGCGGCCACAAGATAAAGTTTTACTTACCGAGGCAGCTAGCACGTTCGCAAAAGTTTATAAGGAATATACAAATAGATCTAAATTAGTAGATTCAGATGTTGCAGGAGAGGACTTTAAATTAAAGGATGGAGATATTGTAATAGCAGCAATTACATCTTGTACTAATACATCAAATCCAAGTGTTTTAATTGGAGCGGGTCTTCTAGCTAAAAAGGCTCACGAGAAAGGATTAAAAGTAAAACCATGGGTGAAAACCTCATTAGCACCTGGTTCTCAGGTAGTTACCGACTATTTAGAAAAAGCTGGTTTAAACAAATATTTAGATGAACTTGGTTTTAATCTTGTTGGTTATGGTTGTACTACTTGTATTGGAAATTCTGGACCATTAAATAAAAATATTTCAGACGCAATTAATAAAAAAGACTTATATGCTGTATCAGTTTTGTCTGGAAATAGAAACTTTGAGGGAAGAATAAATCCAGATGTTAAGGCAAATTACCTAGCATCCCCACCTCTTGTAGTAGCTTATGCATTAGCCGGTAATATGAATTTTGATTTATATAAATCATCTTTAGGAAAAGATAAAAAAGGAAAAGATGTTTTTTTAAAAGATATTTGGCCAAGTAATAAAGAAATAGAAAACATTATTCTTAACTCTTTAAACTCTGAAATGTTTAAGAGAAGATACTCTAATGTTTCGGTAGGACCAAAAGAATGGAAAGAAATCAACACAATAGACAGTAATATTTATAATTGGGAGCAAAATTCTACTTATGTTAAAAAACCTCCTTTTTTTGATAATTTACCAGACAAACCTGAAGGGTTTAAGGCAATAAACGATGCTAGAATACTTTTATTATTAGGAGACACTGTTACCACGGATCATATATCACCAGCTGGAAGCATAAAAAAAGATAGTCCAACCGGTGATTATTTTATGCAACATCAAATTCAACAAAAAGATTTCAATTCCTATGGTGCCAGAAGAGGAAATCATGAAGTAATGATGAGAGGCACCTTTGGTAATATCAAAATTAGAAATGAAATGGCACCCGGGACTGAGGGTGGATTTACAACCTTGCAACCTGATGGAAAAGTAATGAGCGTCTACGAAGCTGCAATGGAATATAAAAAAAGAAATAACGATTTAGTTGTTATAGCAGGCAAAGAGTACGGGACAGGATCTTCAAGAGATTGGGCGGCTAAGGGAACAAAGCTTCTTGGCATAAAAGCTGTGATTGCAGAGAGTTTTGAGAGAATACACAGATCTAATCTAGTAGGAATGGGAGTATTACCTTTACAATTCAAAGAGGGTTTTGATCGAAAGAAATTAAATATTACTGGTAAAGAATTAATTACTATTGTTGACATAGAAAAAGGCATTAAACCTAGAGCTGAGATAGTATGCGAGATCAAATATAAAGATGGTACAATTAAAAAAATTCAAGTTATTAGTAGAATAGATACTGAAAATGAAATTGAATATTATAAAAACGGAGGGATACTTCAGTATGTTCTTCGAAATATGCTTAATTAAAAATGAGAGAAGTCACTGTAAAAGTTCACCCATCTTCAGCTAAACTTAAAAAAGAAGATCAACTAGCATGGAAGATTGCTGAAATTGCCTCGGATAAATCTAGAGCTGGGGGTGAGGCAACTGAAATGGTTATTAATAGAATTATAGATAATGCCTCTGTCGCGGTCGCATCTTTTAACAGAAGACCAGTTGTATCTGCTAGAGAAATGGCTTTGGCACATCCAAGAAAGAATGGCTCAACCCTTTTTGGATTAAATCCAAAAATAAAAGTTCATTGCGAATGGGCTGCATGGGCGAATGGTACAGCTGTAAGAGAATTAGACTTTCACGATACATTTCTTGCTGCAGATTACAGTCATCCAGGTGATAACATTCCACCTTTATTAGCTGTAGCACAACAAAAAAATTGCAATGGTTTAGATTTGATAAGAGGTATTTTAACAGCTTACGAAGTCCAAGTTAATTTAGTGAAAGGTATTTGTTTACATGAACATAAAATTGACCACATTGCCCATCTTGGTATTAGCGTTGCAGCAGGTCTAGGAACTTTACTCAAACTTGATACGGACGTTATTTATCAATCCATACAACAAGCTTTACATACAACAATATCAACTCGACAATCAAGAAAAGGAGAAATCTCGAGTTGGAAGGCTTATGCACCATCTCATGCAGGCAAACTAGGTATTGAGTCAGTAGATAGATGTATGAGAGGTGAGGGATCTCCAAGTCCAATTTACGAAGGAGAAGACAGTGTAATAGCTTATATATTATCCGGTAAAGATGCGGAGTATGTTGTCCCACTACCTGAAAAAAATGAAGAAAAAAAATCAATTTTGGAAACTTATACCAAAGAGCATTCTGCAGAGTATCAATCCCAAGCTTTAATTGATTTAGCTAGAAGTATGCACAAAAAGATTAAAGATATTTCAAAAATTGAAAAAATAGAAATTTACACGAGTCATCATACACACTATGTGATTGGAACAGGTGCAAATGACCCTCAAAAAATGGATCCTAACGCGAGTAGAGAAACATTAGATCACTCTATAATGTATATTTTTGCAGTAGCATTAGAGGATGGTAAATGGCACCATATAAAATCTTATACACCTGAAAGAGCTAAAAGAAAAAGCACAGTTGAGCTATGGCAAAAAATTCAAACATACGAAGATACAGAATGGACAAAAAAATATCATGAAAAAGACCCTGCAAAAAAATGTTTTGGCGGAAGAGTGTCTATTTTTTTAAAAAATGGCGAAGTAATTACAGAAGAAAGAGGTGTAGCAGACGCTCATCCAAATGGTGTAAAACCATTTAAAAGATCAGATTACATTAACAAATTTGAAACTTTAACTAAAGGTTTAATCTCTAAACAAGAAAGTATTAAATTTTTAAAAATTGCCCAAAATTTAAAAAATTTAAAATCAAAAGATTTGCATAAGATGAATGTTGAAATTATGAAAAAGCATCATAAAAAAAGACGCAAAATCGATAGCATTTTCTAAGTTTTTTTTTTAGGGTTAGTGTGATAAATATATCACATAAAATATCACAAAAAATGGGGTTTTTTTCAATATACAACATATGATTGAAACACTAAATTTAGTGACAGTTGTATTAGAATCCATTACAAGAAACTCACTATTTATTGCAATAAATATAACTTAAGGAATAAATATGAAAAATATAACAACATTAATAGGTTCACTATTGATCCTATGTGGTGTTTATTCATCAAAAGTAGCTGCTGAAGGCTTCACAATCGGTGCTCACGGAATAGTGGGAGCTGTAGAAGCAAGCGGTACAGAACATGAGAGAACTGACGCAGGAGACTCACAGAAAACTGCTCACGATGCTGGTGCTATATTTATGGGTGCTGACATATTTGCTGAGTATGAATTTTCTAATGGTCTAGCATTTGGTTACTCAATGGTTCCGATGGATGCGGATATCGGAAGTGGAAAAAGAACTGATACAGTTCAAATCGCAGATGATAACGATACAGGTGATCGTTCAGCTAGCGCAGAACTTACAGATCTAACTACGATCTACGCAACTAAGACTTTGGGCGGATCTAATTCGTACATTCTTCTTGGTTACCATCAAGCTACAGTTACTACTGCAGAGACACTACCAAACTCAACTTACGGAGACGCTGATATAGATGGTTTCCAAGTTGGTATTGGTACAAAAGTTCCAGCAGGTAACGGCGCTATAAGATATGAAATATCTTATTCAGACTTTGATGATATAACATTAAACTCAAGTACTGGTGCAACAGGTCAGAAAATAACTGCTGACGTAGATGCAATACAAGCAAAAATTGGATTTAACTTTTAATTCCATTTTTAAAGTACTTTAAAAAAATTAAACCCGCCTATTTAATTAGGCGGGTTTTTTTATTAAGATAACGTATTATGATGTTAGAGCAATTTATTATTAGTATTCAAATAATATTAATTTGTATTGTCATGGCCGCTGATAATGCATTAATAATTGGTCTTATAGCTGCAAATTTCGCTCCAGAAAACAGAAAAAAAATTATAGCTTGGGGAGTTGCTGCTGCTTTTATATTTAGAATCATATTTGCTTTTGGAGCAACAATAATTCTAGAGAACCCCTTCGTAAAAATTTTAGGTGGAGCTTTGCTCTTATGGATTATTAATAATCTGAGAACTGACTTTTTTGGTGGGAAAAAAGTAAGATCACCAACTTTAAAATCAAAAGAAACTGTTTCATTTGGTCAAGGAGTCTACCAAGTTCTCTTAGCAGATACAGTATTAAGTTTAGATAACGTCATTGGCGTTGTTGGTGCAGCTAAAGATTATTACTATTTAATGATAGCAGGTCTACTATTTTCAGTGTTTATAGTATTAACTCTTGCATCGTATTTTGCTAACTATATCAAAACACATCAATGGCTTGGTTACCTTGGTTTATTTGTGATAATGATTGTCGCTTTACAGCTAATTATTGGCGGCTTAATAAATTTAGAAATTTTATCAATTAATTCTAAATTTGAGCCTCTATTTAATATATAGATAATTATTATTTATAAATATTTAAAGAAATATGAAGCACCCATCAAAAATTTCAAAATTTTATTTGTTTAAATTATCCCTTCCAATATTTTTTGCGAACATGGCAATACCATTTGTAGGAATTATAGATACTGCTTTAATGGGTAATTTAGATAACGTAAAATTTTTAGCTGCTGTTAGCATTTCGACTTCGGTAATTACAATGATTTTCTGGAGTTTTGGTTTTTTAAGAATGGGTACGGTAGGGTTGGTATCTCAAGCACTAGGAAAAGGCGACTATAGAGAAATTGTTTTAATAACATTAAGAAATTTATCAATTGCATTATTTTTTTCAGTAATAATTATGTTTTGCAAATCACCAATTTTAAATACGATTCAGCTTTTCTTTGAGACAGATTTTGAGACCCAAAATTTAATTAAAAAATATATATCGGTTAGGATTTTATCTACTCCTGCTGAGTTAATTATCTATGTTTTTATTGGTTTTTTTTTAGGTCTGCAAAAAACTTTAATATCTAGTTTTTTAAGTTCTTTCTTTAGTATCGTGAATATAATTTTTAGTATTTATTTTGTGCGTTATTTAAACTTAGATATTTTTGGTGTTGCATTAGGCACTGTTGTTTCATCATATATAACTATTGCAGTATTTTCGGTATTTATTTATTTTTTTATGAAAAAAAATTTTAAAGTTCTCCCAAGATACCAAAGAATATTTTTGCCAAAAAAACTTATTAAACTCTTTAACATAAATTTTAATATTTTCATTAGAACAGTTTTGCTTACTTTTGCCTTTTTATGGTTTACTTATCAAAGCTCATTAATAGGAGAAGAATATGTTGCAGTTAATGCAATTTTAATTCAATTTATCCTAATTTCATCTTTCTTTTTAGACGGGTATGCATTTTCAACTGAAGGCGCAGCAGGTTTTATTTTAGGAAAAAAAATAAAAAAATCTTTTATCAATTTATCAAGAAATTCTTTTGAATTAAGTTTTTACTCCGCAATTATTATTTCTTTATTATTTCTTTTTTCTTACAGAGAAATAATAAATCTTTTTACTGATATAGATTATCTAAGATACTTAGCGTACGGTTTCGCTATATGGGTTATTATTATTCCCCCTATAGCATCTTTTTCTTATCAATACGATGGAATATTCATAGGAACATCTCAAACGTCAGAGCTCAGAAACGCAATGATCTTTTCAGTTTTATTGTTTTTAATATCTTCAGTAGAACTTACTAAATACTTTGGGAACAATGGTTTATGGTTGTCATTATTATTTTTTATGATTATTAGATCTTTAAGTCTTAGTTTTTATTTTTCAAAAATTCTCAAAAGATTTTAATGCAATTAATTTATAAAATACCAGGATATATACTTTGTTTGCTCGGAGGATTTTTTTTAAGCTGGGGAGGATTAATTATAAGATCATTCGAAACAGATGATATGTGGCAAATACTATTAATTAGATCTTTTTTTTTCATAATTGCTTTAATAATTTTTTTGGTCTTAACTTATAAAAAAAATACGATTAATGTAATTAAAACTTCTGGATTTCCAGCAATTATCGCAGGTTTATTTTTGTCCATAAGTTTTGTAGCCTATATTGCCGCTATGTCAATGACTACAGTAGCTAATGTAGTTTTTATAATCAGCACACAAACAATTTTTTTAGCAATATTTGGCTACTTATTTCTTAAGGAGAAAATCTCTTTAAAAGGTTTTGCAGCAATTATTTTAGCTATCATCGGAATGTTTATTATGGTTGGAAATTCTATCAATCAAGGCACTTTTATTGGAAACATCATCTCTTTTGCAATACCAATTAACTTTACTATTCTTGTGATGATAATTAGAAAATTTCCAAAACTTGATATGGTTCCAGCTATTTTTTATTCAGGAATTTTTAGTGGAATTTACGGATTGTTTTTGGCAAGTAGTTTAACATTTTCTTTTAATGATATTATTATGGGTTTTTTACTAGGGGTTCCTCAACTTGCATTTGGATTTATTTGCGTAACAATTGGCACTAAAACTACTCAATCATTAACAGTAGGGTTACTAATGTTATTAGAAACCATATGTGCTCCGATATGGGTTTGGATTTTTTTGAACGAGATACCACCATTAAGTGTATTTATTGGTGGTTCTGTAATAATTTCAGCTGTTGTGTTAAAAAGTTTTGATAAATCAAAAGAAATTAGCGAGTAAAATAATTTGACTTTTAGGACATAATAAACGAAAGTCCGATTGTAACGGGAGAGTCTATAAAATATAGCGCCGAAGGAGCAACCACCCCGGAAACTCTCAGGCAAAAGGACCGTTGCCGTAATAACTCTGGAAAGCAGGCTTTGCCTCACCGAAGGAGTAAATCTCTCAGGTTCCAAAACAGATGGGGTACAAAAGAGTTATTATGGGTGTACAAAAAACAGCTTTATACGATTTGCACAAAAGTTTAGGAGCAAAATTTGTTCCTTTCGCAGGTTATGAAATGCCTATCCAATATAAAGATGGAATAGTTAAAGAGCACATTTCAACAAGGACCCATGCAGGTTTTTTCGATGTCTCACATATGGGGCAATTTTTTTTAGAGGGAGATGAAACACTAGTTGAGTCCTTAGAAAAAATTATTCCTTCGGATTTAAAGTCATTAAAAGTCAATCACTCAAAATATTCTTTTTTACTAAATGAAAGTGGTGGAATTATAGATGATTTAATCGTTACAAAAACAAATAAAGGCTTCTGTATAATTTTAAATGCGGCTTGTAAAGAAAATGACATCAAACATATATCTAAATTTTTAGATAAAAATCATAAGTATTTTTTGAACAATGATTTATCTTTAATAGCTTTACAAGGACCAAAGTCAGTAGAAATTCTGGAAAAACTCATACCAGGCGTTTCAGAATTAAAATTCATGTCGGGAAATAATTTTAGTTATGATAGTGAAAGTCTTTACATAACAAGATCTGGATACACAGGTGAGGACGGTTTTGAAATTTCAATTTCTAATAAAAAAGTAAAAAATCTTATCAATTTCTTAATGAAAAATGGAGTCAAGCCTATAGGTTTAGGTGCTAGAGATACATTAAGACTAGAAGCAGGACTATGTTTATACGGTCATGATTTAACTGAAAAGATAAATCCTGTAGAAGCTAATCTTAAATGGGCAATTGCAAAAAAAAGGAAAGAAGTCGGTGGTTTTAATGGTTGGAACAAAATAAAAGATTTATTAACAAATGGAAGTGAAAAGATAAGAGTAGGTATAAAACCCGAGGGAAAAGTGATAGCTCGTGAAAATACAAAAATTTTTTCTTCTAATGGTGAAGAAATAGGGTTTGTTACAAGTGGAACTTTTGGTCCAAGTGTAAACAGACCAGTTGCGATGGGTTATATTAAATCGGAATTTTCTGAAATTGGAACTTCAATACAGCTTGAGGTCAGAGGGAAAAAATATGAAGGTAAAGTTTCAGAACTGCCATTTTACAAAAAAAGTTATGTTAAATAATAAGTGAGGTAAAAATGAGTGAAAAAAAATTTTCAAAGAAACATGAGTGGGTCACTTTAGAAGGTGATATAGCAACAGTTGGTATAACTAAACATGCAACTGAAATGCTTGGAGATATAGTTTTTGTTGAAGTACCTGAAGCAGGAAAATCTATAGAGAAAGAAGGGCAAGCCGCTGTTGTAGAGTCAACTAAGGCAGCTAGCGATGTTTACTCACCAATTTCTGGAGAAGTTACTGAAGGTAACAAAGCTATAGCTGATGATCCAAGTAGTGTTAATGGAGATCCAGAGGGAGCGAATTGGTTCTTTAAATTAAAGATTAAAGATAAAAGCGAACTTGAAACATTAATGTCCAAAGATGAGTACGATAAATTTTGTAAGGAGAATCCAAGTTAAATGATTGATGATAACTCAAAAGAATTCATAAAAAGACACATTGGACCTTCAGATGATGAGCAATCAAAAATGCTGAAACATGTAGGATATAGCTCGCTTGAAGATTTAATGAAAAATACTGTTCCAGAAAAAATTTTATTAAAAGATGATCTTAATATAGATGAGCCGTTGTCTGAAAATGATGCCTTAAAAAAATTAAAATCTATATCTAAAAAAAATAAAATTTTTAGAAACTTTATTGGTATGGGATACTATAATTCTATTACTCCAAATATAATCTTAAGAAATATCCTAGAAAACCCTGGCTGGTATACTTCTTATACACCTTACCAACCTGAAGTAGCTCAAGGACGTCTCGAAATGCTTTTAAATTTTCAACAAACAATTATTGATCTTACAGGAATGGATATTGCTAACGCTTCTTTACTTGACGAAGCAACTGCTACAGCAGAAGCAGTCGGCTTATCTCAACGATTAGATAAAACAAACGCAAAAAAAATATTTATTTCAAGTAATTGCAACCCACAGACAATTGATCTTATTAAAACTCGTACAAAGCCTTTTGGATTAGAACTTATTATAGGCGATGAAAAAAAGGAGCTTACAAAAATTAATCAAGATATAATTTGCGGGGTTTTAGCTTATCCTGGAACTCTGGGTGAGATAATAGATCCAAGCGAAAGTATTAGTCTAATTCATAAAAAAAATGGAAAAGCAATTTTAATATGTGATTTATTATCCTTAGCCAGATTAAAAACTCCAGCAGAGCTTGGCGCTGATATAGCTGTAGGTAGTGCTCAAAGGTTTGGTATTCCTATGGGTTACGGCGGTCCACATGCAGCATTTTTTGCTACTAAAGAAGAATTTAAAAGATCAATGCCTGGTAGAATTATAGGTGTATCGAAAGATAGACACGGAAAAAAAGCATACAGACTTTCTTTACAAACTAGGGAGCAACATATCAGAAGAGATAAGGCAACCAGTAATATATGCACAGCCCAAGCATTATTAGCAATAATATCTGCAGCCTTTGCTATTTATCATGGGCCTGATGGTATACTTAAAATAGCCAATAGAACCTCTAAATTAGCAAAATTATTTGCTGATGAAATTAAAAAAGGCGGCTTCCAAATTTTGTCAGACCATTTTTTTGACACAGTAACAATTGAAACAAAAGATAAAACAAACTCTATTTATCAAAGTGCCTTAAGTGAGAATATTAACTTAAGAAAAGTTAATGACAAATACATATCAGTAGCATTTGACGAAGCGAAAAAACTTAATGATGTTAATACATTGTTAAAAGTATTTGGAGTTTCTAAAATAATTAATCAAGATGTAAAAGTTGAGCTTAATAATCTTCCTAAAAACCTTTTAAGAACATCAAAGTATCTAACTCATCCTGTTTTCAATAAATATCATTCAGAAACTGAGATGCTAAGGTATTTAAAAAAACTCGAAGATTGTGACATAGCACTAAATCGATCTATGATTGCTCTAGGTTCTTGTACTATGAAACTAAATGCAACAGCCGAGTTAATGCCTATTACTTGGAAGGAATTTTCTTTGCCTCATCCATTTGTACCAACTGACCAAATGGAAGGGTATAAAATTCTATTTAATGACCTGATAAATGATTTAAAAGAAATTACCGGATATGACGCAGTTTCTTTACAACCAAATTCTGGCGCTCAGGGTGAATACGCTGGGTTAATGACAATAAGAAAATTTCATGAAAGTAATGGACAAGGTAGTCGAGATGTATGTTTAATTCCGAACTCTGCGCATGGAACAAATCCAGCAAGTGCTCAAATGAGTGGGATGAAAGTAGTTGTTGTAAATTGTGATGAAGACGGTAACGTGGATCTAGATGATTTGAAAAATAAAGCAGAAAAATATTCAAAAAATTTAGCCGCTTTAATGGTTACTTACCCGTCAACTCATGGAGTATTTGAAGAAAAAATTATTGAAATTTGTGATGTTATTCATAAACATGGTGGCCAGGTATATATGGATGGAGCAAATTTAAATGCTTTAGTTGGTATTGCAAAACCAGGAAAATTTGGACCAGATGTTTGTCATATTAATTTGCATAAAACATTTTGCATTCCACATGGAGGTGGAGGACCAGGAATGGGACCAATTGCGTGCGCAAAACATTTAGCTGATTTTCTACCAACTCATGCAATAATTAAAGATGCAGGACCAAAAAACGGAATGGGAGCTGTTTCGGCTGCACCTTGGGGAAGTTCAAGTATTTTACCTATATCTTGGATGTATATAAAGATGATGGGGGCCGAGGGTTTGAAAAAAGCTTCACAAATTTCAATTTTAAACGCGAATTATATTTCGAAGAAATTATCTAAAGACTACAAAGTTTTATACACTGGAAAAAATGGAAATGTAGCCCATGAGTGCATAATAGATATTAGACCAATTAAAGCTAGATCAGGAATTTCAGAAGAAGATTTAGCTAAAAGATTAATTGATTTTGGTTATCATGCCCCAACTATGTCTTGGCCGGTTGCAGGAACAATAATGATAGAGCCTACAGAAAGTGAAAATTTAGAAGAAATAGATAAGTTTTGTAATGCATTAATTAAAATAAAAAAAGAGATTGATTTAGTGGAGTCATCAAAATTTGATAAAATTGATAATCCATTAAAAAACGCTCCTCACACTTACATTGAATTAGCTTCAAATGAATGGAAACATAAATACACTCGAGAAGAGGCGGCTTTTCCAACTGAGTTTGTAAAAAACAATAAATATTGGCCGCCAGTCGCGAGAGTTGATAATGTTTACGGAGATAGAAATCTTGTGTGTTCTTGCCCATCAATGGATGAATACAAAGATGAAGCTGCTTGATTAATGAAAATAGCAGTAATTGGCTCTGGTATATCTGGACTATCTTCCGCTTACTTTTTGTCAAAAAAATTTAAAGTCGATTTATATGAGAAAGATGATCATTTTGGTGGACATTCTTTTACCTACGATATCAAAGAGGGTTCTAAAATTGTACCGGTTGATCTAGGCTTTATTGTTTTTAATGAAGTAACATACCCAAATCTAGTTAAATTTTTTAGAGATCTAGATGTTCCATATGAAAAAAGCGATATGTCTTTCTCTGTTTCAATAAAAAATACCAACATAGAATATAGCGGAAGTGGATTTAGCGGAATTTTTGCAAATAGACTTAATTTATTTAATTTTAAATTTTTAATAATGATAAAAGAAATTATATCTTTTTACAAAACCGCACCAAAAATACTTAAAAATAAAATAACAGAACAAACTTTAGGTGATTTTTTAAATAAAAAAAAACTTTCAAAATATTTTATAGAGTATCATATAATACCTATGGTTGCAGCTATTTGGTCGATGCCTTTTGATAAAGCAAAAAAAATGCCAATAAAATTTTTTTTAAATTTTTTTATAAACCACGGTTTATTTAAATTAAAAAATAGACCGCAGTGGTATACGGTTTCAAATAGAAGCAGAGCTTATGTTAAAAAAGTAACTGATAAAATCAGTGGTGAAATATTTAAAAATTATAAAGTGAGTAAAATAGTCAGAAGCAATGATAATATTCGAATAATGATTGGAAATGAGTATATGGATTATGATCAAGTAGTTTTAGCTTCACATGCTGATGAAAGTTTAGACATGCTAGAAAAACCGACTTTACAGGAAAAAAATATTTTAGAAAAATTTAAATATGTAAAAAATGAAGCTATTTTACATACTGATGAAAGTCTAATGCCTCAAAAAAAAAGAGCCTGGTCTAGTTGGAACTCTATTTCAGACGGGAAAAAAACGTGTATAACTTATTGGTTAAACAAACTTCAAAATTTAAAAACACCAACAAACTATTTTTTAACATTAAATCCTATCCATAATGTTCAAGATAACTTAATTATAAATAAAATAAATTTTACTCATCCATACTTAAACACTGAAAATACGCTACTTCAAAAAGATTTACATTTGATTCAAGGTAGAAAAAGAACCTGGTTTTGTGGCAGTTATTTCGGTTACGGTTTCCATGAAGATGGATTAAAATCATCAATCGAATTAATTAATAGTTTTAAAATTTAATGAACTCTTGCATATATAACGGAGAAGTAACTCATACAAGATTTAAGCCTGTTAGGCATTTTTTAAAATATAAAACTTTTTCACTTTTAATCGATTTAGATGAGATTAATTTTTTGGACAATTCAATAGGTATCTTTTCACATAACAAATTTAATGTTTTTAGTTTTTATGACAAAGATCATGGAGATCGAGACGGAGGTAATTTGAAGGACTGGGTAATTTCAAATCTAAAAAAATTCCGGATAAAAGAAAATATAACAAACATCAAAGTGCTTTGTTATCCCAGAATACTCGGGTACGTTTTTAATCCTTTAAGCATTTTTTATTGCTATGAAAAAGAAAAATTAGTAGCAATTTTTTACGAGGTAAAAAATACTTTTAATGAACAGCATACGTATATTTTTAAAATTAAAAACAATGAGGAAATAATTCAAAAATGTAGAAAAAAGTTTTATGTATCTCCTTTTATGGATATGGAAACTTTTTACAATTTTAAATTATTAAATCCAAACGACAAGCTATCAGTTTTTATAAAACAAACAGATGCCGATGGAACAATTTTAACTGCAACTCAAACGGGAGATAAAAAAGAATTTAGTTTTAAACAGCTTGCAATTAATTTTTTAAAGTATCCATTAATGACAATAAAAATTATAAGTTCGATACATTATGAAGCATTACTTTTATGGAAAAAAGGGGCAATATATCGAAAGAGAGAAGTTAAATTAAAAAATAATTTAAGTTTTGAGGAAAATTAATGAGTTTAATCAAAATTTCTGAAAAATTTGTTTTAAATAAACTAAAAAATATTTCACAAGGAAATTTAAAATTAATCAATTACGATGGGAAAGTTTTTCATTTTGGGGATTTAGAAAGCAAACTATCTACAGATATTAAAATTAATAACCCAAGTTTTTATTTAAATGTTATACTAGGTGGAAGCTCGGCTTTAGGCGAAGCACATATAAAAAGAGATTTTTACACCACAAATTTAACTAATTTAATAGAACTTACTGCAAGAAATATTAATACCATTTATTCTTTTTCAGGAAGTTTAAAATTACAAAAAATAAAGAATTTTTTAAAAAAAATATTTGCGTCCAATACTAAATCCAAAAGTATAAAATATATTTCGAAGCATTATGACTTAGGTAACGATTTTTTTTCATTATGGTTAGATAAAACTCTTACTTACTCAAGTGGGGTTTATAAAAACGAAAAAGATGATCTAGAAAAAGCACAGAAAAATAAATTTCAAGAACTTATTAATTTACTAAATATTAAAGAAGGAAATAAGATTTTAGAAATTGGCTGTGGCTGGGGCGGCTTTGCTGAATTTTTAGCAAAAAAATATGATGTTAGCATTGATTGTATAACAATTTCAAAAAATCAATTTGATTTTACAAAAAAGAGAATATTTAAGTCCGGCCTGAATAATAAAGTTAACGTTAAATTTTTAGATTATAGAGATTTAAAAGATAAATATGACCATGTAGCTTCAATAGAAATGATCGAAGCGGTTGGTGAAAAATATATGGACCAATACTTTGCAACAATTAAAAAAATATTAAATAATAATGGAACTGCAGCTATTCAAGGAATTGTTATTAAAGATGACTTATTTGAGAGATATCGAGCAAATGAGGATTTTATTCAAAAATACATTTTTCCAGGAGGATTTTTACCTTCTATAAATTTTATGGAAAAATTAATAGAAAAAAATAACCTTAAGCTTGAGAAAATGAATAATTATTCGGATGATTATGCTAAAACTTTGGCAATCTGGAGAAAAAATTTTTTAAGTGTTTGGGATAAAATAAGCCTTTTAGGATTTGATGATTATTTTAAACGAATGTGGGAATTTTATTTGTCTTATTGTGAAGGAGGTTTTAAATCTAAAAACATTAACTTGATTCAATTCTCAATGTCTAATAGAAATTCGTCATGAAAAAAATAATTGGGTTTTTTTTACTAATTTTATTAACTGGATGTGCAAATAATATGAAACCTACTGACTTTAAAGACCAAAAACCAAGACTCATTATAGAAAATTATTTATCAGGTAAAGTTAAAGCTTGGGGGGTGTTACAAAATAGATCTGGAAAAGTTACAAGACAATTCAAAGCAGATTTAAATGGGAACTGGGATGGTTCAAAATTAATTTTAGATGAGGTTTTTGATTGGAATGATGGAGAAAGACAAACTCGTCAATGGATTATTAAAAAAATAGATGACCATAATTATGAGGGAACTGCTTCAGATGTAGTTGGAACCGCAAAAGGATATTCTTACGGTCCAGCTTTTAAGTTTGAATATGTATTGTTAGTACCAGTTAAAGGAAAAAATATCAAAATAACTTTTGATGATTGGATTTTTATGCAGGATGATAAAATTGCCATTAATAGAGCTACTATGAAAAAATTTGGTTTTAAAGTTGCAGAATTAACTGTAGTGTTTGAAAAAAAGTAAAAATTATGATTGAAAAATTACGAAATTGGATGATTGATAGTGCAAACATAATGTTTGATGACTCAAAGTCCGATCTAAGGAGCTTACCAAAGTCTGTAAGACTACAAATATTAATTGTTTTATCTTTCATTTGGTCGACAGTATTTAGCTTATATGTTTTTAGTTTAACAACATTTATATGGGGTTGGGCAGGTGTAGTTATGGCACATATAGGTTTAATAATTGCAGTTTACATAACTTTTAAATTTTTCCACAAAGCGAATAAAGAAAAAAAAAGTGTATTTGAAACTGGCAATTACAATCCAGCTAAAATATTTGTTGTTTTTTTTCTAGTTTTTTTTATTTTTATCTTCACAAAAGGTGTCGAGGTTTTAACAAAATCAAATTCATATAAAATAAAATATGACGGACCTAAAAAGACTACCTTAGAGAGAATTAAGGAATTTGTAGATTAAGCTAAATCCATTCCAGGATAATTAAAAAAATTTCCCAAATCCAAAATATGCAGCTATAAATATTATTAGCCAAATTACCCCTTTAATTAAAAAGAAATAAAAACCGCCTAATACAAAAAGTTTAGTAAATTTTTTCTTCATGAAAAATAAAATTTAGATTTAGCGCTTCACTAACTTATCTACTAAAAAAAGGTAAATTTTGTAAGGAAGAATTCTTAAAATTTTCAAAATTACTGTTAAGGATTTTGGAAAATGTATTTCAAAACTTTTACCTTTAATCAAGCCGTGATATATTTTATCGGCTGCATATTCAGGAGATTTTAAAAAAGGCATACTGAATTTATTTTTATCGGTAAGAGGAGTTTTGATAAATCCTGGAGAAACTATAGAAACTTTTACATTAAATTTTTTAAAATCAAAGTATATACTTTCAGCAAAGTTTGTTAAAGCTGCCTTTGAAGGACCGTAGCCACTTGAATTCGGAAGACCTCTATAACCTGCAATTGAAGAAACAATCGAGATCTGTCCTGATTTATTTTCTTTAAAGTAATTTTCAACAACTTTCACACAATCTACAACACCGATGAAATTTATATTTATAACATTTTTTATTTTGTCAACATCTATTCTTTGTTCATCTTTGGGTTCGTAAGTTCCACTTGAAAATAAACATATGTCAACTCCTCCAAAACTATCAATAATTTTTTGAAAAGTATTTTGTACTTGATCTTTTTTTGTAACATCACAAGGAAAAGAAAATATGTTTTGATTTTTTGACATTTCTAATAATTTATCTTCACTTCTAGCTGACACAGCAACTTTCCAACCCTGCTTTGCAAATTTTTCAGCTACAGCTTTTCCAATACCACTACTAGCTCCTGTAATCCAAATTTTTTTGTGATTTATCTCCATAATTTAGTTATACATCATAATATGTCTAAGAATAAATATTTATCTTTCTTTATAATATTAATTATAACTTTTAGCGCATCATTTATTGGTGGTATTGTTACATCAATATTTAAAGAGCCATGGTACTCTAGTATTATTGTGCCATCTTTTAATCCACCTAGTTGGGTTTTCGGTCCAATATGGTCAACATTATATTTGCTAATGTCAATTGCGATATGGAGGATATGGGTGAATTATTATGATAAAAAAATACTAAAAATTTATTTTTTTCATTTATTTTTTAACGCACTGTGGAGTATATTTTTTTTTGGTTTTCACCTGATTGGTATAGCTTTAATTGATTTATTAGTTATTTTATTTTTTATCATTGTCCTTTTAAATATTTATTTCAAAAAAGATAAAATAAGTTTTTATTTAATGATTCCTTATTTTCTTTGGAGTTCTTTTGCGCTGGTATTGAACACTGGAATATTTTTCTTAAATTTTTAAAAAATTTTACGTTTTGGGTATTTTCTTTTTAAAACAATTCTGTTTAGAAAAATAGCAAATATAATTATAGTTAAAGTTCCCACAACAACGGGAAAAATTATTGTCTCATAAGACATATCTGAAAAAAGAGCAACCAAAGGATTAGAAGCTGCTGGAGGATGCATTACTTTAAAATAAACCATTAAACTAACTGCAACACCAACTGACACTCCAAGTGTTAAAAATGAAATCCCGAATAACTCATTGAATAAAATTCCCACTAAAATTGAGATCAAATGACCAAAGAATATATTTTTTGGTTGGGCTGGCTCTGAATCATAAAGAACAAATACTAGAAAAGTACTTGCACCAAAAGAAAGCAACAGCCAAACACCAGCATTAGTATTTAAAGTTATATACGATAGTACACCAATGACTATAGCCGCTGAAAAACCTGATAAAATTGGATCAAAATTTTTATTAATTTTCATACTTAATTAATTAAGTTATACAGACTTATGAAACATATTAAAGTATTTAATTTTCTTAAAAATTTGCCCCAAAAATTAAATAGGTTTTATGAATTAAAATCAAAAAAGAAAATTGAAATAGCATTTAAACCCTCAGAACATAGAGAGTTTAATCCAGTCACAAATTTTGATAAAGATTTTGAAAAGTTTATTAGATCATTAATAAATAAAAAATTTCCAAACGATGGTATTTCCGGGGAAGAATTAAAAAAAAAGATATCAAAAAATTATTTTGAATGGATAATAGATCCAATTGACGGAACAAAAGTTTTTTTAGTTGGAGGATCTACCTGGTCTAATTTGATAGGATTGTCGTATAAAAAAGAGTCAATAATTGGATTAGCAAATTTTCCTTTATTAAAAAAATTCTATTTAAATGATCATAAAAAATCTTATGTTTTTTTTAAAAAAAAAATTAAATTGTTAAAAACTTCAAAAAATACTAGCTTAAAAAAGCTTAATATAATTGGAAGTTTTCACGGTGCTAATAGACAGTTAATAGAAAAAAAAATCTTAAAAAGATTAAAATCGAGATTAAATTTGATTAAGTTAGATGCTTTGAGTTATTGTTTACTTGCTGAGGGAAATATAGATGCAATTATGGAGTCTAATTTAAAATCTTATGATATAGTTCCATTAATACCAATCATTAAAAAAGCTGGAGGAAATATAACAACCTGGAAAAATAAATCGCCAGAACAAGGTGGAAATATATTAGCAAGTGCTAATAAAGGACTGCACAAAAAACTTTTGGAAATTTTAAGAGGAATTTAATGAAAAAAATACAAATCTTTGCAAATCGCGTCTACAGAGCAATTAAAATAGATGTAGACTTATACGAGGAAGTTGAGAATGACAAAAATGCAACTTTTCAAGCTGGATTAGTAGTAGTCATATCAAGTTTAGCTGCTGGTGTAGGTGCACTACATCTTGGTGCATCAAATTTTTTATTAGCGCCTGTTATGTCGTTAATAAGTTGGTATGTTTGGGCTTACATAATTTATTTTGTTGGAGTTAAATTATTGCCTGAAACAAAAACAAAAAGTAATCATGGTGAATTATTAAGAACCATTGGTTTTTCTTCAGCTCCTGGGATAATAAGAGTCTTTGGTATAACCCCCGATTTAATGGCAGTTACTTTTATAGGTTCTGCATTTTGGATGCTGGCTTGTATGGTAGTTGGTGTACGCGCTGCTTTAGATTATAAATCTTTGTGGAGAGCATTAAGTGTTGTAATTATCGCCTGGATATTTCAAGCTATACTTCTTTTTTTAATTTTGATTTTATTTAAAAATTTTTAAATCGGAAAAATAGTTTTAGAAAGATTGCAGCTATTACATATTTTGTATCCATGTTTAATAAAATTTTCTTTTACAGAAAAATCCTCTTTTTTACACTCCTCACAGATTTCATCTAAAATTTTATCGTCACTCATATTTAGTAAACATCTAACGCATGCTTTTTAAGTTTATCAATTGGAATAAGCTTTAGAGTTTTAATATTAGTTTTTTTTAAATATATTGGACATGCTACTCCCTCATCGATAGATCTAGCATACCACGTAGCACACACACACCATTGGTCACCATTTTTAAGACCAGGAAACCCAAATTCAGGATGCGGTGTAATTAGATCATTTCCAACTTTTTTAGACCAGATTAAGAAATCATCCGTCACTTTTGCGCAAACAGTATGATAACCTCTGTCATTATCATCTGTGTTACAACATCCATCTCTAAACCAGCCTGTTAGTGGTTCAGCGGAGCAGTCTTCCAGCGGTTCACCAAAAACATTTTTTTGTTTTTTTTTTGACATTTAAATCTTAGTAGGATTAGGTTGATTTTTATAAACTTTTTTAGGATCAAATTTTTTTTTCTTTTCTTTAAAACTCATTTGTACTTTTTCAGTATTTTCCATTTTGCCTAAAGGAACCGATCTATAAAAACAGGACTTATATCCAACATGGCAACTTGCACCATTTCCGATGTCTACCGACATCCAAAGAGCATCTTGATCATCGTCAATTCTTAAGTCGATTACCTTTTGAACAAAACCGCTAGTTTTCCCCTTATGCCACAAACTTTTTCTTGATCTACTCCAGTAACAAGCCTCCTTAGTCTCAATTGTTATTTTTAAAGATTCTTCATTCATAAACCCATGCATGAGAACTTCATTGGTTTTGCAATCAGTCGTTATAACAGGTATTAAACCATCTTTATCAAATTTAGGAGACAGTATTTTACCTTCTTCTATTTCAAATACGTTTTCTCTTTTTTTAAACATATGCGTAAAATAATGAAAAATAGACAAAATAGCAATTTGCAATAACAGTTTATGTCCTATATTAATGCTACAATTATGAAATTAGTTAAAGATATTACTAAAACACAGTTAGAAAAAGGCCGAGTAAGCGATGAACAGGCTAAAGAAGCTTTTAAGACTATTTTAAAATGGATTGGAGAAGACCCAACAAGAGAAGGTTTAAGAGAAACGCCTAAAAGAGTAGTCAAGGCATTTAAAGAATATTTCAATGGATATAATCAAGATCCAATAAAAGAGTTAAATAAAACTTTCGGTGATGTCGATGGATATGATGATATGGTTATTGAAAAGAATATTTCATTACAAAGCCATTGTGAACATCATATGGCTCCTATTATTGGAGTGGTACATGTTGCTTATATACCAAACAAAAAAGTTGTAGGACTAAGTAAACTTGCAAGGACAGTAGAGGTATTTTCTAAAAGACTTCAAACTCAGGAAAGGCTAAACATGCAGATTGCAAAAACCTTAATGAATGGGTTAGAAGCAAAAGGGGTAGCTGTTACTATAGATGCAGCTCATCAATGTATGACAATGCGTGGAATAAAGAAAGAGAAAGCAACAACCTTAACAAACTATTTTCTTGGGTCTTTTAAAGATGATCTCTCACTTCAAAACAGATACTTGAAGCATATAGGGAAATAATGTCTGAAAAATTTAAAGCAATTGTCATAGATAATCAGAATGAAAAATTTTCGAGGGAAATAAGAGAAATTTACAAAGCTGATTTAAAAGACGGAAACGTTTTAGTAAAAATAGACTATTCAAGCTTAAATTATAAAGATGCAATGATTTTAAAAGATGGAGGAAGAATAGTAAGAAAATTTCCTTTTGTCCCTGGAATTGATTTTTCTGGAAAAGTTATTGAGAGTAAAGATGAGAGATTTAAGAAAGATGAAAATATTATTTGCACTGGATTTAGAGTCGGTGAAATATTTTATGGAGGGTTCTCAGAGTATGCAAATGTAGACTCAAATTTTTTAATAAAAAATCCTAAAAATATAGATTCCAAAAAGTCGATGATGTTAGGAACAGCAGGTTTCACAGCTTTGCAATGTTCATTTGCAATTAAAGCTAAGGAGGAACTTTTGCTAGGGGAAAAAGTTAAAGATGTCCTAGTTACCGGAGCAACTGGCGGGGTTGGAAGTATCGCTGTTATGATTTTATCTAAAATGGGATATGATGTACATGCAGTCACGGGAAAAAAAGATAAAAATGATTATCTTAAAAATCTTGGGGCAAAAAATATAATTGATAGGAAAGATTTTGAAGGGGAAAGTAAATTATTAGAAAAAGGTACTTGGGATGGAGTAGTAGACACTGTAGGAGGATTACCACTTACAAAAATTTTAGCACAAGTTAAACCCAACGGAATTGTTGCTTCATGTGGAAATGCTGGTGGAATTAAAATTAATACAACTGTTATGCCATTTATTATAAGAGGAGTTAAACTTTGGGGAATAGACTCATCGGGTGCATCTATTAAAAGAAGAGAGTTTTTGTGGAACGAAGCGGAAAAACTAATAGATTTTAATAAATTAGAGTCTCTTACGAAAGATCTATCTTTTGCTGAACTTTTAGACACGTATCCAAAGCTTTTAGAGGGTAAGTTTTTTGGAAGGGCTATAGTAAATCCTAACAAATAATCTATAATTATTTTAATGGATTGGGATAAATTAAAAATATTTCATACTGTAGCAGAGGCATCAAGCTTCACAAAAGCCTCAACTATACTAAATTTAAGTCAATCAGCTATAAGCAGACAAATACAATCACTTGAAAATGAGCTTAAAATTAAACTTTTTGAGCGTCATGCAAGAGGGTTAGCTTTAACAGATAATGGAAAATACTTATTTAAAACAGCTCACGAAGTAATAACCAAGTTAAAAGATGTCGAGTCTAATTTAAGCGAAGAAAAAGACAAATTAAACGGAAAAATAGCAGTTACAACAGTAGTGAGTTTTGGTACCACATGGTTAACACCTAGAATACAAGAATTCATGTCTTTACATCCAAATATTGAAGTAGAATTAATATTTGATGATAAAGAATTAGATTTAAGTACCAGACAAGCAGATATTGGGATTTGGATGAGGCGACCGAAACAATTAAACTACATTCAGAAAAAATTTGTTAATTTTAATTATCATATTTATGGTGCGAATACTTATCTTGAAAAAAATGGATACCCGAAAAATTTAAATGATTTAAATAAACATAAATTTATTACATATGGTAGAGGTGCGCCTTCACCAGTTTTTAATCCTGATTGGGCTCTCAAACTTGGAGTTAAAGATAATAAAAAAAGAAAACCTGTAATGAAAGTTAACAGTGTTTATGGATTGCTCTTAGCTGTTCAAAGTGGAGTAGGTTTAGCTGCATTACCGGATTATATTGCATTTAACTTACCTAACATAACAAAAGTATTACCAAATGAGTCCGGACCCCAAACTGAAACTCACTTTGTCTACCCACAGTCACTAAAAAATGTAGCAAGAGTTACTGCATTTAGAAATTTTATATTTAGCAAGGTGAATGAATGGAAATTTTAAATTTTGTAATACCTTTTTTAATTCTACTGACAGTCGTTGTTTTTGTTCATGAGTACGGTCATTATTATTTTGCTAAAAGATACGGTGTTGGAGTAACAGATTTTTCAATAGGATTCGGAAAAGAAATTTTTGGTTTTAATGACAAAAGCGGAACCAGGTGGAAATTTTGCCTCATACCTTTAGGCGGCTATGTAAAGTTTTTTGGTGATAGAAATGTTTTTTCAGAATCTGAACAAAAAGAATTACTTCAAAAATATAATTTAGAAGATCAAAGAAAACTATTTGTAGTAAAACCTCTTTATCAACGATCCCTGATAGTAGCAGGTGGGCCTTTGGCAAATTTTCTTTTAGCGATTGTAATTTTTACCTTTATCTATATGTTTTCTGGTAAGGATTTTACCCCAGCGAAAATAGCGGATGTCCAAAAAGATACCCCAGCTTTTCAATCTGGAATTAAAAAAGATGATCAAATTACTCATATAAATGGAAAAAAAATATATAGTATACTTGAGGTTTCAACAATTATTAACTCGTCATCAAAAGATGATCTATTAATAACTGTTTTAAGAAATGATCAAAAAATAGATTTTGTTTTGAAACCTAAAACCATAGATTCGACAGACTCTTTAGGTAATAAAGCAAAAAGAAAAATAATTGGTGTTAAATTATCACCTCTTAATGAAGAATTTGAAAAAAGAAAATTAGGTCCCGCAAAATCTATTTATTTTGCTACAAAAGAAACTTGGTTTGTAACAAAGACTTCTTTCGAATTTATTATTTCCATGTTTAAAGGCAAGGGAGATACCTCTCAATTAGGAGGTCCAATTAGAATAGCGAAAATTACTGGCCAAGTTAGCCAGCATGGAATATTAGCTTTTATGAGTATTATGGCTTATATTTCAATTAGTCTTGGCTTAATTAATTTATTTCCAATACCACTTTTAGACGGAGGACATTTAATGTTTTATCTTATAGAAAAAATTCTAGGTCGTCCTTTAAAGCAAAAAACGCAGGAAGGTTTTTTTCGAATCGGGTTATTTTTGTTGTTTTCTTTAATGTTTTTTACAACATTTAATGATTTAAAAGATTTGGGCTTATTTTAAGCCAATTTTATATTGCAAAAAAGCAAGTAAAATCAACACTTTTTAAGGTACAATATATTGTGTTAATATTTATTATAAACACTAAAAAAAATGTTGATTTTCCTTACTTATTGTAGAAATTGTAAATAACAAGAAGGGGCAAAATGAACAAAAAACAATTAGTAGCTAAAATATCGTCCACATTGGGTCAGAGTAAGGCTGATGCTGAACGTACTTTTGACTCTATTACAACAATAATTCTTAATGAGTTGAAGAACGATGAGACAGTTAAAATTGCTGGATTTGGGACTTATAAAGTAGCTAAGAGAAAAGCTAGAGTTGGTCGTAACCCACGAACGGGTGAGTCAATTCAAATTGCTGCGTCTCAAAAAGTAAAGTTTTTACCAGCTAAAAGCTTGAAAGAAATGTTTAATAAATAAGCATTATTTTACAGCTCTTATTTAAAGCAATAGGAGCTGTAAAAACCCATAAGTGCATGCAAAAAGTGCATAGCTAAATTTATCACAAATCAGTTCTATTTTTTCATCAAACTTCTATAAGTCGAAAAAAAACAACAAGGGAGTTTATATGAAAAAAATTATTAGTTATTTTTTTGCAGGTACAGCGTTGTATTTTGGCTTCGCAGGTTTAGGTTATGCTGAAACAACTGTGTCCGCGGAAGTTCAATATATTTTTAATACCCTATTATTTTTAATGTCAGGTTTCTTAGTTATGTGGATGGCTGCAGGATTTGCTATGTTAGAGTCAGGATTAGTAACATCAAAATCTGTATCCGCAATCTGTGCAAAAAATATAGGTCTTTATTCAATCGCCGGAGTAATGTTCTGGTTGGTTGGTTACAATTTAGCTTACGGTATCCCAGAAGGTGGTTACATAGGATCGTTCACGCCATGGAGTGATGCATCAAGTATTGATACAGGTTATTCTGATGGATCAGATTGGTTTTTTCAAATGGTGTTTTGTGCAACTACAATGTCTATTGTTTCTGGAACTTTAGCTGAAAGAATTAAGATTTGGCCATTCTTCTTATTTGCCGCAATTCTTACTGGAATAATTTATCCAATATCAATGGGTTGGCAGTGGGGCGGTGGTTGGTTATCAGTAGCTGGATTTTCAGATTTTGCTGGTTCGACATTAGTACATGCCGCTGGAGGAGCAGCAGCTCTTGCAGGTGCAATCGTGCTCGGTGCTAGAACTGGAAGATTTGGATCAAAAGGCGAGGCTAAACCAATGGCACCATTTGCTGCATCATCAATTCCATTAGCAACTCTAGGAGTATTCATACTTTGGTTAGGTTGGTTTGGATTTAACGGTGGATCGCAATTAGCTGCTGGAACACTGGAAGATGTGTCTTCAGTTGCAACAATTTATATCAATACAAACTTAGCTGCAGGTGGTGGTGTTTTAGCTGCTGCGACTGTATCTAGATTAATTGGTGGTAAAACTGATGTGGTAATGATGCTTAACGGTGCTATAGCTGGTTTAGTAGGTATTACGGCAGAACCATTAACACCAAGTCCGTTGGCTGCAATCTTTATTGGAGCAATAGCAGGAGTATTAATGTACTTCTCAACAAAACTATTGTTTAAATTAAAAATTGACGACGTAGTTGGAGCCATCCCAGCACACTTAGTAGCTGGTGTATGGGGTACATTAGCAGTGCCACTAACAAATGGAGATGTTACTTTTGGAGCTCAGTTCCTTGGAACAATTTCAGTTGTAGTGTTTGTATTTGTAGTCTCACTAATCGTTTTCCAAGCTATTAAGGCTACAATTGGATTAAGAATTAGTAAAGAAGCTGAAAGACTAGGAACCGACAAAGCAGAAGTTGGTGTTATAGCTTACGGTATCAGAGACTAATTAAATTAGCTTATCTCCTCCCTCGTTAGTTGGAGAAAAATTAGGCCCGACGCCCCCGTCGGGCCTTAATTATTCATCAAGTCTCATATGCATTTAAATCATAATACAAAACTGTAAAATTTGTTATCAAAGCCTTCAATACAAAGGGGGAAACATGAAAAAATCAATTTTCATTTTAATTAGTATATCTGCACTATTAATAAATTCTCAAAGTTTTGCAGAAACTACAATGTCTCAAGAGGGACAATTTATTTTTAACTCATTAGGATTTTATATAGGTGGAGTTCTAGTTGCTTTTATGGCTGCAGGGTTCTGTATGCTTGAAAGTGGATTGGTGACTACCAAAAGTGTATCAACAATTGCCGCTAAGAATATTGGTAAATTTGCTATTTGTTCGCTCGTATTCTTCTTAATTGGTTATAATTTAGCCTATGGTGTTCCAGAAGGTGGTTATATAGGCTCATTTACGATTTGGACAGATTCTACAAACTCAGAGTCAAGTTATTCTGGTTATTCAGACTGGTTTTTTCAAACTATGTTCGTTTGTGCAACAGCTTCGATAGTTTCAGGGGCAGTAGCTGAAAGAATTAAAATTTGGCCATTTTTTATTTTTGCAGCAGTTATGGCTGGAATAATTTACCCAATTTCAATGGGTTGGCAATGGGGCGGAGGCTGGTTATCAAGTGGCGGCTTCTCAGATTTTGCCGGATCTACTTTAGTTCATGGATGCGGAGGTGCGGCAGCACTCGCTGGAGTAATAGTTTTAGGCGCAAGAGAAGGAAGATTTGGTAGAAGAGGTGAAAAGAAATCTATGCAACCTTTCGCAGCTTCAAGTATACCATTAGTAACATTAGGAACATTTTTACTTTGGTTTGGTTGGTTTGGATTTAATGGTTTTAGCCAATTAGCAATGGGAACATTTGATGATGTGAATGCTATTTCTAAAATTGCGGTTAACACCCATTTGGCTGGTGCTGCAGGAACTTTTACAGGAGCAGCAATTACAAGATTAATTGGAGGTAAAACCGATATTGTAATGATGCTTAATGGAGCTTTAGCAGGTTTAGTAGCTATAACTGCAGAGCCTTTAACACCAGGACCAATTTCAGCTATGCTAATTGGATCGATCGGAGCAATTATAATGTATTTTGGAACAAAAATGTTGGAGAGTTACGGTATAGACGATGTAGTTGGAGCTATTCCAGTTCACATGTTTGCTGGAATATTTGGAACGTTAGTAGTTCCTTTAACAAATCCAGAAACATCTTTTGGAACACAATTCCTTGGAACTGCTTCAGTATGCATCTTTAGTTTTGTTTTATCTTGGATCACTTTTACAATTCTCAAATCAACTATAGGATTAAGGATAAGTAAAGCAGCTGAGAAATTAGGAACTGATAAAGCCGAAGTTGGAGTAACAGCATACTCAATTAGAGATTAAATCTAAAAGTAAAAAAAAGAAAAGGCCCTTGGTTAAAAAAGGGCCTTTTTATTTAAGTATTACTCTCTTCCCATAATTTTTTAATATCAACATTTGGAGATAATCCAAAAATCGAATTAGCATTTGTGCAATGTACCGCGAGAGAGGGTATAGGCGAAACACAAAGCTCCTCCTGATATATTTCATGTAAAGGCTGTTCGAATGGATAATGTTCAAACTTACACATAGATAAAAATTTTTCCCAATATTTATCTATTATTTCTCGACTAGTTAAAAAAGTACATAGACTTTCTTCAATTTTTCTCCAATGAAAATTTTCACCCAAAAAAATTTGAGTATTTTCTGCTTTAGCATAAAGATAAGGATAGTCCGAAGGACATAGGATTAACTCTTTATTTGCTTGAGAAGAAAGTCTTTCGTAAGTGAATAACATTTCTTTTAAAGCTTCTCTTTTATGCAAGTAATCATCTTCTACGAAATAAATTAAATCAGTACTATTTTTAGATAAATCTAAAGATTTGTTGATGTTACACATATTAGAGATTTGGTTTTCACTAACCTTTTTCTTCTGATAATTTAATTCTGAAATAGTGTCTTTATATTCCTCAATATCAAGATTAATTAATTTAAAATTCAGATTATTTAATATAAAAATATCTTTTATTTTCTTTAAATTATCCTCACCAGATTCATGATCAACTATAATGATTTTAAAATCTATATTTTTAAAAAAATTTTTTGCGAAATTTATAGATTTTAATAAAGAATTAATCGATCTTAAGGTATATTCTATTTTCTCTTTTTTAAAAATTCTCTCTTTATTCTGTGTCAACATTTTTACTTTTGCGCAAGATCTAATAATAATGTCTAAACTTTTAATATTTCTTGTAATTTTTACTTCACCTAAAGGAATATTAATAGATTTTTTACCCGGTTTACTTATCGTTTGACCCATGACCGAGTTTGAAGTTGGAATGAAAAAATTATTTTGATCGATTAATTCAAAACCAAATTTTCTACAAATTTTTACAAATAATTTTTTAATAAAACTTGTATCTGATCTATTTTTTAATTGTTTCATAATGTAAAATTTTATATAGCTTTATTATCATGAATATAAAATCTTCTAAAGAGCTTGTTGAGGAAGCAAATAAAACTATTAAAGTGATGAAAGCAGAAGAGATAAAATCAGCTGTTGAGAAAGGTGAGATTACATTAATCGATATCAGAGATATTAGAGAACTTTGGAACGAAGGTACCATTAAAGACTCAATACATATACCTAGAGGAATGTTAGAGTTTTGGCTGGATCCTAAAAGCTCATACTACCAAGAAAAAAAAATTGGAGAAATAAAAAATATTGTTTTATTCTGTGCGCTGGGATTTAGATCAGCTTTAGCAACAAAAGCTCTTAAAGAAATGGGATTTAAAAACGTGGCAAATGCTGAAGGCGGATTTGATGCTCTTAAAAGTGCTGGTTTCGAAGTAATAACTAAAGAAAAAAAATAACTATTTATTTAATTCATCTAATGCAAATGCCAGTCTATCCTGACCCCAAAATATTTTATTATTAACAACAAAGGTCGGGGCTCCGAATATTCCTTTATTAAAAGCATCATTTGTTCTTTTTTTTAATTCATCTTTAATATTTTCGTTAAGAGATCTTAAATAAAATGTTTTTGGATTAATATCTAAATTTTTTAAAACTCTATCTATTATATTTTGATCGTTCATATTTAAACCATCACGCCAGATAGCCTCAAAAATCTTATCAATATAAAAAACTTGAAAATTATCTTCTCGAGCTATAAATACCCCTCGCATAAGATTTAAACTTTTAATTGGAAAATATGAATTAAATTTGAAATTTGTTTTATTTTTTTCTGCGATCATTTTACAATCTCTTATCATAAACTTTGCTTTTGAAGGTATGAATGCTGGTGCAGTAATACCATGCAAATTATGGAGACCTCCAAGTAGAATTGGTTTGTAATTAATATTAAAAGATTTTTGCTTAGCCAACTTAATTACTTGTTTATGAGCTAGAAAAGCGTAAGGGCTTATGAAATCGAAGTAAAAATCGAAAGATCTATTCATTAAAATTTATTTTTTTTGCAAAAAATATTCTTATTAACCAATAAATTACCAAACCAACGGGTCCTGAAAAATAAGTTGCTATCAAAGATATAACAGTGAAAAATCTTGGCACCATATACTTTATAGAATCACTAGCAATCCACGAGCCTACAAATAAACTTATAGATAAAAAATGTAACCAAAAAATTAATAAAAAAGCTTCATCAGAAAAGACAGCATAAAGTTCATTGATACCATAATATAAATTAAAACCATCGAAAATGTTTCCAGATAAAAAAATATTATATCCCAAATAGATATAAGCAAAAGCTAGTAAAAGAGCAGGAATGATCGATTGGGTCAAAAACTTTGTTAACATATGACCTGGGGCAATTATAAGCAATAACCAAAAGGGTATAATACCTAAGTTTGCAACCAAATATATATTTTCGTATGTCAAAAACTCTTGAAAATTATTAATCATTAAAAAATAATATAGTATATTAACTTCATGAATCCCATAACAAATAAAAAAGATTTTGATGACCTTACTACTAATTTAAGAGATCTTGCCTATAATTATCTCGAAAACTATAATCCTTCAAAACAACAATTAAAAGTTTATTTGTTGAAGAAATATTTAACCAAAATTAAGGGCAAAAATTCAAAAAAAGAAGTTTCTAATATAATAGATGAAATTTTAAATAATCTTGAAAAAAGCAAAATTTTAAACGACGAAATGTATTCAGAGTCAAAAGCGAGAATGTACTTAAAGAGAGGATATTCATTAAATAAAATTAGTAAAACATTAATTGGAAAAGGTGTGGATAGCAAATTTATTAAAAAAACTATAGAAAAAATAAAAGAGGAAAAAATTGAACCAGATTTTGTATCTGCTTTGAAGTTATGTAAAAGAAGAAGAATTGGGCCAACAAGACCTGAAAAAAATAGAGAGCTTTTTTACAAAAAAGATATGGGAATTTTAGCAAGGAATGGTTTTGATTTTGAACTTTCAAAAAGAGTTTTAGATATGGAGACTGCCGAATTTAATAAATTATTTAAGATTATTTGATTTATTTTTTTTTTCTTCCTCAATTAAAAAATTTAATTTTCTTCTTAAAGCATTCTTAACCAAAATAAAAACTATTAGCCCGAATAAGCTTACAGATACCAAAATGATCAAGATTGTTTTAACCATTTAAATTTTTTGCTCTCATTATTAAAAGGCTGGGATTTTTATAATCGCTTTTTCCATATAAAAAAGGTTTTCCCTCTAATGTAGTAATTATTGCTCCAGCTTGTTCTGCAACTGCGTGGCCCGCAGCATAATCCCATTCCATTGCTCTCTCTTTAGCTGCGTAAATATCATATTCTCCGCTAGCTATAACACAAAATTTATAAGAGCTTGCCATTTTTACTGTTGAACTTACATTGTAATCTTTGAGCCTCGTTTGTATCTCTGATGAGGGATTATTTGAGCTTGAAAGTGCTATGATTTCATTTTTGGGTGTTTTTTTTGAGCAATTATTTTTCTTTTTGATATCGTTTTCCAAAAGATAACTCTCATTTTTTCCAAATGAATAAAATAAACGTTTTTTTTTAGGTACTCCCACAAGTCCGGCTACCGGTTTTTTATTTATTACCAATGCAGCATTAATAGTATACTCATCTTTGCCCGCTATATATTCTTTTGTTCCATCTATTGGGTCAATTAGCCAAAAAATTCTTTCTGTATTTTCTTTTTTTAAATCCACTGTTTCTTCTGAAATTATAGGTATGTTAGGAGTTAGTTTTTTGATTTTTTTTGTAATCAAATCATTTACTTTTATATCTCCATTAGTAACTGGTGAATTATCATCTTTTATTGTCACTTTAACCCCTTCATTATACAATCGCATAGATTCTTGACCCGCTAATTGAACGGTTTCTATTAATTTTTCTGTTATTTCTTTTATTTCTAAAAAATTCATTTTTTTACTTTTTCTAAAACAATAACTTCTGAATTGATGACCTTTTTACCACAATTTTGGAAATTTACAGTGATTTTATTTTTAATTATAGATTGAACTTGACCAATACCCCAGTCTCTATTTTTTGGGTTTATAACTAAGTCACCTGGCTCAAAATCAAAATGCATTATGGAAAATTTTCTCAAATTATAATATATACATTTCATGATTAATTCTATAGGGATAAATAAACAACCAAAAAATACTAAAGTGGTTGTCGCCATGTCAGGAGGAGTTGATTCTTCAGTTGCAGCCGGCTTGATGAAAAAAGATGGCTACAATGTTGTTGGCATTACCCTTAAACTTTATAATGACCCTAAAAATTCAACTGAGAGCAGACAATGTTGTGCTGGACAGGATATACTAGATGCTAAAAGAGTTTCAGAAAATTTAAATATTAATCATAAAATTTTATATTATCAAAAAAAATTTAAGACAGAGGTAATCGACTCTTTTATTGATAGCTACAATGCGGGTGAAACACCAATTCCATGTGTGCAATGTAACCAAACAGTTAAATTTAGAGATTTATTTAAATACGCAAAAGATCTTAATGCAGATGCATTAATTACTGGTCATTATGTTACTAGGGTAGAGGGTGGCGATAAAGCCTTGATGTATAGAGCAAAAGATTATTCAAGAGATCAAAGTTATTTTCTTTTTTCAACTACTCAAGAACAGCTTAACTTTTTAAGATTTCCTCTTGGACAAATAGATAAAAGCGAGACAAGAGAAATTGCTAAAAATTTAAATCTAAATGTTGCTCAAAAACCTGATAGCCAAGATATATGTTTTGTCCCTAATGGTGACTACAGCTCTGTTATAAAAAAATTTAGACCTGAGTCTTTTAAGAAAGGTGATATTGTAGGTTTAAATGGTAAAAAACTGGGTGAACACGAGGGAATAATTAATTATACTATTGGTCAAAGAAGAGGAATCAAACTTTCAAGTCAGGACCCATATTATGTTATAGGAATTAACTCAATTTCAAACACTATTACAGTAGGTCCAAAGGAGGCATTGATTATAAAAAAAATGAAATTAAGAGATTTAAACATTCTTGGTAGTAATAAAGACTTTGAAAAAGAAATCTTAATTAAAGTTAGATCAACAGGTAAATTGCTTAAAGCAAAAATTAATATAGATAATAATAAAGCTGATGTAGAGATACTAGAAAAAGAAACAGGGATTTCACCAGGCCAAGCCTGTGTTTTTTACAATCAAGATATGAAAGGATTTAAAGTTTTAGGCGGGGGGTGGATTGATAAAACTTTCAATAAACAATTATCCACTTAATCCACAGACAATAGAAATTAACAACCATAAAGTGATATAAATTATTTTTTAATGTGATTTAATGTAATCAATTAAGAGGCAACTCTTAACTGGCCATTTAGGGAAAAGCCGAGAGGTTCAAGCTTAAAGGGCAGAAAGATCAGCTGAGTAGCGCTAAAATGGTTGATCGGGAGGTTCGGCGGTAGCGCCTACAACGACGAACCAAAACTACTAAATTTCTGGGCGAAAGCCTAGAAATTTAAGTGGTTCTTCTCCATAAAAACCTAGTCAAAAGATAAAATAATATAACCCCTAAAAAAAAGTTCCATTCCAGTGCGTGTTTAATATGTGTGTTACCTTTTGTTACAAGAAGAGGAATGCTCAATAATCCGATTACAGATAAAGTAGAAACTAATAAAATTTTGCACTTTAAAATTTTATAATTAAAAAGATTTTTTATTTTCTCTTTCAATTTAAAAAAATTATAGACAAGTATACCTTGAGCTATTATTTCAAATATAATAAATAATAAAAGAACCACTCTTCTGAAAAGCTTATAAATTTGAATATCAAATTTTATTCCTAAAAATATTGAGTGAATTACCAAAAAAACTGCAGATAAAATCCCAAACATTTTGAATTTATAATTAATATTTTTTGTTTCGTAAAAGCTATTAACTAACTTATTATTATTTTGCCAATAAAAGTATAACATTATTGCACAAATTATCATTGAGGGTTTAAAAATTAGATATTGCGGGAAAGTTCTTGAAGCTCTACTAATAGACAGACTTCCATCAATATAGGGTATTACAAAATTTGATCTACCAAGTTGATCAACGGAAAATATTGTTCCGTCTAAAAACTCATAATTTATAGATATTAATAAACAAAAATTAATTGCCACAAAGGGTAAAATAAATATCCATAAACTCAGT